>JBIKUN010000024.1:0-40148 GCA_044347565.1 Vicinamibacterales bacterium | reverse complement strand
ATTATCAGGAGATCGCGCTCAAGGGGCAGAACCGCCCGTGGTTCACCCGCCAACTGGCCAGGAACACACGCGACGCGCTGGCTGGCCTCGGCGTGGGCGGCGTGCGGCTGCCGATGGGCGGCCTCGAGGTGCCGGTGCACGACGGCCAGACTCTCGACGCCGTGTGCGCGCGCATCCGCACCGTGTTCGGGCTCGCCAACTACTCGGTGGCGCACCGCGTCGAGCCCACGGTGGAGGCGATTACCGGAGGCGTGATGCGCGACCTGCCACGCCAGCGCGTGGTGCCGAGCTTCCGCGTGGAGGTGCGGCGGGCGCACAAGCAGTTCCCGGTGGCGTCGCCCGATCTCGAGCGCCACCTCGGCGCGCTCGTCGGCGCGGCCACGGGCTGGAAGGTCGATCTCTCGAATCCGGCGTTCACCGTGTGGGTCGAGATCGTGCCGAAGGCGGCCTACTATCACTTCGGCAAGGAGCCGGGCGCCGGCGGACTGCCCACCGGCACCGGCGGACGTGTGCTCGTGCTGCTCTCGGGCGGTATCGACTCGCCGGTGGCGGCGTGGCGCATGATGCGGCGCGGCTGCCACGCGACCTTCGTGCACTTCCACGGGCACCCGTTCACCTCGCACGCCTCGATCGACAAGGCGCGCGAGCTCGTGCGCGTGCTGGCGCCGTATCAGCTCGGCGCGCACCTGATGCTCATCCCGTTCGGCGAGCTGCAGCGTCAGGTCACGGTGACCGTGCCAGGGCCGCTGCGTGTCGTGGTCTACCGCCGGCTCATGCTGCGGATCGCCGAGGCGCTCGCGGCGAAGGTGCACGCGCGCGCGCTCGTCACGGGTGATGCGGTGGGGCAGGTGGCATCGCAGACGCTCGACAACCTGGCGGTCATCGGCGCGGCCACGAGCCACCTCACGATCCGTCCGCTCGTGGGGATGGACAAAGGCGAGATCATGGCCGACGCCCGCCGGATCGGCACCTTTCCGATCTCCATCCTGCCCGACGAGGACTGCTGCACGCTCTTCACGCCGCGGCACCCCTTGACGCGGGCGAAGATCGCCGAGGTCGAACGCGCGGAAGCGGACCTGCCGATAGCGCAGATGGTGATGGCCGCCGCGGCTGAGCCGGTCATCGAACGCGTGGACTGGCCGATGGTAAAATCATCCGTTGGTTAGTCACAGAAAGAGCGCATCCATGGTGTTCACCTCCGTCGCCGACCTTACCGTCGCCCTTGCCGGCATCGCCACCATCACCGGAGACCAGATCGCGGTCACCGGCGCACCCTCCACGGACCTCGTGGATCGACTGGCGCACACCGCGGTCTTCGGCGCGACACCCGAGCTGAAGGGCACGGCCCGCTGGGTCATCCTGCACCTGGCGGCGCATCAGGGCATCCGCTTCGCCTCGATCCACGACCTCTACATCGCGATGGGCAAGGGCGAGGCCGGCGGCTTCACCGTGCCGGCGATCAACGTGCGCATGATGGCCTACGACACGGCCCGCGCCGTGATGCGCGCCGCGAAGGGTCTTGATGCCGGCGCCTTCATCCTCGAGATCGCCCGCTCAGAAATCGGCTATACCGAGCAGCGGCCGCACGAATACGCCGCCGTCATGGCCGCCGGCGCGCTGCGCGAGGGCTTCCGCGGGCCGCTCTTCCTGCAGGGCGACCACGTGCAGGTGGCGCTCAAGAAGTACCAGTCGCCCGACCGCGACAAGGAACTCGACACGCTGCGCGCCCTCATCCGCGAGGAGATCGCGGCCGGCTTCTACAACATCGACATCGACACCTCGACGCTCGTCGATCTCGACAAGCCGACGCTCGAAGAGCAGCAGGCGGTCAACTGCGAGCTGGCGGCCGACTTCGCGGCCTTCATCCGCCGCAACGAGCCGAAAGACGTCACGGTGTCGGTGGGCGGCGAAATCGGCGAGGTGGGCGGCAAGAACTCCGACATCCACGAGCTGCATGCCTACATGCAGGGTTTCAACGCGGCGCTCGCGACCAAGGGCGCCAACCTCGTGGGCATCAGCAAGATCAGCGTGCAGACCGGCACCGCGCACGGCGGCTTCGTGGGCCCCGACGGCAAGGTGCGGATGGACGTGAAGATCGACCTCGTGACGCTCGAGGAGCTGTCGCGCGTGGCCCGCGAAAGTTACGGGCTCGGCGGCGCCGTGCAGCACGGCGCCTCCACGCTGAATGCCGAGGCGTTCGAAGCCTTCCCGCGTGCCGGCGCCTGCGAGATCCACCTCGCCACCAACTTCCAGAACATGGTCTACGACCATGCCGAGTTCCCGGCCGTGCTCAAGGCCGAGATGTACGCGTGGATTCGCGAGAACGCCAGGGAAGAGAAGAAGGCGAGCGACACCGACGAGCAGTTCCTCTACAAGGCGCGCAAGAAGGCCATCGGGCCGTTCAAGAGCCAGCTGTGGAACCTGCCGCAGAACGTGCGCACCGCGATCGGCCAGAGCCTCGAGGATCAGTTCGCGTTCCTGATGGGCAAGCTGCGCATCAACGGCACGTCGGCGGTGGTGGCGAAGTACATCACGCCGCACGCCGGCATCCTGTCGCTCGAGGCGTCGCGCAAGGCCGCGGCCGGCACCATCACGCTCGAAGAGCGCAAGGCCGAGGGCCTGTCGGACTAAGCACCGTCAGGCGAGTCCGAGTGCGGTCCACGCGCCTGCCGCGTAGGCCAGCGCCATCTCGGCCGCAATCAGGACCACGAAGAGCACCAGCGCCTTGATGGCCGTTCGCGGCCATGTCTCACCGAAGAGACGGCGGAGCGCGACGAACAGATAGACCGCGCAGAGCGCCTGCGCGAGTGGCGCACCGACGCTGTACGGCAGGCGTCCACTGAACAGGCTCACCACGTACCAGAACGCGTAGTAGTGCACGGCCAGCACAAGATGGCTGGCGTAGTAGGGCTGCGAGCGCCGATAGAGCAGCCAGGCGCACAGCGCGAAGAGGGGAACCGCGGCGTAGCGGATGGCCGCGTAGGCCGTGCGCAGCCTGCCCACGTAGGCGTCCCGCTCCGCCCCCTCGATGAGGACGGTGCCAGGGGTCACTCCGCCCGGCGGGCCGATGGCCACGTTGAGGTCGCCGTTCGCTTTGCGCTCGAGGCGCGTCTGGAAGTTCATCGGGCCGATGCCGGGCACGAAGAGCAGCGCCGCGGCGGCGATCAGGAACACACGAAACGGGCCGATCCAGCGAGCGCGGCGGCCGGCCCAGTATTCGGCGGTCAGTTCGCCCGGCCGCGTGAAGAGCGTGCGGGCGGTGCGCCAGATCTTGCCGTCCACGTGCAGCAGTTCGTGCGTCAGCTCGTGGAACAGGTGCCCGATCGTGGCCGGGTGCGACGCGCTTTCGTGCTCTCCGCAGGCGCGGCAGTACGGACCGGTCAGGCTGGCCCCGCAGTTCGCGCACGCGCCGGTCGATGACATCGGCCAGAAGGATTACTGAAGCACCGGCTACAATGCCGAACGCGTTGCCCACGATGTCGAGTTCCGTCAGGCCGGACGGCCGAGAGCGCCGCTGGACGCTCGCCTTCGTGCTGACGATGGCCGTGGCGTTGGCGGCGGCATGGCCGGATCTCGCGCGATCCGGTTACTCGCCCGACGAGGAGTTCACGGTGTTCGCCGTGCGCGGCATCGAGATGCACGGGCTGCCGCTGCTGCCCTCCGGGCTGCTCTACGACCGCGGGCTCGGCTACTCGTACGCGGCGTGGCTGGCCGGGCTCGCCGCGGGGCAGACGCTGCCCGTGTTTCGCGCGGTGAGCGTGTTGTCGGCGCTGCTGTCGCTCTGGGTGCTCTTTCGCGAGCTCGCACGTCTGGCGTCGCCGCCCACGGCGCTCCTGGCGGTTGTAGCCGTGGCCGGGTCGGTGCCGTTCTGGGTGTCGGCCTCGACAGCGCGGTTCTACGCGCCGTTCCTGCTCTGTGACCTCATCGCGCTGGCCCTGCTGGCGCGCCCCACACTGAGCACCCGCGGTGCCGTGGCCCTGGCGCTCGTGGCCGTCGGCGCCCGCTGGACCCACGAACTCGCCTTCACACTCGCGGCCGTGCCGGCCGTGGCCTTCGTGTTCGCGGCACCGGGACGCCGCGTGGAGTGGCTGCGACGCGCCGCCTGGCTCATCGCCGGTCTCGTGGCCGGCCAGCTCGCGCTCTTCGCCGTGCATGCGCTGGCGCCGCCGACCAATGGGGACGTCATGGTGCGGCGCTTCTTCCTCTGGCAGGTGCTCAATCTGTTCGAGCGCCCGCCGCTCGATCTGCCGCGCCTGCTGCCGGTTGCCGCCCTGGCCGGCGTGGTCGTGACGAGCGCACTCGGTTTCGTGCGCGGACGCCAGCAGCCGTGGTCGGGCGCCACCGTGCTCGTGGGCGGCATCGCCTCGATGCTCGGGCAGCTCGGGCTCGTGCCGGTCGTGGCCGTGGCCGCGCTGCCGCTCGCCACTCCGCGCATCCGCCAGGCGATCGTGGGCACGAGCCTCCTCGTGCTGGCCGGCGCCGTCGTGTTCTGGATGGTGGCGGCGATGGCTGCCGGCTTCGCGCCTGGCGACGCGTGGGCGCGCGTCAGCGAATCCGCGTTCGTCTATCCGCTCGACATGTTCGCGCACCTCGTCGGCGAGTACCCGCTGCTCACGGCGCTCACGCTCGGCGCGCTGCTTGCGCGATCCGCCGGGGCCGGCGGCGCGTGGACGCCGGTGGAGCGGGCCCTGCACGTGCTGTGGATCGGCTGGGTGTTGTGGTTCGGCGTCATCGAGTCGGGCATCACAGCGCGTTACCTGCTGCTGCCGGTGACCTTCATGCTGGCGGCGCTCACCGTGGACGCCGGCGCCATCGCCGCAGTGCGTGCGGCTGGCGCGCGGCGTGTCGTGACCGTCGCCGGCATCGTGGCGATTCTGCTCGTGACGGGGGAGTCGTGGCGCGGCGGCAGCGCGGGTCCGCCGTGGGACGGCGCGCGGCCCACACTCGTCACGACCGCGGCGGCGCCGCTCGTCGAGCCCACGGACCTCATCGCCGGGCCCGACGAACTGGCGTGTCTGCTCGTGGCCAATCGCATCGACGCCTGGCTCGTGCTCGACGAGTTCTTCCGCGAGCGGTTCATCGTGATGCGCGGCGGCCAACCCACCGGCACCTACACGGGCGCGCCAGCGGCCTCGGCGCTCATGCCGCTCCTCGAACGGGCGGAGCGCGAAGGCCGGCGCCTCATCGTCGTGGACGCCGTGAAGGACGTGCCCGGGTTCGGCTCCTCGGTGGACCTCGTGCCGCGGCAGCTCGCCCGCGAGAACCTGCGCGGCGAAGTGCTCACGCCACCAGGGCCCGTGCGTCTCGTGCGCATCGTGCGGGCCCTCGAGGACACCGTCGCCCGGCGCTGAGCCGGCGCGCGGCCGGGACGTGTTAGCATCCGCCACCACGAACGGCGGAGGCCCCGATGACGCAACCCCTGACGGCGATTTCTTTCTGCGGCATGCTGGTGCTGTCGGCACTGGCCCTCGAGGCCCAGGGGCCCGCTCCGCAGGCACCCGCGGCGCCGCGTCCCCAGGCACCGGCGCCCTCGGCCGATCCCTACGCGAACAACGCCGCCCCCGGGGCCAGTGAGTTCCCGCTCGCGGCGGCCCCCGGCACCGACAGCCGCGCCCGCGACGTCGCGCCGGCTGGCGCCGCCAACACCGGCCGCTTCGATGCGGCCACGTGGAAATACGGCACGGCGTTCGATCCGCCCGCCGGCACGAAGCTGTGGAATCCGGTGAAGCTCAAGATGCTGGCCGGCGGCAAGGTGACCGGCGGCACGCTGTTTGGCGCCACCGACCCGAGTGTCTACTGCGCGATGGCCAATGCCGGCTACGACTTCATCTGGACCGAGATGCAGCACGACCAGCGCGACTGGCAGGCGGCCGCGCGCATGTGGCGCACGTGTCCGCACGCCAAAGCCGTGCCCGGTGTGCGTGTGGCTTACACCGACGAGCGCGAGATCCAGCACGCGCTCGATGCCGGTGCGCTCGTGCTCGTCGTGCCCACGGTGGATACCGAAGAGGAAGCCCGCGAGGTCGTGAACTGGGCCTACTTCCCGCCGCTTGGCCGGCGCAGCAACGGCGGTGGCCAGGCGTTCGACGCGGCGATGTACGGCGGCGTGCCCGGCGGCTACCGCGCCACCGCCAACGACAACCTCGTGCTCATTCTGATGATCGAGACGCTCGACGGGGTGAAGAACGCGGCGGCGATTGCGAAGGTGCCGGGGGTGACGGCGGTGTTCGCCGCCAGCGGCGATCTCGCGAACTTCACCGGCTACCGGCAGGGGCAGCCCGACTACGAGCGCGTCATCAACATCGTGCACGATGCGGCGATCGCCGCCGGCGTGCGCCTGTGCGGGCCGTTCGCGTGGCGTGATCGTCCCGACTTCACATGTTTCCAGGCCGGCAGCGAAACGGCGGCGATTGCGCGCGGCGTGGCCGCCGAGCTCGGCCCGCTGACCAACACGCAGGGTACACCCGAGGTGGGCCCGTTCGCCGTCAGGCCGAAGTGAGCGTACCGGCCGGGCCCTCGCGTCGGCCGTCGAGGTAGTCGCGCAGCGAGTCCTTCGTGCTCGGAAACGCCATTTCGTCCCACGGCAGGCCGTCGGGGTCGAAGGTGCGGATCTCCAGGCTCTCGTCGTCGATGGTGAGCGTGCCGCCCGTCCACACCGCGCTGTAGACGATGATGACGGCCGTCACGCCCGGATACGAGTAGATGCCGACCAGGCCATCGAGGCGGATGTCGATGCCGGCCTCTTCGCGTGCTTCGCGGATGGCCGCCGTGCGCACGTCCTCCCCGCGATCGACGTAGCCACCCGGGAACACCCACAGGCCGTGCCCTGGCTCGATCGCCCGGCGCGCGAGCACGATGCGGCCATCCGGCATGCGGACGATCGTGCCCACTGCCAGCTTCGGATCGAGATAGAACACGAAGCCGCACGTCGGCCCCGTGCAGACGAGCCGCATCGGCTCGCCCGTCCGCAGCGCCCGCGGTTCGAGCGGGGCGCCGCAGACGGGGCAGAAGCGGAACTGGCTCATGTTACGGGCGGCCCGCCGAGGCCGCTTCCTTGCCGCGCGCGAGATAGATGTCGCGTGCTTCCTTGAACTGGCCGAGCACGTGCGCCTTCTCCTTGTCGCTGCGCCAGCCCGGATCCTTGTCGGCCATCGCGGTGAGCTTGTCGATCCAGCGCACGAAGTAATCGGCCGAGGCGGCGCTCCTGATGGGCTGCGTGCCCACGGTGACGAAGATCGGGTTGGTCACGGCCATCGGCCGCGAGTTCTCGACCGGGAACGTGCCCGGCGCGCCAATCGCCCGCAGCGAGTACCAGCCACTCGCCTTGATGTCGAGCGGCAGCTCGAAGGTGGCGGCGCGTTTGTCGCCGGTGAGCGGAATGGTGTGGACGACCTTGCCGCCCGAGACGAGTTCGAAGCGCTCGAGCCCGACGATGGAGTGGAGCGCGCCACGGAAGGTCACCCGGCCGCCCGCGGCCGGCAGCGTGATCTCTTCGCCCATGTTGGCATCGTTCGCCGTGAACTCGAGCAGCGGCCCGTTCGTGACGAAGCCTCGGCCTGCGAGCATCGCCTGCATCCAGTTCTCCCACGTGAGCGGGCGGTCGCCGATGAGGAAGTAGCCACGCGACACGCCGACGAGTTCCACGCGGTGCAGGCTCGAGATCGAATCCTCGCCGCCCGTCACCGGCACGCGGAAGCCGTTGTTGAGCGTGTGGTACCACACCGTGAGCACGGCATCACCGGCGCTCTGCGACCACAGCTCGTGATAATCCACGGCGCCGAGCGCGACGTCCACCGGGAACCCTTTGGCCGTGCCGAGGCTGCCTTCGAGTGGATCGGCGTTGCCCGCGTACGGATGTACGTAGGCGCCGATACCGCCCTGCTGCTTCGCGTAGCGGAAGATGTCGGTGTTCGACGGATACAGGCTGCCGATGCCGGTGCCCTCGTAGCCGGTCACGAACGGCGAGACGAGGTTGTTCTTCAGGTTGAAGAGCGAGATGTGGCCGTAGAACGGCGGCCGGTATTCCTGGCCGACGTGCATCACGTAGCCCTCTTTCGACAGCGGATGCAGCGACTGGCCGGGCGTGTAGTGCTGGTAGTCGAGGATCCGGTTGTCCTTGTTGGCGATCTGCAGGCTCGTCATGCCCATGTCTTCGGCGCGCGCCATCATCAGCATGTTCTCGGGCGTGTTGTGCAGGTTGCCGGCATAGTTCATGTGGACGTGGTTGCTGCCCGACTGCCAGCCGCGGGCACCGAAGTCCACCATCCGCTTCAGGCGCACCGTGACGTTGCTGGTCGAACCCGGGCGGACGTCCACGGTCGTGGTCGCGATCTCGTATTCGAAGCCGCGCGTCACTTCGATCTTGAACGGGCCCACCGGCGCGCGCGTGATGTAGTGGCCGGGCGTGTGGAACAGGTGGCGGTTGAGCGCCGCCAGCCGCTCGTAGGAATCGGGCGGCGTGTAGGGCTTGCCGTCGGCGGCCGTCTGGTAGACGCGCGCCGCCACTTCGGCGCCGGTCGCGTCGTCCACGACGCGCACCGACACGGTGCCCATCGGCCGCATGTAGCGCCGTTCGGCGATGCGCACGATGTGCTGCTCGCCGCCCCACGACTTCATCGTCTTGAGCTGTGGCACACCTTCTTCGTTCGAGATGTAGGCGATCCATTCGCCGTCGGGCGACCAGCGCGGCAGGAAGTTGTCGTGACCGCTGAAGGTCATCTTGTAGGGTTCGCCGCCCACCGTGGGCAGCACGAAGAGCTCGGTGTACTGGCCGCCGAGGTGCGATGCATAGACCATGCGCTTGCCGTCGGGCGACCACTGCGGCCGCGTGCGGTAGAGCGTCTCTTCCTTGTGGATGACCTTGGCCCGCGGCGTCGCCATCACGTTCGGTTCGACCGGCACGCGCCAGATGCCGCCCGAGCCGAGCGGGATGCCGCGGTTCGAGACGAGCAGCAGCTCCTTGCCGTCGGGGGAGAAGGCGGGGGCGATGTGCACGTCCACATCGCCGAAGTAGAGGCGATCGCGGCCGAACGAGTTGTCGGTCGTGATCTGGACGCTCTTGCCGGGTTTGCCGTCCACGATGTCCATCACGAACACGTTGAAGTAGCCGTTCGGTGCCGTGGAGACGTAGGCGAGGCGCTTGCCGTCGGGCGACCAGGCTGGCTCGTGGTTCACGTGCGGCCCGGTCGTGAGATCCACCGACGCGCCGGTGGCGATATTCAGCAGGCGCAGGTTGATGCTCTTCGCGTCGTCGTCGGCCGTGTAGGCGAGCCACTTGCCGTCGGGCGAGTACTCGGGCATCGACAGGTACTCGCGGGGGGAGTAGACGATCTCCTTCGCCACCGTGCCGCCCACGTCGACCGTCCAGATCGAGCCGTCCATCGCGAAGGCGATGCGCTTGCCATCCGGAGCCCACGACGGCCACCACGGCGTGCTGCTCGCCGCCGGCGCGAAGTAGTAGTTGTGCATGTAATTGCCACCCGTCTTCGCGTTCGGGTAGACCTGTGCCTCGGCCGGCCCGGCGGCAAGGGCGGTGAGCAGCATGATGACGAATCCCAACAGGCGCGCGAGTGTCTTCACGTGTATCCCTCCGAAGAACGGGCGGTCGAACCGGCCGTGAGTCTACACCCGGCGGACCACCGCGCCACTATCCAGGTGGTCCCCGGGGGCGTCGGCTGGACAGCGGCGCGCCAGTCTGTTGTACTGGCGGATATGTCCATCCTGAAGGTCTCGCGCATGGGCCATCCGGTGCTGCGCCAGAAGGCCCGGTCCGTGGAACGCCCGCAGATCAAGGACCCGCGCTTCCAGAAGTTCATTGACGACATGATCGACACCATGCACGAGTACAGCGGGGTCGGCCTGGCGGGTCCGCAGGTGCACGAGGGACTGCGCATCTTCGTCGCGATGCTCGATGACGGCGACGACGCCGAGGCGAGCGTGCTCATCAACCCCGTCATCACCCCGGCCGACAGCACCGTGGTCGAGGGCTGGGAGGGGTGCCTGAGCATCCCCGACATCCGCGGCCGCGTGCCGCGCGCCCGCAAGATCGTGGTCAAGGCGCTCGACCGGCAGGGCCGCATGGTGGAGATCGAGGCCGAAGACTTCCCGGCCCGCGTCATCCAGCACGAGACCGATCACCTCGACGGCGTGCTGTTCCTCGACCGCATGCAGGCGCTGACCTCGCTGACCTATCTCGACGAGTACTCGCGGTACCACGTCCGCGGCGGCGACGACGAGTGACGGTGCCGCCGGTGGCGCGATGAGACGCACCCTGCGACGCCTCGGCGTGCTGCTGCTGGTGGCCGGCACCGGGCTGGCCGGGTGGCGCGGCCTGGCCGATCGGCCGGGCCTGCCCTATGCCGGCGCCATCGAGCGTCCTCTGTGGAAGGCCGACGCGCCCGCCGTGCTCATCGACGCCGCGCACTGGAACGACGGCACGAGCACGGGCCGGCTGCGCGCCTTTGCCGGCCTCATCGAGGCGGATGGCTTCACGCGTCTGCGCGACGGCAACGCCACCCGCGCCGAGGTGCTGGTGGACGCCAAGATCGCCGTGGTCGCCAACCCGCTCGGCGTGCTCGGCGTGCTGCGGCGGGCCGCCGCCGCGGCCGGTCTCGATGGGCTGGCGTTCTTCGACGACGACGGCCTCATCACCCAGGAAATCGAGACCACGCTGCAGTGGGTCGAGAACGGGGGCTCGCTGCTGCTCGCGGCCGACGAAGCCCCCATCGCGCGCGGCAGCACCGGACTCGCGGCGCGGCTCGGCGTCAGGATGCGCGAGCGGCTCGTCGTCGATGTCGGCCATTCCGAGAGCGCGCCGGCGCACCTCGTGTTCTCGCGCGAGAACGGCCTCTTCGGTGCGCACCCGATCGTGGACGGCTTTGCCGATGCCCCGCCCGTGAACCGCGTGGTCACCTTCGGCGGGCAGGCGCTCGAGCCGCCGCCCGGCGCGGCCGTGCTGCTGCGTCTGAGCCCCTCGGCCACCGAGGTGGCGCACGCCGGTGACCCGACCACCACCGGCCATCCGGTCGCCGGTCTGGCGCAGGCGATTGCCTTCGAACGCGGCCGCGGCCGCGTCGTGGTCATCGGCGACACGCACCTGCTCACGGCGGATGCCGTGGCCGGCGGGCCGCCAACGGGCCTCGCCTGGGCCGGCACGAACAACGAGCGCTTCGTGCGCTACGTGATGCGCTGGCTGTCGCGTCGCGACGCCGCCCCGGCCAGCCGCTAGAATAGGCAGTCCATGCCTTCGCTGGCCCTCGCCACCGACGCTCCCAGGATCAGCCTGCGCAGCGCGCCGGCCGCGCCCTACGACGGCGCCATCGCGGCGGCCCGTACCTGTTATTCGCCGCGTGTCGTCGAGACGTCCGAGATCACCGACAAGCAGCGCGATTCGATCGGGCCGCTGACCTTCGAGGGCGGGCACCACACGGTCTTCCAGCACGCCCACTTCGAGTTCGGCCTCGAGAACATCTCTCGCCAGTTCGTCTGGAGCGTGCTGCACGCCTACCCGTTCTACAACTCGGAGCAGTCCAGTCAGCGCTACGTGAAGCTGAAGGAGCCGCGGGCGTTCGTGCCGCCGATCGCGGGCGAGGCGCTGCGGGTCTACGAGCAGTCGGTCGTCACCGCGTGGGACTACTACGCCGAGCTCTCGGCGCTGCTCAAGGACGATGCCTGGGCCATCCTGAAGGAGCTGCGCTACCTGCGGCCGTCGAACAGCCCCGAGCGGCACAAGGCCGTCGAACGCGAGGCCGAGAAGAAGGCCATCGAGACGGCTCGCTACGTCATCCCGATTGCCGCCTTCACATCGATGGTGCACACGGTCTCCGGGCTCGTGCTGCACCGCCTGCACCGGATGCTCAGTGCCGGCGACACGCCGCACGAAGCGCGGCTCGTCATCGGCGCGATGGTCGATCTGGTGAAGGACGTCGACCCCTTGTTCTTCGAGAAGGTCGGCCTCGATACGCTCGCGAGCGACGCGCTGCCCGAGGCGTCGTTCCCGCGCGCCCGGGCGGGCGGTGATGCCTTCGCGGCCGCGTTCGACGCGCGGCTCGGCGGCCGCGTGTCGCGGCTGCGCGACTGGTCGTCGGACGCCGAAGGCGTCGTGAGCGATGCCGTGCGCGCCACCTTCGGCCTCGACGCGGCCGATCTCTCCGACGACGAAGCCATCGACCGGGTGATGAACCCGGCCCGCAATCTCTATCGCGTGGACATGCTGAACGTGTCGCACCACTCGCCGATGATGCGGGCGCTGCACCACGTGGCCTATGTCTTCGAGAAGAAGCTCAGTCACACCGCCGACTCGCAGGATCAGCGCCACCGCATGGTGCCGGCGTCGCGTCCGCTCATGACGTTCGCCGACACGGCGGCGCCCGATGTGGTGACGCCGCGGCTGCTGCGGCAGAACCCGCGCGCGCTCGCCGTCTACGAACGCGCGATTGCCGAGGCGTGGGCGGCGAAGAACCGCCTGCTCGAACTCGGCGTGCCGCTCGAGTACGCGCTCTACCTGCTGCCGAATGCCAAGGCGCTGCGCCTCGTCGAGTCGGGCAGTCTGCTCTCGCTGCAGCACAAGTGGACGCTGCGCACGTGTTTCAACGCGCAGGAAGAGATCTACCTGGCGTCGATGGACGAGATCGCGCAGGTGCAGGACGTGCACCCGCGGCTCGGCCGCTTCCTCGGCCCGCCGTGTGTGCTGCGCAACAAGATCGTCTCGCCGCGCTGCACCGAGGGCTCGCACTTCTGCGGCGTGCCCGTCTGGAACAGCTTCCCGCAGGCCGTGCGCCGGCTGTAGCGGCCGACCGAGACCCCGCGTGGCCTGGCTGGCGCATCTCTACACGGCCTCGGGAGCGGCCACGGCCCTGGCCGCGGTGCTCGCGCTGGAGGCCGGCGACCTGCGCGCCACGTTCCTCTGGCTCGTCGCCGCCACCCTCATCGATGCCACGGATGGCGTGCTCGCGCGGGCGCTGCACGTCAAGCAGCGCCTGCCGTGGTTCGACGGCGCCACGCTCGATAACGTGGTCGATTACCTGACCTACGTGTTCGTGCCGGCCCTCGTGGTGGTGAAGACCGGCCTTGTCCCGCCGCCGCTCGCGCTGCCGACCGGCGCCGCGATGCTCATCGCGAGCGGCTACGGCTTCAGCCGCGCCGATGCGAAGGTGGCTACCACCGACCACTTCTTCACCGGCTTCCCGTCGTACTGGAACATCGTGGCGGTGTACCTCGTGGACTGGCGGCTCTCGCCAACGGTCAACGCGGCGATTCTCGCCGTGCTCGTCGTGCTCGTCTTCGTGCCGGTGCGGTATGTGTATCCGTCGCGCACGCTCACGTGGCGCCCGGTCACGATCGCGCTCGGCGCCGTCTGGGGCGTGTGTCTCTCGATGGTGATCTGGCGCCTGCCTGACGGCGGGGGCGTGTGGTCGTGGCTCGCGCTCGTCTTCCCCGTGTACTACCTCGTGTTGTCGCTCACGCTGAGCGTGGCCGAGCGGCGCCATCCCGCCGCCGGACGTGTCGCGCCTGGCGGCCACTGAACAGGACTCTCATGCGTATCTCGTTTCTCGGTGTCGCGGCGCTCGTGGTTGCCGCGGCGTCGCCGGCCCTCGCCCAGGAGCCCGTGGCCTGGGGCCAGGGGGCCGATATCTCCTTCCACACGTTCTCGATCGTGGCCATCGATCCGCGGACGGGCGAAACCGGCGTCATCGTCACCACGCGAAACCCCTGCGTGGGCAATGCCGTGCCGTGGGTGCGCGTCGGTGTGGGCGCCGTGGCCACGCAGGGCGGCACGCGCGTCGAGTACGGCAACGATCTGCTCGACCTCATCCAGAAGGGTGCCTCGCCGCAGGCGGCGATGGACGCCGTCGTGGCTGCCGACGAGGGCCGCGAAAGCCGTCAGGTGGGCGTGATCGACATGCAGGGCCGCACCGCGCAGTGGACCGGGAAGCGCCAGTACGGCGCCGAGGCGCAGGGCGACTGGGTGCACATGCGCAAGGGCGCGACGTTCGCCGTGCAGGGCAACTCGCTCGTGAGCCCGGCCGTCGTGGACGCCGTGGCCGACACCTTCCAGGCGAGCGAGGGATCGGTGCGCACGCTCGCGGACCGGATGATCGAGGCGCTCACCGCCGGTCACCGGCTCGGCGGCGACGGACGGCACGGCGAGACACAGTCGGCGGCGGTGGTCGTGGCCGACCCGCGCCAGGGCCGCTCGCGGCGTCCCGACAAGACCACGGTGAACATCAATGTCTGCGAGCACCCCGAGCCGCTCGGCGAGCTGCGCCGCATCTACGACACGGCCAGCGAGACGCTGGGGTTCCGCCGCCTCGAACAGTTCATGGGACGCGACGTGTTGCAGCTCAAGCTGATGCTGCATGCCCTCGGTTACTACCGCCCGAACGAGAAGGCGATCGCGCTCACCGGGCCCGATGCGGCTGTCTACACCGAGGAGGCCGTGAAGGCGCTCGACGCCTTCCGCGCCGCGCAGCAGTGGGGCACGACGGTGCCGGGGTTCGTCGACGCGCGCGTGATCGAGCGGTTGTGGAGCCGTCTGAAAGAGAAGGGCCTGGACGACGCGATCCGGAAGACGCTGCTCGACCTGCAGATTATCCGGTAGGCGCATTCCCGGCCCGTCCGGTCCGGTCGCGGATGTCAGGCGGAGCCGCCGGGTGGGGCGCGCCGGCCGGTTTGACAGTGTGTGAAAGACTTCACAAAATCGAACGTGTGGGTCCGCGCGAGGTGCTGATGTCCCGTGTCCGTCGTCTGTGCCGGCTGGCGCCGCTCGTCGCCTTCGTCGCCGCCTGCGGCCTCGTGGCCACGGCCGCGCCACGCCCGCAGCCGGCGGCGGCCGCGCCCGCCGAGGGCAGCGCCGACTGGGTGGCCGCGCGCATCGATGCCCGCGACACCGGCCGCGATTCGCGCCTCGCCATGACGATGCGCCTGGACGATCGCCAGGGCCGCGCCCGCGAGCGCACGCTCGTCATCACGTCGCTCGCCGCCGTCGGCGCCCGCGGCGACCGCGTGCTCGTCCGCTTCCTCGGCCCGGCCGACATCCGCGGCACCGGGTTCCTCGTCTGGGAACATGCGCAGCGGGAGGACGAGCGCTTCCTCTACCTGCCGGCCCTTGGTCGCGTGCGGCGCATCGCCGGCGCCGAAGCGCAGGAAAGCTTCGTGGGCAGCGACCTCAGTTACGAAGACATCGGCGGCCGGAAGCTCACGGACTACACCTACAAGATGGTCGAGGCTTCGACCACATGGAGGGACGCGCAGGGCACGGCGCACCCGGCCTGGCGGATCGAGTCGACGGCGAAGGACGCCGGCGCCCGGTATCCGCGCACGCTGTCGCTCGTGCGGAAGGACGCCTTCGTCATCGTCGAGGCGCAGGTGTTCAACCGCCGCGGCGAGCGCGAGAAGCAGTACACGGTGGCGCGGCTCGACCGCCCCGGCGGCATCTGGACGGTGATGGACGCCACGATGGCCAACGAGGCGACGCGCACCCGCACCACGCTCGTCGTCACCGAGGCGCGCTACAACACCGGCCTCACCGAGGCCGCGTTCAGCCGGCGTGAACTGGAACAGGGCGGCCGGTGAGTCCGTCGGCGCGCCTGGCCCGCATCCTCTTCCGGTGGCGGCGGCCGCTCGCCGCGCTCGTGCTCGCGGGGGCGGTCATCTGCGCCGGCAGCGCCAATCTCAACAACATCAACAACGACCTGAGCGCGTGGGTTGCAAAAGACTCCCCCGAATACGTCGAGTACGAACGCTTCCGCCGCGAGTTCGGCGGCGGCCGCACGCTCATCATCGCGGTCGCCGGCGACGCCCTCTTCACCCCTGAGGGCCTGCGTTACATCGACCGGATCTCGCGCGACATCGCCCGCCTGCCGCTCATCGAGCGCGTGCAGAGCCTGGCGACGGCAAACGTCGTGCGCCAGCTGCCGCCACAGGACGGCGACGACGGCGGCATCGAGGTGACACCGCTCGTCGGCGACCGGCTCGACACCGCCGAGGGCGCCGCCGCCGTGCGCCAGGACGCCCTCGACGATCCGCTGCTGCGCGGCGACCTCGTGTCGGCCGACGGCCGCGTGACGGCACTCGTCATCTCGACCGACGAAGAGCGCATCGACGCCGTGCGCGGCGCAGTCATCGAGCAGATTCGGGGCATCGTCGATACGGCGCGGCCGGCGGGCCTCACCACCTACTTCAACGGTCCGCTCGAGATCAGCGAGACCTACAACCGCATCACCCTGGCCAACCAGCGCGACCTGACGCCGCCGGTGCTGCTCATCACGATCGTCGCGCTGTATGCGATGTTCCGTTCGGCCCGCAAGGTGGCGCTGCTTGTCTTCGCCATCGGCGTGAGCGTGGCCTGGACGCTCGGGCTCTACGTGCTGCTCGGCTACGAGATGAACGTGCTCACGAGCATGCTCACGCCGCTCGTGGTCGTGCTGGCCGTGGCCGACGACGTGCACATCGTGCAACACTTCGATCGCGAGATGCGCGAGCACGGCGACCGCCAGCGGGCGTTCGAATCCACCATCTCGCACCTCGTGACGCCGCTCTTCGGCGCCAGCGCCACCACCGCGCTCGGGCTGCTGTCGCTGGCGACGAGCGACGTCGTCGCCGTGCACTCGTTCGGTGTCGGCGCCGCCACGGGTGTGATGGTCGACATGATGGTGTCGATCGTGCTCGTGCCGACGCTGCTGGTCTGGATGCGGCCCGACACCCACACGCCGCCGCAGGAGACCTGGCTGCTCGAGCCGCTGCGCCGCCTCGGCCGCTGGTCGTTCACCCACGCCACGCCCGTGCTCGCGGTGACCGCGCTCGTGCTGGCCGCGGCGGTGGCCGGCGTGCTGCGCCTGCGCGTCGACACGAACCACGTGAACTTCTTCGCGCCTGGGCATCCGCTGCACGAATCTGCCGACGTGATGGACCGCGAGCTGGCCGGCATCTACAGCTTCAACGTGATGCTCGACGGGCCGGCCGATGTCATCACCCGGCCCGACGTGATGGCGCGCATGGATCGCCTGGCCGAGGCGCTGCGCCGCCAGCCACAGGTGCGCAAGGTGACCTCGGTCGTGGACTACGTGAAGCGCACCAACCAGCAGCTCGAAGGCGGCGCGGCCGCCGCCTACGTGCTGCCATCGGCGCCCGGCGGCATCGCGCAGGAACTCTTCGTGTTCGGCCTCTCGGACGAAGGCCGCACCGAACTCGAGCGCGTCGTGGCCAGCGACTACAGCCGCGCGCACCTCACCGTGAAGCTCGCGTCGATGAGTTCGGACGTCGTCTTCGAGCAGATCTTCGAGGCTGAGCGCCTGGCGCGCGACGCGTTCGCCGGGTCGGACGTGACACCCACCGTCACCGGCGCCGGCCGCATCTTCGCGACGCTCGATCACTACCTCGTGACGTCGCAGGTCACGAGCTTCGGCACCGCGTTCGTCACGGTGTTCGCCGTCATCTTCCTGGTGTTCCGCTCGGCGAGGTTCGGACTGCTGGCGATTGTCGCGAACGTGGTGCCGGTGGCCGCGGTGCTCGGCCTGATGGGCTGGATCGGCATCTCGCTCAACGTCGCCACGATCATGGTGGCGAGCGTGGCGCTCGGTGTCGTCGACGACGACACCATCCACTTCATCGGCCGCTTCCGGCGCGAGACGGCGCACGGGGCGACGGCCGACGTGGCCGTGGAACGGGCCGCCATGGACGAAGGGCGCGCCTCGCTCACGACCACGATCGTCAATAGCCTGAGCTTCGGCGTGCTCTGGTTCTCGGAGTACAAGCCCACGGCGTGGTTCGGCTCGCTGCTGGCCCTTACGATGGCCGTAGCCTTCCTGGCCGAGATCTTCATCGTGCCGGCCGTGATCGCCCGATTCCCCGGACTGTACGGGGCAGCTGCCCGGCGGGACGTCGCGGCCGCATGAGGCCGCGTCACGCGCGCGTCGCGGTGCTCGCGCTGGCCCTGCTGGCTGCGGCGGCCACGGCAGCCACGGCATGGGCCCAGCCCGCGGCCTCGCTGACCGGTTACACGTCGCTCATGCTCGACGCCGTGCCGGATGCGCCGGGCCGGGCGGCCGCGCCGGCCGGCGCCGTCGAACTACGCGGCCGCGTCTTCCTCGATGGCCGCGTCACGTCCGGAGAACGCCTCACGGTGCGGGCGGCGGCGTGGGCGGAAGGGCTGACCGGCGAGCGCAACGGCACCACGCGGCGTGCGGCCATCGCGCAGCCGCAGGAGCTCACGCTTACCTGGTCCACGCAGGCCGTGGAACTCGCGGCGGGTATCGGTCAGGTCGTGTGGGGGCGGCTCGACGAGTTCCAGCCGACCGACGTCGTCAATCCGATTGACGTCACGCGCTTCTTCCTCGAGGGCCGGGCCGAGGCGCGCCGCGCCGTGGCCTTCGCGCGCGTGCGTGCGTTTCTTCCGGCCGGTGCGACGCTCGACGCCGTCTACGTGCCAGTGTTCCGCGCCGCCACCTTCGACATGCTGGGCGAGCCGACGTCGCCGTTCTCGCTCGCGCCGCGGGAGGTCTGCGTGCCGGGCGCGTGCCTGCCGGTCGTGACGTCGCACGTGCGGCCGCAGGTCACGGCCGGGAACGCACAAGGCGGCGCGCGGCTGTCGGCCACGACGGGACGCGTGGACTGGGCGCTCATGGCCTGGCGCGGGTTCGAAGTCGTGCCGCTGTACGAGGCGGCCGTGCCGCTCCTCCCCGGCCTGCGTGGCGTGCCGGTGAACGCGGTGCATCCGCGCACGACCGTCGTGGGCGGTGACGTGGAGACCGTGCGCGGTGCGTGGGGGCTGCGCGGCGAGCTGGCGTGGCATGTCGACGACACGCTCCAGGCAACCGATCGCTTCGCCGCACTCGCCGCGCGCTCCGTCGAGGGCGGCGTCGGCGTCGACCGCCGGGCCGGCGATTACCGCGTGTCGGCGACCGTGCTCGGCGTGGCCCGCCGGCTGCGGGCCGGTGCGGCCGGCACCATCGATCGCCACGACCTGCAGCTCGTCACGTCGGTCGACCGCACGTTCGCCCGCGAGACCCGCCGGCTGCGCGTGTTCGGCGTCTACAACCCCGGTGACCGCAGCGCGTTCGTGCGCGGGGTGGGCGGCGTGAGCCTGCGCGACGGCTGGTGGATCGAGGCGTCGGCCGGATGGCTCACCGGCCGCGGCGTCGACACCCTCTCGCGCCTCGCCGACCGCGACTTCGTCTACCTGCGCGCTCGCGTCTACTTCTGAGCGAGTCCGGGGCGGCCACCAGTCTCGGACAACGGTCGTCGGTCGACCACGTACAATCAGGGCGCGGCTGCTCTCGGGCACCGAACCGCGTGCACATCGTCACCCTCCACGCCGCCAATCCCGGTCCCGTCACCGGTTCGGGGAACTGGACTTACCTGCTCCCAGGCCCCCGGCCGCTGCTCGTGGATGCCGGCGTGGGCGACGCCGGCCACCTCGACCATCTGTTCGCGGCGGCGCCTGGCGGGCCCGCCGCCGTCGTGGTCACGCACGCCCACCCGGACCACGCGAGCGGCGCCCCGAGGCTCCACGCGCGGGCGCCCGCCGCGCGCTTCCTCAAGGTGCCCTGGCCCGAGAGCGACGCTGCGTACGACGTGCCGTGGGAGGCGCTCGCCGACGGACAGGTGCTCGAGACGGGCGAGGGGCCGCTCACCGTGGTGCACACCCCCGGACACGCGCCCGACCACGTCGTACTCTGGCACGAGGCGTCGCGTACGGCATTCACCGGCGACCTGCTCGTGCGCGGCAGCACGGTGGTGATTCCGGCGTCGCGTGGCGGGGTGCTCGCTGACTACCTGCGGTCGCTGCAGCGCCTCGCCGCGCTGGCGCCGCGGCGGGCTCTGCCCGCGCACGGTCCGGTCATCGACGATCCGCTGGCCGTCATTGATGTCTATCTTGCGCACCGGCGTGACCGCGAGCGCCAGGTGCTCGAGGCGCTCGACGGCGGTCCGGCGATCGTCTCGGCGATCGTCGCGCGGCTCTATCTGGACCTCCAGCCCGCGCTTGTCGCCATGGCCGAAGAAAGTGTGCTCGCCCATCTACTGATGCTCGAAGGCGAGGCGCGCGTCGCGCGCGACGGCGCCACGTGGCGGCTCGCCCGCTGACGTTCGTCCCGCCGGCGGGCAGTGTTACAGTGACGAAACGCGTCCGGCCCGGGCGGACGCGGAGCCTCCCATGGAAAAGATCGTCGACTTCATCAACCTGAACCGCGACCGGTTCGTCGAGCAGCTCAAGGGCTATCTCGCCATCCCCAGCATCTCGGCCCTGCCGGAGCACACCGCCGACGTGCGGCGCTGTGCCGAGTGGACGGCCGCCGAACTCACCCGCATCGGCATGCACGGCGCGCGGCTCGTCGAGACGCCCGGCCATCCGGTGGTCTACGCCGAATGGCTTGGCGCCGCCGGCGCGCCCACCATCCTCTTCTACGGCCACTACGATGTGCAGCCGGTCGATCCGCTCGAACTCTGGACCTCGCCGCCCTTCGAAGCCACGGTGCGCGACGGCGAGCTCTACGCGCGCGGTGCAGTCGACGACAAGGGCCAGGTTTTCATGCACATGAAGGCCATCGAAGCGCACCTGTCGCAGACCGGCAGGCTGCCGGTGAACATCAAGGTCATCCTCGAAGGCGAGGAAGAGGTGGGCAGCGCCAACCTCGACGACTTCATCAAGGCCAACAAGGACCTGCTCACGGCCGACGTCGTCGTCATCAGCGACTCGCCGATGTTCGATCGCGACGTGCCGTCGATTTGTTATGGCCTGCGCGGGCTGGCCTACTTCCAGATCGACGTGCGCGGCACGAAGTCGGATCTGCATTCCGGGTCCTTCGGCGGCGCGGTCGTGAATCCCGCGATGGCGCTGGCGACGGCGCTCGCGGCGATGAAGGACAAAGGCGGCCGCATCAAGATCCCCGGCTTCTACGACGACGTCGTCGCCCTGCGCGACGAAGAGCGCGCCGAGTTCGCCAAGCTGCCGTTCAACGAGAAGCGCTACCGGATGGGGCTGGGCGCGCCGAAGCTCTTCGGCGAGTCGGGCTACACGACCCTCGAACGCGTGTGGGCGCGGCCGACGTTCGAAGTGAACGGGCTGCTCTCGGGCTTCACCGGCGACGGCGCCAAGACGGTGCTGCCGGCCGTGGCGATGGCCAAGGTCAGCATGCGCCTCGTGCCCAACCAGGACCCGAAGAAGATCGGCGACCTCTTCGAGGACTACCTGAAGAAGGTCATGTCGAAGGCGGTCCACTACTCGCTGACCCGCATGCACGGCGGCAAGCCGTGGATGACGTCGTTCGACAACCAGTACGTGCAGGCGGCGGGCCGGGCCATCGAGCGTGGCTTCGGCAAGACGCCGGTCTTCAACCGTGAAGGCGGCTCGATTCCGGTCGTCGCCACGTTCCAGGAGGAACTGGGCCTGCCGTGCGTGCTCTTCGGCGTGGGCCTGCCCGACGAGAACGCGCACGCGCCCGACGAGAAGATCGACCTCGGCAACTTCCACAACGGCGTCGTCGCCTCGGCCGCGCTCTATGAGGAGATCGGCCGATTGGGGACCATCCCCGCCTGAGATGGACGGTGTCCTGACGGCGCTCGCGGCCTTCTACGGGCCGCTGGCGCCGCCGCCCCGGGACCTGTTCGCGTTCTTCGTGTGGGAGATCGTGTCGGCGCGGGCGCTGCCGGCGCGGCGTGGCATGGCCTGGCAGGCGGTGAAGCGCATTCCGGCGCTGACGCCCGATGCGATGTTCCGCGCGCCGAAAGACGATCTGAAAGCCGCCATCGAAGGCCTCGGCGGCTTCGAGGAGCGGCTCGAGGCGCTCCGGGCCGGCAGCGGCCACTTCCGCCGCCACCGCGACCTGCCCGCGGTCGTGGCCGGGCCGCTGCTGCGCGCGACGCGCGCGCTGCGCGACGTGCCGCATCTCTCGCCCTCGGCACAGGTGCGGGCGCTCTTCTTCGCCGGCGGACACGCCCTGCCGGCCGTGGACGATCAGACGGCGCGGGTCGTGGCGCGGCTCGCCGGTCTCACCGCGCCGGCCGGACCCCGCCGCCGGCGTGCCGCCAGGAAACATCTGCAGGCCGCGTTCGGCCGCGATCGCGACCGCCTGGCCCGGGCGCTCGTGCTGCTCGGGCACCATGCCGGGCATGCGTGCGTCGAGCATGCGCCGCACTGCACGGTGTGCCCGCTGACGGCGGGCTGTCGGTGGGCGATCGCGCGGCAGGACCCGCCGGCCGGCCCGGCCTAGTTCAGCGAGGCGACCTTGCGGCGCAGGGACTTCACGTGGTCCCACACCTGCGTCGTTTCCTCGCGCGCCTCGTTGCCCTTGTCGGTGAGCGTGAGCAGCCGCAGGTACTTTTCCAGATCACGCAGCGCCGCCGCGTAGTCGTGCAGGTGATACGACAGCAGACCGCGGTCGCGCAGTTCGACGAGCGATGCGGGCGAGAGCGCCAGCAGCGCATCGGTCACCGCGTGCGCCTGCGGGAACGAGCGGTTCTGCACGTAGAGACGCTTCAGGTTCACGAGCATCCGCACGAACATCTGCCGACGCGAGGCGCGGGCCAGGAGTTCCGGGTGGAACGGCACCGTCTCGTCGTGCCGGGCGAGCAGGGCGCGGCAGTCCTGTTCGGCCAGAATCGCGCCGTCTCCAAAGGCATCCACGATGAGCCCGCCGCCGGCGTTCTGCCCGGCCGCCCCGTCCCACACACGCACGAGGAAGTGACCGGGGAAGTTGATGCCTTCCACGCGAAGGCCGGCCCGCCGCGCCACGTCCATGTAGACGATGGCGAGGGTGATCGGGATGCCGGTGCGGCGGTCGATCACCTGGTTGAGGCAGCTGTTGCGGACATCGCCATAGTGATCGCGGTTGCCGCGGAAGCCGAGCGTGCCGTAGAGGCAGCGGTTGATGGCGTCGATGCGGGCGTGCAGCGGCCCTTCCACGCCGGCCTCGGCGTTGACGGCTGCCAGCGCCTCGTCGCCGATGGCGTCGAGGCGGGCACGGTAGCGCGCCGCGTCGAGCGACGGGTATTCGACCGCGGCGATGACGAGCGCGCCCGGCGCGAAGGCCGGATCCGGCCGCGCGTCCGCGTCTTCGAGGGCCTGAGCGAGCGCAGCGCCGGTGGGGAGCATGCGGCGGATGTCCTACCTGGCGCAGAGTTGCTCGAGGGCGTCGAGGTCGAGCACGTCCAGGCCGCCGACGACCAGTTCGGCGTGGGCCGTGAGCGCCTCGGCGGGGTAGGTGGTGGCGACGGCCACCGTGCGCAGGCCGGCCGCCCGCGCCGATTCGAGGCCCCAGCGCGAATCCTCGATGGCCACGGTGCGCGCGGCAAGCAGGGCGCGGCCGGTGATGCGGCCGAGGCGCGCGAAGGCCTCCAGATACGGATCCGGCGCCGGCTTCGAGTTGGGCGTCTGGTCGGCGCCCACCACGGCGAGGAAGTGTCCGCGCAGGCCGGCCTTGCCGAGCACGTCGTCGATTTCGTGCGTCTGCGCGCCCGAGGCGACGGCGATCGGCACGCGCGCGGCGGCGGCGCGGATGAAGCCGGCGGCGCCGGGGAAGAGCATCTCGCCGGCGGCGGCGAGGGCGTCGTAGCGATGGCCTTTGGCGGCGACGAGCGCGTCGAGCGTGCCTTCGTCGAGCGCCTGGCCCTGATCGGCGGCGAGCTGGCGGAACACGCCGTGGTCGTCGAAGCCGAGGTAGTGGGCGTAGTAGGCCTCGGTCGTGAGCGTGAGCGGCGCGCCGTCGAGCGTCTGCTGGAAGGCGCGCAGGTGCAGCCGCTCGCTGTTGGCGATGACGCCGTCGAAGTCGAAGATGATGGCGTGCAGCGCGCTCATCGGCGGCCCGGCGCCAAGGCGTCTGCGGCGCGCAGCCGTTCGCCGGCGCGGATCGGCACCTTGAGGCGGTTCTCCGCCGGCGGATACGGGCAGTCGTATTCGGCGTTGTAGTAGCAGTAGGGGTGATACGCGGTATTGAAATCCACCACGTAGACGCCGCTCGACTGCGGGTCGATGTCCATGTAGCGGCCCGCCTGATAACTCTCGGTGCCGCTCGTGAGATCACTGAAGGGCACGAAGAGCCGCGACACTTCCTGGCCCACTTCGGCGAATGCCGTGAGCTTGAGCGCCTGGCCGCGCAGCGTGAACTCGAGCGTGCCCACACGTTCCATGTCGCGCGACTTGCCGGTCGAGGTCGGCATCACGAGCCGGGTGCGCTCGTCGAGCAGCTTCAACGTGGCCGGCGAGGCGTAGTCGGGGTCGATGTCGAAGTAGCTGATCGGCAGGAACTTCGCCTGTTCGTCCGGCTTGACCGGCGATTCCTTGCTGCCGGAACGGAAGAACTCGTCCTTGCGCGCGCGCTCCTCGACCACCTTGCGGACGTAGGCGGCGGTGGGCGGCTCCTGCGTGCAGGCGGCGCCCAGCCCGAGCGCGACCGCGAGGGCGACGGCGCGCCAGTTTCCCGTGCGTGACACGTCCATCAGTGTGCCACACCCCGGGCGGTGGACGGCGCGTCCGGGGCCGGCCACCGCCCGGCGGTCTCACGCGAAGGGATAGGCGCCGCGTGCCACGGCGGCGTCGGCGAGCAGGCGCCGCCGGACCACCAGATTCGCCGGCGTGAGCTTGAGCAGGCGGCGCAGGGCCGCCAGGTGCGTGCGCAAGGTGTCGCCTTCGCCGAGGGCGGCGAGAGCGGCGCGGGCGGCCAGCTCGATCCGGCCGGCGGCCTCGTGGGTGACGACGATGGCGGCGGCCGCGTGCAGGGCGGCGTCCGGCGTCCCGTGCGTGGCCAGCGCGCGCAGCACGGCGCTCTCGGCGGCGTAGGCGTCGATGACGATATCGGCCAGGGACGACAGTACTTCCTGCTCCTCCTGCAGAGCGTCGCCGAAACGCTGCATCGCCGCGCCCGCCACGAACAGGGCCACCTTCTTGAAGGCGGCGACGCCGCGACGTTCCTCGCCGAGCGGCGTGTCGTCGGCCGCGGGCAGGGCCGACGGGGCCATGAGCTCGTCCTGAATCGTCCGGGCGGCCTGCATCAGCGGCAGCTCGCCCTTCACGGCCTTCCGGATGAGCATGCCGGGGATGAGCAGGCGGTTGATCTCGTTCGTGCCCTCGAAGATACGGTTCACGCGGGCATCACGGTAGCGGCGTTCGATCGGGTAGTCGGCCACGAAGCCGTTGCCGCCGAAGATCTGCAGGGCTTCGTCGATGACGAAGTCGACCACCTCGCTGCCGCAGACCTTGGCGATCGAGGCTTCGACCGCGTACTCCTCGAGGGCGGCGAGCACCGTCGCCGTCGTGCCGCCGCCGGCCGCGATCGCCTGGTCGAGCAGGCCGGCCGTGCGGTACATCAGGCTCTCGAGCGCGTACTCGCGCGCCGTCATCTCGCCGAGCTTGTGGCGGATGGCGCCGAAGGTGGCAATCGCCACGCCGAACTGCCGCCGCGAGGCGGCGTACTTCGCGGCGTCGGCAATCGTCGCGCGGGCGCCGCCCACGGTCATCGCGCCCAGTTTGAAGCGGCCGAAGTTGAGCACGTTGAAGGCGACCTTGTGGCCCTTGCCCACGTCGCCGAGCACCGCGTCGGCCGGCACCGCCACGTCCTGCAGGAGGACGGGGGTGGTGGACGACCCGTGCAGTCCGAGCTTGTGCTCTTCCTTGCCGGAGGAGACGCCCGCCCACGCGCGCTCGACGATGAACGCGGTGAAGTGCTCGCCGTCCACCTTCGCGAAGACGATGTAGACGTCGGCGAAGCCGCCGTTCGTGATCCACATCTTCTCGCCGCTGAGCACGAAGCTGCCGTCGGGTTGCCGCGTCGCCTTCGCGCGCGCGCCAAGTGCGTCGGAACCCGAGCCGGTCTCGCTCAGGCAGTAGGCACCGGCCACCGTGCCGCTCACGAGTCCCGGCAGATACTTCGCCTTCTGGGCCTCGGTGCCGAACAGCACGAGCGGCAGGATGGTGAGGTTGGCCTGGGCGCCGAAGGTGGCGGCGAACGAGGCGTTCGTGCCCAGCTGCTCGCTCACGACCATCGTGGCGACCTTGTCGAGATCGACACCGCCCCAGGCTTCGGGCACGTTCGTGCCGAGCAGGCCGAGTTCGCCCGCCTTCGCGAGCAGCTCGCGGTTGAGCGCCCACTCCTTCTGTTCCAGGCGCTCGAGGCGCGGCAGTACCTCGCCGGTCATGAAATCGGCGGCGGTCTGTTCGATGAGGCGATGTTCCTCGGTGATTCGCTCGCGCGTCATCACCGCCGACGGATCGGTGGCGGCCACGAGCCATTCGCCGCCGCGTGTGATGTGTGGGGCCTCGCTCATGACGTCCTCCGCGGTTACGTGATCAGTTCGAAGATGCCGGCCGCGCCCATGCCGCCGCCGACGCACATCGTCACGAGGCCGTAGCGCGCCTGACGCCGTCGCATTTCGTAGAGGAGCGACGTGGTCATGCGGGCGCCGGTGCAGCCGAGCGGATGGCCGAGCGCGATGGCGCCGCCGTTGACGTTGAGCCGGTCGTCGGCGATGCCGAGTTCGAGCTGGCAGGCGAGCACCTGCGCGGCGAAGGCCTCGTTGAATTCCACGAGGTCGATGTCGGCGAGCGTGAGCCCGGCCTGCGCGAGGGCTTTGCGCACGGCCGGCACCGGACCGAGGCCGAAGAGTTCGGGGGCAACCCCGGCTGTGGCATAGGTGACGAAGCGGGCGAGCGGCGTGAGGCCATGGTCGCGCGCGTAGGCGGCCGAGACCAGCACGAGGGCCGAGGCGCCGTCGCTCGTCTGCGACGAGTTGCCGGCGGTGACGCTGCCCTTCACGTGAAAGGCCGGCTTGAGCGCCGCGAGCGCCTGGGCGGAGGTGCCGCGCCGCGGCCCTTCGTCGGCGGCGAAGATGCGCTCGCGTGTGACGGGCGCCGCGGTCGTGGAGGCCTCGACGTCCTGCACGGTGACCGGCACGATCTCGCCGGCGAACCGCCCGGCATCGAGCGCGGCGAGGGCGCGTTCGTGGGAGCGCAGGGCGAACGCGTCCTGCGCCTCGCGCGAGATGCCCGACTGCCGGGCGTGGTTCTCGGCCACGAGGCCGGTCGTCAGGTAGACGTCGGGGTAGCCGTCGACCAGCGCCGGGTTCGGCGCCACTTTGTGGCCGCCCATCGGCACGAGGCTCATCGACTCGGTGCCGCCGGCCACGACGGCCCGCGCCTCGCCGACGCGGATGCGGTCGGCGGCCATCGCAATCGCCTGCAGGCCCGAGGCGCAGAAGCGGTTCACGGTGACCGCCGAGGCCGTCACCGGCAATCCGGCGCGCAGGCTGGCGATGCGCGCGACGTTCAGCCCCTGCTCGGCTTCCGGCATCGCGCAGCCGATGACGACATCGTCGATGTCGCCGGCCTCGACGCCGCCGGCGCGCGCCAGCGCCTCGCGCACGACGAGGGCGGCCAGTTCATCCGGCCGCGTGAAGCGCAGCGCGCCCTTCGGCGCCTTGCCCACCGGCGTGCGGACGGCGGAGACGATGACGGCGTCCTGCATATCAGTCCTTCCAGTCGGCGAGCAGCCCCTCGACCGCATCGCCGACGAGTGTCGTGCGCCCTTCGAAGAGATGGTTGGCGTCTTCGATGATGACCAGTTCCTTCGGTTCGGCGAGCGTGCCGTAGAACTTGCGAACGTCCTTGGCGGCGATGAGCTCGTCTTCCTCGCCGTGCACGATGAACACGGGTTTGCCGGCGCCGGCGAGCGGCGTGTAGTCGTAGCGGTCGACGGCGGGCGCCACGAGCAGCACGAGCGAGATGCGCGCATCGGTCGCGCCCACAGAGGCGGCAATCCACGAGCCGAACGACATCCCGGCCGCCCAGATGGGCAGGCCGGGGAAGCGCGCGGCGGCAAAGGTGATGGCGGCGCGGAAATCGTCCTTCTCGCCGGGGCCGGCGTCGAACGTGCCAGCGCTCGCGCCCACCCCGCGGAAGTTGAAGCGCAGGGCCGCCACGCCCACGCGCGTCAGGCCCTTGGCCGCCTGATAGAGGCCTTTCGTGTGCATGGTGCCGCCGTGCAGGGGATGCGGGTGGCCGCACACGGCCACGGCGCGGACGTCGCCCGAGGGCAGATCGAGGCGCGCCTCGAGGGGGCCCGAGGGGCCGGCGATCTCTCTAAGAAACTCGGTGGGCACGCACTGTCTCCGATGGGAAAGGCAGATCCGCGACGAGGCCGGCCACGGCCGCGGCGAAGTCGCGGGCCCTGGTGACGCAGCCGTTGTGGCCCGTGTGGGCCAGGGTGACGACGCGCGCGTCTGGCAGCCACGCGCGGTATTTCAGCGTGTCGGCCGGCGGCACGACGCGCTCGAGCTCGGGTTCGCCGGTCACGATGAGGGCCGGCACGTCGATGCGGTGATCGAGCGAGAAGCGCGCATTCTCGAGCCAGCGCAGGCGGCGCACCATGCGCGTCGACGAGGCCGGCGCGGCGGCGATCCGCCAGCCGTGGTCGAACACGAAACGCCAGCGGTCGCGGCTGGCCGGCAGCGCGGCTTTCAGCTCGGCGTAGGTGCGCAGCGGGGCGCCGAGCCAGAACACCGGGGCCATGAGCCGCGGCGCCTTCAGGTACCGGCGCGCGCGTTCCGGGAGGCGCCACGACGGTGGTGGCGACGAGGCAATGACCAGCGACGAGATGCGGCCGGGATGCCGGGCCGCGTACTCGGCGGCGATGAGCCCGCCGTACGACACGCCGACGAGCACGGGCGGTGTGGCGCAGGTCACGCCGATGACCGCTTCGAGCTGCGTGAGGTAGTTCTCGAAGCCTGCGGATTCCGCCCACGCGAAGCCACTCGTCGGTTCGTCGGCGAGCGAGAACGTCACCACGCGGCCGAGGCTGGCCAGGGCGTCCACGGTGGGCAGACCCCACTCGTAGCGGCCCTGGATGCCGGGCACGACCACGATGGGCCGTCCGTCGCCGCGTTCGATGATGCGAGGCACGAGGTCAGTTCCTGAGCGGCTTGCCGGTCGTGAGCGTGTGCTGGATGCGCGCCAGCGTCTTCGGCTCGCCGAGGAGCCGCAGGAACGCTTCGCGCTCGAGATCGAGCAGATGCTGCTCGGTCACGGTCGTCGCGTGCGGCAGGTTGCCGCCGGCGAAGATCTGCGCCAGCGCCCGGCCGACCACCACGTCGTGATCGGTGGCGCGGCCCGCCCGCCACGCCAGGTGCACGCCGAGCTTGAGGGCCGCCGCGAGCGACTCGCCACCCACCGGAATCGCCCTGCGCGGCAGCGGCGCCCGGTAGCCTTCGGCCACACGCGCGAGCGCCTGCGCCTTGGCATCGGCGATGAGACGTTCGCGGTTCATCGAGAAGGTGTCGAGCGCCGAGAGATACCCGAGGCGCGCCGCATCCGGACCACTCGCCGACACCTTCGCGAGCGCCACCGTCTCGAAGGCCTGCTGCACGGCGGGCAGCGGATCGGCCGTGGGCGACGCCAGACGCGCCATGGCGCGCGCCAGCATCTCCTTGGTGCCCCCGCCGGCGGGAATCAGGCCGACGCCCACTTCGACGAGGCCCATGAACGTGTCGCCCGCGGCATGCACGCGATCGGCGTGCAGCGCCACTTCGCAGCCGCCGCCGAGGGCGAGACCGGCCGGCGCGACCACGACCGGCACGGGACTGAGGCGCAGGGCCATCGTGGCGCGCTGGAAGGCACGCACCATGAGGTCCAGCTCGTCCCAGTTGCCTTCCTGCGCTTCGAGCAGCACCAGCATCAGGTTGGCGCCGGCCGAGAAGTTCGGCGCTTCGTTGCCGACGACGAGGGCGCGATGGTTCGCCGCCGCCTCGGTGATGCCGGCATGGATCATCGCCAGCGTGTCGCCGCCGATGGCGTTCATCTTCGAGTGGAACTGCACGGCGAGCACGCCGTCGCCGAGATCGACCAGGCTCGCGCCAGCGTTCTTCTTCACCACCTGTGAACGCCGCGCCGCCTCGGTCAGGATGAGCAGGCCCGGACGCGCCGGCAGGGGCGTCTCGCGCAGGCGGTTCCGGCCGGCGGCGAGCGCCTCGGCAATGAGCGGCGGCACGTCGGTGACGCCCGCCGCCGCTGCCGCGTCCACCACTTCGCGCAGGCCGATGGCATCGAGGGTCTCGAACGGGCCGAGCTCCCAGCCGAAGCCCCAGCGCATCACGCGGTCGATGTCGTCGATCGAATGGGCGATGTCGTGGGCGACGCGCGCCGCATAGAGCAGCGTGGGTGCAAGCGTCTCACGCAGGAACTGGCCGACCTTGTCGGGACCAAGGAAGAGCGTGCGGATGCGGGCGCCGGCGTCGTCGATGGCGGCAGCGGCCGCGATCGACGGGAACGTCGGCTTCCGCTGCGGCTGGTACTCGAGCGTAGCCGGATCGAGCGTGAACACCGCCGAGGCGCCCTGCGCGTCGCGCCGCCGTTCGTAGAAGCCGCGGCCGGTCTTCTCGCCGAGGGCGCCGCGTTCGAGCAGGCGCGCGACGAGCGCCGGCTGGCGGAACCACGCGCGGTCGGCCTCGCCCGGCAGCCGATCCTCGAGGTTCGTCATCACGTGCGCGAGGACGTCGAGGCCGGCGATGTCCATCGTGCGGAACGTGGCCGAGCCCGGCCGGCCGATGGCCGGGCCGGTCATCGCGTCCACGTCGTCGATCGTGTAGCGGCCGCTCTCGACCGCGCGGAGGATTGCCGCGACACCGTGCAGGCCGAGGTGATTGCCGATGAAGTTCGGCGTGTCCTTCGCGACCACGACGCCCTTGCCGAGCACGCGGTCGCCGAACGCGGCCACGCGATCGACCACCGCCGGATCGGTGTCGGCCGTCGGCACGAGTTCGAGCAGCGGCAGATACCGCGGCGGATTGAAGAAGTGCGTGCCGAGCCAGCGGCGGCGCCGCTCGATCGGCCAGCCGTCGGCGATTGCCGATACCGGAATGCCCGACGTGTTCGTCGTGAGCACCGCGTCCGGCCGGCACACGGCCGCCACCTGCTCGAGCAGCGCACGCTTCACGTCGATGCGTTCGACCACCGCCTCGAGCACCCAGTCGGCGTCTGCGAGCAGCGCCAGGTCGTCGTCGAAGCTGCCGGTGCGCACGCGTGTCCACGTGTCGGGCAGGAACTGGGGGTCGGGCTTGAGCGCCCGCGCGCGTGCGAGGCCGGCCACCGCGGCCTCCCGCGAGACGTCCAGCAGCACCACCGGCACGCCGGCGTTGGCCAGGTGCAGCGCAATCTGCGCGCCCATGGTGCCGGCGCCGAGGACTGCCGCGTTCGTGAACGTCATGCCACGCCTCCAACCGGGCGTGTGCGATCGCCCACGCCGTGCAGGAACAAGTCGATGACCGTGTCGGCGTCGTTCTCGAGCGGGTAGCGCCGCCGGCTGAGCATCCAGTTGGTGGCCATCTCATCGAGCGCGCCGAAGAGGATCTTGGACGCCGCCGTGGCGCTTACGTCGCGGCGGAACAGGCCCTCGGCCTGGCCCGCCTCGACCGCCTCGCGGATGAGGCCGAGGTACTCGCGCAGGTAGCTCGACGAGAAGCGCTCCATGAACTTCGTGGACTGTCGCAGTTCCACCTGGAAGACCACCGCGAGATCGCGATCGCGGCCGAGGCGCTCGAGGTGCAGGCGGGCGATGCGGCTCAGTCGCTCGCGCGGATCGCTCGCCCCGGCGAGGGCGGCGCGTCCCTCGGCGATGGCGTCCTTCATCGTGCGTTCGAAGAGCGAGACGAGCAGGTCGTCCTTGCTGCGGAAGTAGAGGTACACGGTGCCGGCGGCCACGCCGGCCGCGCGCGCCACGTCGGCCACCTGCGCGTTGAAGAAGCCGCGCTGGGCGAACACCTGCGTGGCGGCACGCATGATGGCGTCGCGCTTGTCGGCGACGGGCGGCCGCGCATCGGCCGCCTTGCGGGAGGACAGGGCAGGCAGGGGGCGCTTCATGAATGAATGTTCATTCATTGTCGGTGCGGCCCCGGATGAAGTCAATCGTCCGGGCCTATAATCGCCGCGAATGTCCCCTCGATTCCCACGCCCGCGGCACACCATGGTCATGGCGGCCTGGCTCATCCTTGGCGGCCTCGGCGCCGCGCTGCTGGCCGGTTGCGGCGGAGCGCCCTCGGCGCCCGCGGCCACGCCGCCGCTGCGCGATCGGCTCATCTTCGCCGCCGCGGCCGATGCCACCACGCTCGATCCGCACAACACCACCGACACCGAGTCCGACCAGGTGATCATGATGGTGTACGAGCCGCTGCTCGCCTTCGACGACTCGATGAAGATCGTGCCGAAGCTGGCCGAGCGCTACAACGTCGAGGCCGACGGCGTCACGTGGACGTTCCATCTGCGCTCCGGCGTGCGTTTCCACGACGGCGCGCCGCTCGATGCCGAGGCCGTGAAGGCGAACTTCACGCGTGTGCTCGACCCGGTCGCCAACCACAAGCGCCTCTCGCTCTTCTCGATGATCGATCGCGTGGACGTGGTCGATCCGCTCACGGTGCGCATCGTCACGAAGTACCCGTTCGGCGCCTTCGAGCCCACGATCGCGCACGTCTCGGCCGCCATCGTCAGCCCGGCCGTGGCCCGCACACACGGCAAGGCGTTCGGGAGCGCCGCCGAGGCGGTGGGCGGCACCGGCCCCTACCGCGTGGCCAGCTGGAAGAAGGATCAGGAGATCGTGCTCGAGCGGTTCGACGGCTACTGGGCCACGAAAGGCGCCACGAAGCAGGTCGTCTACCGGCCGATTCCCGAGGCCGCGGCCCGCGTGCTCGCGCTCGAAAGCGGGGATGTGGACGTCATCAGCCGCATCCCGGCTACCGACATCCCGCGGCTCGAGGCGCACGAGGGCATCGCCGTGTACAAGCTGCCGGGTGTGGGCGCGCAGCAGTTCCGCTTCAACGTGGCGAAGAAGCCGTTCACCGATCCGCGCGTGCGCCAGGCGATCTCCTACGCCATCGACCGGCCGTCGATCGTGAAGAACCTCGTGGCCAGCTTCGCCCGGCCGTCGACGAGCGCGCTCACGTCGATCATGCGCGGCTACACCAACCTCGGTGAGATCCCGTACGACCCGGCGAAGGCGAAGGCGCTGCTCGCGGCGGCCGGGTATCCGAATGGCTTCCGCACGAAGATCGCGACCACGCCGCGGTATCCGATGGGCGTCGAACTCGCCGAGGCCGTATCGGCCGACCTGAAGAAGGTGGGCATCGAGGCGACGATCGAAGTCTTCGACTGGGCCACGATGGTCCAGTTCTGGGCCGGCCTGCCGCCCGAGAAGAACCCGCAGGAGATCTTCATCATGGGCGCCGGGGCGTCCACGGCGGATGCCGACTGGGGCCTCCGGCCGATCTTCCGCACCGCGCCCACGAACGAGAACAACTACGGCTACTACTCGAACACGGAGTTCGACACCGTGATCGAGGCGGCGATGCGCGAAACCGATCCGGCGAAACGCCAGGCCCTGTATACGCGCGCGCAGCAGATCGTCTATCTCGAGGATCCCGGCGCGGTGTGGCTCTTCGACACGCTCTACAGCGTGGCCGCCCGGAAGGCCGTGCGCGACCTGCGGCCGCAGGCGCTCGGTGTGGTCACGTTCGAACGGGCCACCGTCAGCGGGTCCTGATCGCTGATGCGTCACGCGTTCCGGCTGTCGAGCGCCGCGCTGGCGCGTCTCGTGCCCGTGCTCGTGGCGATCTCGGTGCTCGTCTTCTCGATCGTCCACATGATTCCGGGCGATCCGGCGGTCATCGCCGCCGGGCTCGAAGCGTCGCCCGCCACCGTGGACGCCATCCGCCGCGATCTCGGGCTCGACCAGCCGCTCGCCGTGCAGTACGTGCGTTTCGTCACGCGGGCGCTCGCGGGCGACTTCGGCGTCTCGATCCGCACGGGGGCGCCGGTGGGCCGCGAGATCCTCGACCGGCTGCCGCACACCGCGATCCTGGCCGCCGGTGGCGTGGCGCTGGCGGTCGTGCTCGGGCTCGTCGTCGGCGCCGCCTCGGCGCTCTCCCGCTGGGTGTTCGTGGATCGCCTGCTGACCGCCGCGAGTCTCGTGGCGGCCTCCACGCCGTCCTACTGGCTGGCGCTGATGCTGATGCTGCTCTTCTCGGTGACGCTCGCCTGGCTCCCGGCCATCGGCGTGGGCACCGCGGCCCACTACCTGCTGCCGTGCCTCGCGCTCGGTCTGCAGTCGGCCGGCGCGGTCGCACGCATGACGCGGGCCTCCGTGCGTGACGTGCTGACGCAGGACTTCCTGCGTGCCGCCCGGGCCAAGGGCGTGCCGTACCGGCGCGTGCTGCTCGCGCACGGCCTGCGCAACGCGCTGCTGCCTGTGCTCAGTCTCGTGGGGCTGCGCGTCGGCGGACTGCTCGCCGGCACGGTGCTCGTCGAAAGTGTGTTCGCCGTGCCCGGCGTGGGCCGGATGATGGCCGACGCCGTCGTGGCGCGCGACTTCCCGATGGTGCAGGGCGGCGTGCTCGTGGTGGCGGCGATGGTGGTGGTCGTGAACAGCGCGACGGATGTCGTCGCCGGTCTGCTCGATCCGCGGGTGGGGGCCTGATGGAGGTCTGGGCGCGCCTTCGTCGCGACACGCTGGCGCTTGCGGCACTCGCGGTGCTGACGCTCGCCGGCGGCGCGGCGATCGTCGGGCCGTGGCTCACGCCCTACGACCCGGTGGCCGTCGATCTCGCGGCGAACTACCAGCCGAGCTCAGCCGCCCACCCGCTCGGCACCGATCACCTCGGCCGCGATACTCTCAGCCGGCTCATCGCCGGGGCGCGCGTGTCGCTCGGCATCGCGCTTGCCGCAACGGCGACGGGACTGGCGGCGGGCGGCGCCATCGGCCTCGTGGCCGCGTGGCGGCGCGGCTTCATCGAGCGCACGCTGCTGCAACTCGTGGACATCCTGCTGGCGCTGCCCGAGCTGCTGCTTGCGATCTCGGCCATCACGATCCTCGGGCGGGGCACGATGTCGACGGTGGTCGCCGTGGCCGTCTACGCCGTGCCGAGCTTCGCGCGTATCGTGCGGTCGGCGGCGCAGCCGATCGTGCAGGGTGAGTTCGTGGCGGCCGCCCGCGCCTCGGGCGCCTCGGACCTGTGGGTGCTCGTCTTCCACGTGCTGCCGGGCTGCTGGTCGCCGATTCTCGCGCACACGACCGTGATGCTCGGCAGCGCCATCCTGCTCGCCTCCGGCCTGTCGTTCCTGGGCCTCGGCGTGCAGCCGCCGGCCGCCGAGTGGGGCGCGATGCTCAGCCGCGGCCGCGAACTGCTGCGCACGGCGCCGCTCGGCGCGATTGCGCCTGGCATCGCCATCACGGCGACCGTACTCGGGTTCTCGGTGCTCGGCGACGGCCTGCGGGATGCGGCCGATGGGCGCCGTCGCGGCCGCTGAGGGCGTCAACGCACGGCGCGGTCGGCGATCGCCTTGAACTTCTGCCGCAGCCCGTCGGGGTTCGCCGGAGAGCTCTGCGTCATCAGCACGATCGCGGTCTGCTTCAGGGGATCGTTCCAGAAGATCGTGCCGGCCGTGCCGTCCCAGCCGTACTCGCCCACCGACGCGCCGGAGCCGTCGGCAGACATCAGCACGTTGACGTTGGCGAGGCCCCAGCCCATGCGGCCGCCGCGCGCGGTCAGCACGTCGGCGGGCAGGCCGTTGGCGGTGATGCGGGTCGCGGTCCCGGCCTTGAGCAGGCGCGTGCCGTTGAACGTGCCCTTGTCGAGCAGCATCTGCGCGAAGCGCAGGAAGTCGGGCACGCTCGACACGAGGCCCACTGCCCCTTCGAGCAGCGCCGGCTTCGTGGTGAAGGGCACCGGTTCGATGTCCACCGGCACGAGGCCGCCGCCGGGCGCCGGGCCGTAGACCGTGGCGAGGCGGGCGGCGCGTTCGCCCGCCACCCAGAACAGCGTGTCGCTCATGCCGAGCGGCTGGAAGATCCGGCGGGTGAGGAAGCGGTCGAACGCCTCACCCGACCAGATCTCGACGAGGCGGCCGAGCACCGTGGTCGCTTCGCTGTAGCGGAAGCGCGTGTGCGGATCCTCCATGAGCGGCGCCGCCGTGATCTTCCTGATGAACGCCGGCAGCGTGTCGGCGCGCGACCTGACGCCGAGCGTGCGGTAGAGGTCCGACGTGCGGTGGCTCAGGCCGGAGGTGTGGAGCAGCAGGTCTTCGACGGTGACGGGGCGCACCGGCGCCCGCGGCGTGGCGCCGGGGGATTCCACCACGCGGACGTCGGCGAACTCCGGCAGGTACTTCGACACCGGGTCGTCGAGGCGGAAACGTCCCTCGTCGTGCAGCATCATCGCCGCCACCGCCGTGACGGCTTTCGTCATCGAGTAGATGCGGAAGAGCGAGCGCTCGGTCATCGGCGCTTTCGTGCCGAGGTCCTGCACGCCGACGGCTTTCATGTAGCCGATCTGGCCTCGGCGCGCGATGGCGGCGACGCCGCCGGCGATCTTGCCGTCCGCGACGAACTGCTCGAGCAGGGCCGTGGCCTCGGCGAGCACCTCGGGCGCAAGGTCCACCGCGGCGGGTGGCACGGTGCGAAGGGGCTGCTGGCCCGACGGGGCCGCCACGAGCAGCAGGGCAACGAGGACGGAGAGAGACGCGCGCATCACGCCCCGATTCTACCGGCTCGCACGATGCCACACCTGCTCGAAGAGGTGCAGCGCGTGTTCGCCGAGGATGCCGCGGATGTCCTGCTCGGTGAATCCGCGCGCCAGCATCCGTTCGGCCAGCGCGAAGACGTGCGCGTAGTCGCTGAAGCCGTCGAGCGATCGCTTCGCCGAGCGGGGATCGGCGGTCACGTGGCGTCCGTAGTCATCGGCGATGCCCGGATACGCCGGCGTGCCCCACGGGTCAGCGTCGTGCCGCGGATACGTGCCGAGCGACATGTCGGTCGAGAACGCCAGATGCGCCGTGCCGCCCAGCAGGTCCGCGGCGTAGGCCACGATGTCGATGTACTCGTCGAGCGTCGGCCAATGCGTGGTGCCGGGCCGCATCACGAGCGGTCCCCAGGCGACGAGGCCGATGAGGCCGCCGCGCGCGGCGCAGGCCTGCATCAGCGCATCGTCGATGTTGCGCGGATTCGGCGCCAGCCGGCTCGGATTCGAGTGGCTGAAGATGACCGGGTCGGCGCTGCCGTCGATGATCTCGTGCGCCGAACGCGCGCCGACATGCGTGCAGTCGAGGACGATGCCGAGGCGGTTGCACTCCTCGACGACCAGACGGCCGAAACGTGTGACGCCGCCGCTCGTCGTGTCGAGCAGGCCGTCGCAGATCTCGTTCGTGCGGTTGTAGGCCGGGATCATCACCCGCAGCCCCAGCCGGTGCATCACTTCGATGCGGTGCAGACGCCCGCCGATGAAGTCGCCGCCCTGCGAGAAGAGCAGCAGCGCGGCGCGGCCGGCCTCGCGGGCGCGCCGCACGTCGCCCACCGAGACGGCGACGTCGAGGTTCGGGAAGCGGCGGCCGACGAGGTGCCAGTACATCAGCCGCTCGACCGCCTGATCGAAGGTGTCGTGCGGGTCGAAGGCGGTCACACCGTACGCGGTGATGCCGTGGCGGTGCGCGACGTCGAAGCGGGCATCCGGCCACGCCTGCATGCACAGGTCCACGACCAGGAACGGGCACGGGCCGTCCACGACGGAATGGTCACCGCCGCGATCGCGGTCGGGAGCGACGGTCATCGGGTTACGTCCATTGGGTCAGGATACGCTCGCGGTCGAAGACGTGCACGGCGACTCGCCCGAGCACCAAGGCCAGGCCGAGTAGCACGGCCGTGGCGAGGAGCAGATCGAGCGTGGAGAAGGCCGTCTGGCCGTTCAGTTGCGCCACGAAGGCGCCGACGATCGGCAGCACCACCACGACGCCGGCCTGCTGGGCCGCGCGCGCGTCTTTCGCGCGGGTCGAGACGATGGCGCCGAGCGTGAGGGCCACGAGCGACGCCGCCGGCGCGACGCCGCCTACGAGCGCCAGTACCCGACCGGTGACGAGTGTCGCGGCGACCCCGGGCTCCGCCGTGAGTGCCGCGCCCGCGACGAGCAGCACGACGCCCAGCGCGAGCAGCACGAGGGCCAGCGCGAAGGCCGTGCCCGTCTTGGCGACGAGCAGTTCGGCGGTCGTGAGCGGCGTCGCGAGCAGCGGCTCGAGCGTGCGCGCCTGCTTCTCGCCGACGATGGCCGTCGTCACGAGCGTCATCGCGCCGACGACAGGCACGAGCGCCATGAGCGGCAGGAACTGGTGCAGCAGCAGCGACTGCACGAGCGCGGCGTCCGTGAGCCCGCCGGCGCCGGGCACCTGGAACTGCCGCGCCAGCTGCACGAGGTCCGCCGTGTCGTCGAGGGGCTCGCCCGACCAGGCCGGCACGCCCACGGCGAGGGCGAGCGGCATCAGCACCGCCGTGAGCAGCATCGCGATCGGGCCGAGCAGCACGCCCTTCGACGCGCGGAGGTCTGCCACTTCCTTGCCGGCGAGGGCGCGGATGCGGGCGAACGACGCGCGCGTCATGCCTCCTCCGTGTGCGCGAGATACACGTCTTCGAGCGAGACCTGCCCCGGCCGCACGCCCAGGCCGTGCGCGGTGTCGAACGCGAGGAGCCGTGTCTTCAGGATGCCGATGCGTCCGGCCAGCGCTTCCGCCTCCGCCAGATTGTGCGTGCAGACGACGATGGCCGTGCCGTCGCGCGCAAGCTCCGTCACGAGCCGCCGCACGTCACGCGCCGCCACCGGGTCGAGGCCGGACGTGGGTTCGTCGAGCAGCAGCACGGGCGGCTCGTGCAGCAGCGCGCGGGCGATGGCCACGCGCTGGCGCAGGCCCTTCGAGAGCACCGCCGCCACGTCATTGGCGCGGTCCGCGAGGCCGAGGCGGTCGAGCACCGCGCGCACGCGGGCCGGTGCGTTGGTCACGCCGTAGAGCGTCGCGTAGGTCACGAGGTTGGTCCACACCGTCAGCCGATCCCACAGACCCGGCGTCTCCGTGAGCAGGCCCACTCGGGCGCGGAGCGCCGCATCGGCCGTGGCCGTGAGCGGGACGCCGGCCACCGAGCCGCTGCCGCTCGTCGGCGCGAGCAGGCCGGCGAGCATGCGCAGCGTGGTCGTCTTGCCGGCGCCGTTCGGGCCGAGCAGCGCCACGATCTCGCCGGCGGCCACGGTGAAGGTGACGTCCTCCACCGCCACGCGCGCGCCGAAGCGGCGCGCGAGCCTGCGCGCGTCGATGGCAGGCGGACGGTCGGCGACGTTCATCGGTCGCGCCCTCGCGGTCAGCGGCCTTCGTAGGTGGTGCGGATGGCGCTGAAGAACGTCTCGGCCATCCGCTGGTAACCGGCTTCCGTCGGATGGAGTCCGTCGATGCCGATGAACGTCGTGACGTTCGCGGCCATGGCCGCATGCAGGTCCACGAGCACCGCCCCTTCCGCGGCGGCGCCGGCGCGAATGCCGTCGTTGAACGACTGCACGAGCGATACCGGCAGTGAGAGGCGTCCGCCCGGCCGCACCGGCGGCAGTGTGCCGACGAACACCGCCACGCCGCGCTGACGCGCGGTGCGCACCATGGTCAGCAGGCCGTTGAGGCCCGTCGTCACCCCGGCCGAGGTTGGTACCGCCTCGATGTCGTTGGCGCCGGCAAGGAGCAGCAGCACCTGTGGGTTGGACGACGACAGCACACCCGGCAGGCGGCGCGCGCCGTCGGCCGCCCACTCGCGCGGCAGCCCGGCGTTGGTGACGACGAACTGCGCGGCCTGAGTGAAGTAGCGCGTGCGCATCAGCGTCAGCAGCTTGGTGGGATACGACTCGGACGGCACGACGATCTGCCGGAAGTTCGGGAAGCCGTCGAGGCCGAGCGCGGTGCCCACCGGCACCGTGATTTCGCCCGCCGTCATGCTGTCGCCGAAGGCGAGGAACGCCGTACGGCCGAGCGGCGGCGGAGCCACGTTGACGTTGAACGCGCAGCTCGCCGAGGCGCCGCGCGCGTCGGTGCCGCTGCAGGTCACGCGCGTCGAGCCGACGGGAAACGGCGTGCCCGCGGGTGCGCACGACACGGTGACCGGAAGCACGCCGCCCGTGGCCGTCGCCGCCGGCACCTGGATCGAGACCGGTGCGCCGGACGTGGACTGGCCGATGACGTCGGCCGGACACTGCAGCGCGAAGGGCTGCACGGTGGGAGGCGTGGGCGCCGTGGGCGACGGGGTGTCGTCGCCGCAGGCGATCGCCGCCAGGGTGGCGACGACGACGAAGAGCACGCGGTGCCACGCCTGTCGGGCGCGCGTCGCCAC
>JBIKUN010000129.1:0-12732 GCA_044347565.1 Vicinamibacterales bacterium | reverse complement strand
GGCACCAATCCGGCGAGCGCCGTGATGGCCGGCTACAAGGTGGTGGTCGTGGCCTCCGACGCCAACGGCAACATCGACGTGGCCGATCTCAAGGCGAAGGCTGCGGCGCACAGCGCCAACCTCGCCGCGCTGATGGTCACCTATCCGTCCACGCACGGTGTCTTCGAAGACGCCATCATCGACATCTGCGCCACCGTGCACGCGCACGGCGGCCAGGTCTACATGGACGGCGCGAACATGAACGCGCAGGTCGGGCTCACGAGTCCGGCGCTCATCGGCGCCGACGTGAACCACATCAACCTGCACAAGACGTTCGCCATTCCGCACGGCGGCGGCGGCCCCGGCATGGGCCCGATCTGCGTGGCAGCGCATCTGGCGCCGTACCTGCCCGGGCATCCGCTGTCGAAGGTCGGCGGCGACAAGGGCATCCTGCCCGTGGCGGCGGCGCCGTGGGGCAGCGCGAGCATCCTGCTCATCTCCTACGGCTACATCCGCATGCTCGGCGGCGAGGGCGTGACCGAGTCCACGAAGTACGCCATCCTCAACGCCAACTACATCAAGGCACGTCTGGCCGGTCACTACGACGTCCTCTACACGCGCGCCAACGGCCGCGTGGCGCACGAGATGATCTTCGATCTGCGGAAGTTCAAGGCCGCCGGTGTCGAAGAAGGCGACGTGGCCAAGCGCCTCATGGACTACGGTTTCCACGCGCCTACGGTGTCGTTCCCGGTGCCCGGCACGATCATGATCGAGCCGACCGAAAGCGAAGACAAGGGCGAGCTCGACCGCTTCTGCGACGCCCTTATCGCGATTCGGCAGGAGATCGAAGACGTGGTCACCGGCAAGGCCGACCCGAGGGACAACGTGCTCAAGAACGCGCCGCACACAGCGGCCGTCGTCACGGCCGACATCTGGACGCATCCCTACACGCGCGAGCAGGCGGCGTATCCGCTGCCGTGGGTGAAGGCGAACAAGTTCTGGCCGAGCGTGGGCCGCGTCGACAATCCGTACGGCGATCGCAACCTCGTCTGCACCTGCCCGCCGATGGAGGCGTACGAATAACGCGGGGCGGACGGCCCGATCCGATGGCTGACTTCCGCCACGTGCGGCCGCTCCGGGTGCTGAACGCGCGTCAGATGCGCGCGGCCGATCGCCGTACCATCGACGAGGTGGGCCTGCCGTCGGTCGTGCTCATGGAGAACGCCGGCCGCCAGGTGGTGGCCGCGCTCGAAACGCTTGTCGAGGATCTGCCATCGCGTTCGGTCGCGGTGCTGTGCGGCACGGGCAACAACGGCGGCGACGGCTTCGTCGTGGCGCGGGTGCTGCAGCAGCGCGGTCTCGTCCCCGCGGTGTTCCTCGTGGGCACGGCCGCCGATGTGCGCGGTGATGCCCGCATCAACCTCGACATCCTCGGCCAGCTCGGCACACCGGTCGTGGAAGTGGCCGATGCATCGGCGTGGGAACTGCACGGGTCGGAAGCCACCGGCGCAGATCTCATCGTGGATGCGATCGTCGGCACGGGCCTCAACCGCGCGCTCACCGGCCTGCACGAGACCATCGTCGCCGACGTGAACGCCTCGGGCACGACCGTCGTCGCCATCGACCTGCCGACGGGCCTGTCGGCGGATACTGCCGAGCCGCTCGGCCCTTCAATGCACGCCGCCGTCACCGTCACGCTCGCGGCGCCGAAGGTGCCGCTCGTGCTGCCGCCGGCCGAACACACCGCGGGCGACGTGGTCATTGCCGACATCGGCATTCCGTCGTTCGTGCTCGACGAGGTGGAAGGGCCGCGTCTGTATCTGCTCACGCGCGAGTACGTGCGCACGCTCGTGCCGCCGCGCAGTCCCGACGCCCACAAAGGCGACTTCGGCCGTGTGGTCGTCGTGGCCGGATCGCTCGGCATGACCGGCGCCGCGGCGCTCACGGCGCGTGCCGCGCTGCGCGCGGGCGCCGGCCTCGTCACCGTGGCCACGCCAGCGTCGGTGCAGCCGGTGGTGGCCGGCCTCGGCGTGGAGTTCATGACCGTGCCGCTCCCCGATGCGGATGGCCGTGTCGTGGCGGAGGCCGTGGATCGCGTGCTCGAACTCGCGGCCGATGTCGTGGCCCTCGGCCCCGGCCTCGGCACCGGCCCGGGCGTCACGGCGTTCGTGCGGGCGATGCTGGCGCGGGCGGAAGTGCCGCTCATCCTCGACGCCGACGCGCTCAACGCCTGCGCCGGCGATCCGGCGATGCTCACCGGTCGCGAGGAACGTCCGGTCATCATCACCCCGCATCCCGGCGAGATGGCCCGTCTCGTGGGCTGTGCCACCGAAGACGTGCAGGCGAACCGTGTGGGGCTGGCCTCGGAGTTTGCCGCCAGCCACGGCGTGACCGTGGTGCTCAAGGGCTATCGCACGATCATCGCGACGCCCGGCGGGGAGGTGTTCGTGAACCCCACCGGTAGCCCGGGCATGGCCACGGCCGGCAGCGGCGACGTGCTCACCGGCATGACCGCGGCGGCGCTCGCGCAGTTGCTCGACCCGGCCACGGCGTGTCAGCTCGCGGTCTATCTGCACGGAGCGGCCGGCGAACTGGCCGACGCGGATGAAGGCGAGATGTCGATGGTGGCGGGTGACATCGTGACGCACATCGGCGACGCCGTGCAGGAACTGTCGGCACGCGAACGGGCCGCGCATCTGGACGAATGAGCGGGCCGATCACACACGTGACCGTGGGCGAGGCGGAGACGCGCGCCGTGGCCGAGGCACTCGCCACCACGCTCCTGCCCGGTGACCTCGTGCTGCTGCACGGTGATCTCGGCGCGGGGAAGACGGTGTTCGTGAAGGGTCTGGCGCAGGGGCTCGGGCTCGACCCCGACGCCGTCACGAGTCCCACCTTCACGCTCGTCCACGAGTATCCGGGTGGCCGGCTGCCGCTCATCCATCTGGACCTCTACCGCCTGGCCGCGACCGATCTCGACGATGTCGGCCTCGACCCGGATCTCGCCGCCCGCGGCGTCGTGGTGGTCGAGTGGGCCGAGCGCCTCACGCGCCGGCCGGCGGCGTCGCTCGTGGTGCGCATCGGGGACCTCGGTGCCGAGGCCCGCGAGATTCTCGTGAGTCCGATCGCGCGCGGCGCCTGAGCCGCCGCTACTCCGTGCGGTAGTTCGGCGCTTCCTTCGTGATGGTCACGTCGTGCACGTGGCTCTCGCGCTGCCCGGCCGGCGTGATGCGCACCATGCGGGCGTCGCGCTGCAGGTCGGTGATGGTGCCGCAGCCGCAGTAGCCCATGCCGGCGCGCAGGCCGCCGACGAGCTGGTGCACGAGCGAGCTGAGCGAGCCCTTGTGCGGCACGCGGCCTTCGATGCCTTCCGGCACGAGCTTCTCGGAGGTCGCGCTGACCTTGCCTTCGAGCTGGAACTCGTCCTGGAAGTAGCGATCGCGGCTGCCCTTGCGCATGGCGCCAATAGAGCCCATGCCGCGGTATTCCTTGAAGCTGCGGCCCTGGAAGAGGATGAGTTCGCCCGGGCTTTCGTCCGTGCCGGCAAACAGGTTGCCGATCATGACGGAACTCGCGCCCACGGCGAGCGCCTTCACGATGTCGCCCGAGTAGCGGATGCCGCCGTCGGCGATGACCGGCACGCCGTACGGCTTTGCCACATTCGCACACTCCCAGATCGACGAGATCATCGGCATGCCGATGCCGGCGACGACGCGCGTCGTGCAGATCGAGCCGGCGCCGATGCCGACCTTCACCGCGTCCACGCCCAGCGTGATGAGCGCTTCGGTGGCTTCGGCCGTGGCGACGTTCCCGGCGATGAGATCCACCTCGGGGAAGCGGCGGCGGATCTCCTTCACGATGTCGAGCACGCCCTGGCTGTGGCCGTGCGCCGTGTCCACGATGATGACGTCGACGTGCGCCGCCACGAGCGCCGCGGCGCGGTCGAGCGTGTTCTGCGCCGTGCCCACCGCCGCCGCGCAGCGCAGCCGGCCGAGCGAGTCCTTGCAGGCGTTCGGATACTTGATCGCCTTCTGGATGTCCTTGACGGTGATGAGGCCCTTCAAGCGGAACGCCTGGTCGACGACGAGGAGCTTCTCGACCTTCTTCTTGTGCAGGATCTCGCGGGCTTCATCGAGCGTCGTGCCAACCGGCACGGTGATGAGGTTCTCGCGCGTCATCACGTCCGCCACCGCCTGGTGGACGTTGGTCTCGAAGCGCAGGTCGCGGTTGGTCAGGATGCCGACGAGGCGGCCTTCCTTGCTGCCGTCTTCGGTCACCGGCACGCCCGAGATGCGGTAGTGCGCCATCATCTCGAGCGCTTCGTGGATCTTGTGGGTGGGCGAGAGGGTGATCGGGTTGACGATCATGCCGCTCTCGGACCGCTTCACGCGGTCCACTTCCGCCGCCTGATCCTCGATCGAGAGATTCTTGTGGATGACGCCGATGCCGCCCTGCTGGGCCATCGCGATCGCCATTGACGACTCGGTCACGGTATCCATGGCCGCGCTGAGCAGCGGCACGTCGAGCGGGATGTTGCGCGTGAGGCGCGTCGAGACATTGACCCGCGCCGGCAGCACGTTCGAATAACGCGGCACGAGCAGCACGTCGTCGAAGGTCAGCGCCGTCGACAGCATGGCGTCGAGTGATGGGGTGGCGGTGGGCAGCGTCATGGGCGGCGGTCTCTCAGGTCAGATACGCGAAAGGCCGACGCAGGGGTCGGCCTTGGGCACGCGCGGGGCTCGGGGAACGGAACGGGGAAGGGGCACGGCGTCAGTTGGCTCCGTGGCACTTCTTGTATTTCTTGCCGCTGCCGCACCAGCAGGGATCGTTGCGGCCGATCTTCGGCTCGTCGCGCTTCACCTGCGTGATGGGCGCGTCGTCGCCGCCCACGCGGGCGGGCGTCTGTGATGCGGGCGGCGGGAATCCACCAGCGGCCGGCGGCGGGAAACTCGACGCGGGGGTGTCGGACGGGCCGCTGTAGGTGAGCGGCGCCTGCCGGCGCGGCTGCGGACGCACCGGGACGTTCACCACGGGCTCGCTCTCGGGGCCGCCTTCGATGACAGGTCGCAGCCACCAGAGGTAGCGGACCATCTCGGCCTCGATGCGGCTGCGCATGTCCTGGAAGAGCGTGTAGCTCTCCTTCTTGTACTCGACCAGTGGATCACGCTGGCCGTAGCTGCGCAGGCTGATGCCGTCCTTGAGGTGGTCGAGCGAGTAGAGGTGGTCCTTCCACTGCGTGTCGACGATCTGCAGCATCAGGTCGCGTTCGACGCGGCGCATGATGTCGGCCGGAATCACCGCTTCCTTCTCGGCGTACTTGGCCCGCACGCGGGCCTGGAGCGCCTCGCGGATCTCCACCGGGCGGCCGTCGAAGGGCACGCTCGCGTAGTCGTCGTCGTCGATCGAGAAGAGCTCGGTGAGCTCGCGGCGCAGGGCGTCGAGATCCCATGTGCTCGAGTCGCCGTCCTTCACGCAGTAGAGCTCGACCTTGTCGTCCACGAGATCGTCGGCGGTGGCCAGCAGGTAGCCGCGCGTGTCGGAGGTGTCGTCCTCGGTCACGCGCACGATGCCTTCGAGCACCTCGCGGCGCAGCGTGTAGACACTCTCGCGCTGCTTGTTCATGACGTCGTCGTATTCGAGCAGGTGCTTTCTGACGGCGAAGTTCTGGGCTTCGACCTGCTTCTGGGCGCGTTCGATGGCGCGGCTGACCATGCCGTGTTCGATCGGCACGCCTTCTTCCATCCCGAGGCGCTGCATCAGGCCCGAGATGCGGTCGGACCCGAAGATGCGCATCAGGTCGTCTTCGAGCGACAGGTAGAAGCGCGAGCTGCCCGGATCGCCCTGCCGGCCGGCGCGGCCGCGCAGCTGGTTGTCGATGCGCCGCGCCTCGTGGCGTTCGGTGCCGAGGATGTGCAGGCCGCCACTGGCGACCACCGCATCGTGTTCGGCCTGACACTGCGCCTTGAAGTGGGTCGAGATGCGGTCCCAGTCGGGACGCGGCACGCGGTAGTTCTCGCCGCCGTGCGAGAAGTAGACGAACTCGTCGTCGTCGACGAAGCGTTCTTCGCCGCGTTCGAGCTTCTGCGCCACCTCTTCGTGGAGGCACTGCGAGCGCGCCATGTGATCGGCGCTGCCGCCGAGCAGGATGTCGGTGCCGCGGCCGGCCATGTTGGTGGCGATGGTCACGGTGCCCTGGCGGCCCGCCTGCGCCACGATCTCGGCTTCCTGCGCGTGGTACTTGGCGTTCAGCACGACGTGCTTGATGCCGCGGCGCTTGAGCATCGTCGAGATCTTCTCGGACTTCTCGATGCTCACCGTGCCGACGAGCACCGGGCGCCCGACCTGCTGCTTCTCGATGATGTCGCCGACGATCGCCTCGTACTTCTCGGCCGCCGTGCGGTAGACGAGGTCGGGTTCCTCGATCCGCCGCATGGGCTTGTTGGTCGGGATGACGGTGACGTCGAGCTTGTAGATCTTGTTGAACTCGGGGGCCTCGGTTTCGGCCGTGCCGGTCATGCCGCCGAGCTTCGCGTACTTGCGGAAGTAGTTCTGGAAGGTGATGGTGGCGAGCGTCTGGTTCTCGCGCTCGATCTTCACGCCTTCCTTGGCTTCCACCGCCTGATGCAGGCCGTCGCTCCAGCGGCGGCCCGGCATGAGACGGCCGGTGAACTCGTCGACGATGACGACCTGGCCGTCCTTGATCATGTACTCCACGTCGAGGCGGTAATGCGTGTGCGCGCGGAGCGCCTGCTGCACGTGGTGCAGCAGCGGCATGTTGACCGGGTCGTAGAGGCCGCCGGGCTGCAGGCGGTGGGCGAGCAGGCGTTCCGCGTGGGCGATGCCGGCTTCGGTCAGCGTGACCGTCTTGCCCTTCTCGTCGACCGTATAGTCGCCGGATTCTTCCATCCGCTCGCGGTCTTCGGTCTTCATCTGGCCCTGGTGGACCAGGCCGCGCTTGAGCGACGGGATGATGCGGTCGACTTCGTAATAAAGGTCGTTCGACTCCTCGGCCGGGCCCGAGATGATGAGCGGCGTGCGCGCCTCGTCGATGAGGATGCTGTCGACTTCGTCGACGATCGCGAAGTTGTGACCGCGCTGCACCATCCGCGACAGGTCGAACTTCATGTTGTCGCGCAGGTAGTCGAAGCCGAACTCGTTGTTCGTGCCGTAGGTGATGTCGCAGCCGTAGGCGGCCTGCCGCTGCTCGTCGTTCAGGTCGTGCTGGATGACGCCGACCGTGAGCCCGAGGAAGCGGTAGATGCGGCCCATCCACTCGGCGTCGCGGCGGGCGAGGTAGTCATTGACCGTGACGACGTGGACGCCCTTGCCCGAGAGCGCGTTCAGATAGGCCGGCAGCGTCGCCATGAGGGTCTTGCCCTCGCCGGTCTTCATCTCGCCGATGCGGCCCTGGTGCAGCACCATGCCGCCGATGAGCTGCACGTCGTAGTGCCGCATGCTGAGCACGCGGCGGCCGGCTTCGCGGACGAGCGCGAACGCATCCGGGAGCAGGTCGTCGAGTGACTCCCCGGCGGCGACGCGCGCCTTGCAGGCGGCCGTCTTCTCGCGCAGGCCGTCGTCGGTGAGCGGGCGCATCGACGGCTCGAGTTCGCCGATGCGCGCGACGAGCGGACGCAGCCGCTTGAGATCGCGGTCGTTCTGGGTGCCGAAGACCTTGGCGAGTAGGTTACCGACCATGCGGGGCTGACACGTGCCTGGGGATTCGGACGATCTTACCGGTGACGGCGAGGACCGTCAAGGAACGGAGCAGGGGCGGGACGATCAGTCGCCGCCGGTCTGACGCGCGCTCGTGAGCAGGAACTGGAGCGGGTTCAGCAACCGGTCGTTGACGCGCACTTCATAGTGGAGATGCGGAGCCGTGGCGCGCCCGGTGGCGCCGACACGGCCGATGACATCGCCGCGCTTGACCTCGGCGCCGTTCTCCACCTCGAACTTCGAGAGGTGGCCGTAGCGCGACTCGAGGCCGAAGCCGTGGTCGATGCGGATGAGGTTGCCGTAGTCGCCGTAGGCGCTGGCGTGCACCACGGTGCCGTCGGCCGTGGCGTAGACGGGAGATCCGCGGTCGGCGGAGATGTCGAGACCGGGATGGAAGTCGGCGCCGCCCGTGAACGGGTCGCGGCGCGTGCCCATCGACGAGGTGAGCCAGCCGGCGGCCGGCCAGATCGACGGCGTGGCGGCGGCGAGCTTATTGCGCTTGTCGACCCCCGACTGCACCGACTGCAGGCGGCTTTCGAGGCCCTGGAGCAGGTCGCGCAGCAGGCCGAAGGTGTCTTCCGGCGAATTCAGGCTGGGCAGCATCGCCAGCCCGGCCGCGGTAGAGGTGCCTCCGCCGCCCATGGCGCGTGACTTCACGATGGCCGGCAACTTGTCCATCGCCGAGCGGATCGCCGGGTCGAGCGCGGCGCGGCCGCCGAGATCGTCGAGCGCCGTCTGCAGGCCCTGAATTTGCCCGGTCAGCGCCTCCGTCGTATCGCGGTAGCTTGAGAGTTCGAGTTCGAGGGTGGCGTGTGACGCGTAGAGGTCCGCAACATCCGCCTTGGCCTTCCACGCCGCGCCCATGCCGATGAGCACGGGCAGCGTGACCACCGTGCCGAGCACGATCATCGCCGGCCGGAGACCGACGGTGAAACGCCGAACGACGCCAGTCTGGCGGTCGGCGAGCAGGATCGTGTAGCGGGTGGAGGGCATCCGGTTCGGTTGAGTGTAGACGTCGCGCCGGCCCGGCCGGATGCAACCTGCGGAGCATACCACGCGCCCCGGCGGATGGAAGCGCCCCGGTTCCATATGGCGAACATATGACGAATCTGCTGGAACGTCAGGCGGCCGGGGTGCCGGCGCGGAACTGCAGCGCTTCGAGCAGGTGCGGCGGGGCAATCTCCGGGCTGGCGTCGAGATCCGCGATCGTGCGGGCGACGCGCAGCGTGCGGTGCACGGCGCGTCCGCTGAGGGCGAGCCGGGTGGCGGCGGCGGCCAGCAGGCGCAGGCCCTCGCGGTCGAGTGCGGCCACACGCCGCAGCGTGCCGGGCGCGAGTCGGCTGTTGAGCACCGCGCCGGTGTCGGTGGCTCGCGTGCGCTGCAGCGCCCGCGCGGCGTCGACCCGGCGGCGGACGTCCGCGGAGGGTTCGGCCGGTGTCGCCGCGGTGAGCGTGTCGAAGGCCACGGGCGACAGTTCTACCGTGAGGTCGAGCCGGTCGCGCAGCGGCCCCGAGACCCGTTCGTGATAACGCGAGACGGCCATCGGCGTACAGCGGCAGGGACGCGACGCCTGGCCGGCATACCCGCACGGGCAGGGGTTCATCGCCGCCACGAGCGTGAAGGCGGCGGGGAAGGCCACCGTGCCCGACGCGCGGGCGATTCGCACGGTGCCTTCTTCGAGCGGCTGCCGCAGCGCCTCGAGCGCGCGCCGGCTGAACTCCGGCAACTCGTCGAGAAAGAGCACGCCGTGATGGGCGAGCGTGATGTCGCCGGGACGTGGCACGCTGCCGCCCCCGACCAGCGCGGCGTCTGACGCCGTGTGGTGCGGCGCGCGGAAGGGGCGCTCGCCGAGCAGGCCGCCCGCGGGCCCGAGCAGGCCCGCGACCGAATGGATGGCCGTGACCTCGAGCGCTTCGTCGAAGCTGAGCGCGGGGAGGATGCCGGGCATACGGCGGGCGAGCAGCGTCTTGCCGGCGCCCGGCGGCCCGACGAAGAGCATGTGGTGCCCGCCGGCGGCGGCGATTTCGAGCGCGCGGCGCGCCGAGGCCTGCCCGCGCACGTCGGCGAGATCCGCGGCGAGTCCGGTTGGGGCCGCCGCCGGCAGCGGTGGACGGGCGCGCGGCCACACCGCGTCGGGCTCGTGCAGCCGCGCCACGGCATCGGCCAGCGAGGCGATTGGGACGACGGCCAGGCCGTCCACGACGGCGGCTTCGGCGGCGTTCGCCGCCGGCAGCAGCAACGCCTGCACGCCCTGCCGCCTGAGGCCCATGGCGAGCGGCAGCACCCCGCGCGTGGGCAGCACGGCACCGTCGAGGGAGAGCTCGCCGACGATCGCCACGCGGGCCGGATCGTGCCGCGGCGCGAGGCCCGAGGCCGCGAGGATGGCCACTGCGATCGGCAGGTCGAAGGCCGCGCCGGCCTTGCGCACATCCGCCGGTGCCAGGTTGACGGTGATGCGGTGCGCCGGAAACTCGAAACCCGAGTTACGAATGGCCGCGCGCACGCGGTCGCGGCTCTCGCGCACGCTGGCATCCGGCAGACCCACCATCGCGAAGACGGGCAGGCCGAACGAGACATCCACTTCGACCGCGACGGGGAAGGCATCGATTCCGCGCAGCGCGGCGCTCTGCACCTGGGCCAGCATCACGCGGACGATGTCCAAGGACGATGCCAGCATGCCGCGTCGCCGGTTTCGGCGCGTTTGTGCGCGGACGGACGTGATCGGGCGCGGGAACTGCGTACAGAGACGCGTGTGAACGGCGGAGATTCTGCGGTGGGCGCCGCGGGCCGTTACTGCGCGTTGGCGCTGCGCGCCGTCTGGATCTGGAGACGATCGCCGATCGAGAGCGCCGAACCCTTGAGGCGGTTCCACGCGCGCAGGTTCTCGACACTCACGCCGTGGCGGCGCGCGATCGAGTAGAGCGTGTCGCCCTTGCGCACGCGGTAGACCGTGCGCGTGACCTCGGCCTCGCGCGGCTCGGGCTCCGCGTCCGCAACCCGCGTGGCGACAGCGGGAGCGTTCGCGCGGCCGGCCAGCAGCGCCGCCGAGGGCGCCCGCGGCACGACCAGGCGCTGCCCGGGCTGCACGCGGGCCGTCGAGTTCAGGTAGTTCGCTTCCGCGAGATCGGCGCGCGACACGCGCAGCCGGCGTGCGATCGTGGGCAGCGACTCGCCCTTCCGCACCGTATACCACTGCAACGCGGCGGCATCCCCTGGCGCGGCGCCGGCGTACCCTTCGAGCACCGAGGCCATCGTGCCCATCGGCACCCGCAGCTGGTACTCGCGGGTCCGCACGGGCGTCGTCCAGCGGCGCAGTTCGGGGTTCAGCGAGCGGATCTCGTCGGCCGGCACGCCGGCCCACTCCGCCACGTTCCTGAGGTCCACCGGGCCCGAGACGGTGACGACGTCGGTCGCGAACGGCAGCGTGGCGGGAATCTCGAAGCCGTACTGCGCCGGGTTGCGGGCGATGATCGTGGCGGCGAGGATCATCGGCACGTAGTCGCGCGTTTCCCGCGGCAGGTGCTTCGACGACTCGCTGAGCGTCCAGAAGTCGTCGATGCCGGTGCGCGTCACGGCGCGCTGCACGCGGCCGGGGCCGCCGTTGTAGGAGGCCAGCGCCAGGTGCCAGTCGCCGAACATGCGGTGCAGCGTCTTCAGATACTTCGCCGCCGCGCGGGTGGCCTTCTCCGGGTCGGCGCGCTCGTCGATGTACCAGTCGTTGCGCAGTCCGTACTCCTTGCCGGTCGGACGCATGAACTGCCAGACCCCGCGCGCGTTGGTGCGCGAGAGTGCGGTCGTCTTGAACCCGCTTTCGACGAGCGGCACGAACGCGAGGTCGAGCGGCAGGCCTTCCTCGCGGAAGACCGTGTGAATCATCGGCAGGTACGACGCGCCGCGTGACAGCCCGTCAGTGAGGAACGGGCGCAGCCGGCCCTGAAAGATCTCGACGAAGCGCAGCACGCGATCGTTCAGGGGAATCGGGATGTCGTGGGCGGTCGTGGCCAGGTCTTCGCGGACGGTGGTGGCCACCTCCGGCGCCGGCGAGGCGTCGGCCTCGGCCGGCGGCAGCGACAGCAGGGCGTCGATCGACGCCGGTTCGGTGGCGGTTTCCGTGAAGCCGTCGCCGCTCGAGAGGGTGGCCAGTTCGAGGGCGCTGATGCGATCGGTGAGGGCGTCGACCGCGGCGGACAGCCGCGGGTCGGACCGGGCGCCCCCGGGCATCACGAGCAGGGTGTCGAGGGCCAGGTCGAAGGCGAGCCGGGCGTCCTTCAGATGCCCCTGCTGGCTGGCCGACCGGCCGGTCTCGAAGGCGGCTTCGGCGGTGGCGATGGCCTGAGTCACCGGATCGACAGGGGCAGGCGCGGGCGCAGCGACCGGGGCGGGCGCGGCCTGCACGGGGGCCGTCGCGACCGGAGCCGGCGTACGGGAGGCACAAGCCGAGGCCCCAACGATCAGGAGAAAGAGTCCGATGCGTCGCATGCCACCCGGAGGAGAGACGCTAACACGCCGGGCGTGGCCGGTCAAACCGTGCCGGGACGCGCCGCCGTGTCCGCCGGTGCCCCCACGCGGGTGCTCAGCGTGCCGCGCCGTCGAGCCAGACGAGCGTGTCGAAGGCGGCCCCGGCGTCACGCGCGGCGGGCGTGAGGATGGTGCGCGGCCCCACGAGGAGCTTCCGGCCCTCGCGCGCGGCGCGGCGCACGTCGTCTTCGCAGATGAAGTCGGCCGGCGGGCCGGTGGGCGCCGGATTGGGTGCCGCCGGCGGTGGCGGCGGCGCCCCGCGAGAGGCGAGCACGCGGTCGAGCCCGGCGCGGACGACCTCGGTCGGCAGCGCCTCCGGCGTGGGCGGCTGAGGCGCGCGAGGGAGCGGCGGCAGGACCGCCGCGGTGGTCGCCGGTCCCGGCGACGACGCTGCGGCAGAGTCGGCTGACGTCGCCCGGCCCGCACCCCGCGGCCGCACTTCCCAGGCCAGACGCTTGATGTTCAGCCGGTGGCGCGGCGAGATGTTGTCGGACGTGATGTTGCCGCCGTAGCCACCGCAGC
>JBIKUN010000127.1:0-12800 GCA_044347565.1 Vicinamibacterales bacterium | reverse complement strand
CCGATCGCCATTCGCGACTACGCCTGGTCCGCCGATGGTGCCCGCCTGCTCGTCTTCACGAACACGACGCGCGTCTGGCGGCAGCACACCCGCGGCGACTACTGGGTGCTGGACGTCGCGTCCGGCCGGCTGCGGCAGCTCGGCGGCGACGCGCCGCCCTCGTCGCTGATGTTCGCGAAGTTCTCGCCCGACAGCACCCGAGTGGCCTACGTGCGCGCGAACAACCTCCATGTCGAGGCGATCGACGCCGGCGTCATCACGCCGCTCACGACGAGCGGGTCGGCCACGGTCATCAACGGCACGAGCGACTGGGTCTACGAAGAGGAACTCGGCGTGCGCGACGGCTTCCGCTGGAGCCCCGACGGCCGCCGCCTCGCCTACTGGCAGTTCGACACGGCCGGCGTCGGCATCTTCTCGCTCATCAACAACACCGACACGACCTACCCGGTCGTCACCTCCATCCCCTACCCGAAGCCGGGCACGGCCAACAGCGCCGTGCGCATCGGCGTCGTCGCCGCGACCGGCGGCGCCACCACGTGGATGGCGACACCCGGTGACGCGCGCGACGACTACCTGGCGCGCCTCGAGTGGCGCGACGCGAACACCGTGGCCATTCAGCAGCTGAACCGCCTGCAGAACCAGCAGGACCTGCTCACCGCCGATGCCACGACCGGCGCCGTCACGCGCGTGTTCCGCGATCGCGCCGAGACGTGGCTCGACGTCGTGGACACGGTGCGCTGGGTCAACGGCGGCGCGAACTTCCTGTGGACGAGCGAACGCGACGGCTGGCGCCATGTGTATCTGGCGGCGAAGGACGGCAGCACGGCCACGTCCGTGACGCGATTCGAGGCCGACATCCTGCAGCTGCTCGGCACGGACGCGGCCGACGAGTGGGTCTACGTCACGGCCTCGCCGACGGACGCGACCGCCAGCTACCTCTACCGCGCCCGCACGAACGGCAACGGCGCGCCGGAGCGCGTGACGCCGGCCGACCAGCCCGGCACCCACACGTATCGCCTAGCGCCCGGCGGCCGGCTCGCCTTCCACACGTATTCGCGCTTCGACGTCCCGCCAACGACGGACGTCGTCGAGCTGCCGAGCCACCGCGTGCTGCGCACGCTCGCGGACACGACCGCCCTGCGCGCCTCGCTCGCGCCGCTCCAGACGACGCCCGTCGAGTTCTTTACGGTGGACGCCGGTGGCGGCGTGACCCTCGATGGCTGGATGCTGAAGCCGTCCACGTTCGATCCCGCGAAGCGGTATCCGGTGCTCGTGCACGTCTATGGCGAACCGGCCGGCGTGACGGTGACGAACCGCTGGGCCGGCGCCACCGGCCTCTTCCACCGCACGCTCGCCGATGCCGGCTACGTGGTGGTGAGCATGGACAACCGCGGCACCCCGGCCCCGAAGGGCGCCCCGTGGCGCAAGGTGGTCTACGGCGCGGTAGGCGATCTCTCGTCGCGCGAACAGGCGGCCGGCGTGCAGGCGCTGCTCGCGCGCCACACCTTTCTCGACCGCGACCGCGTGGGCATCTGGGGCTGGAGCGGCGGCGGCTCAAACACGCTGAACGCGATGTTCCGCTTCCCCGGCATCTACCACGTCGGCGTGTCGGTGGCGCCGGTGCCCGACCAGACGCTCTACGACACGATCTACCAGGAACGCTACATGGGGCTGCCCGGTCCGAACGCCGCCGGCTACCGCCTCGGCTCCCCCATCCACTTCGCGCAGGGCCTCACGGGCGACCTGCTCCTCATCCACGGCTCCGGCGACGACAACGTGCACGTGCAGGGCACCGAGCGACTCGTGAACCGGCTCATCGAACTCGGCAAGCCCTTCGATCTCATGATCTATCCGAACCGCACGCACGCCATCGCCGAAGGCGCCGGCACCACGGTGCACGTCTACCGCAAGATCGCGAAGTACTTCCTCGAACATCTGCCGGCGGGCGGCCGATGAAGGTCGCGATCGTCGGCGGCCCCGGCATCGGCAAGAGCACCCTCGTGCGCCAGCTCGGGGACCTCTATCACAACGGATCGTACGGCGAAGGCGAACAGGGCGTGTGGGATCCGCGCGTGCTGGCCGACATCGAAGCCGGCCGCAACCCGGTGGGCGTCACCGCCTACTTCGGCGAACTCTACGACGCCAACTACCGCGACGCCGCCACGCACGACGGCCCCGGCAAGGTGATCTTCTTCGAGGGCGCGCGCATCACGCTCGAAGCGCACATCCCTGAGTATCCGGCGGCGGTGCACGACGAGCTGCGCAAGGTCCTCGCGATCGGCGATGCCTGGCACCCCGACGTCGTCATCGTCCTCACCTCGAGCACCGACACCATCGAGAAACACATCCGCCTGCGGGCCAGGCCCTACGAACGGGCCGAGGAAATGGTGCGCCGCTTCCGCCTCATCGATGCCGAGTTCCGCCGCCTGGCGCCGCTGTATCCGAATACCATCGTCATCAATCGCGATCAGCGGGAATTCCACGATCGCGACGGCTTGCGGCATATCATCGAGGTGGCGGGGCTGCCGCCGTTCCAGGAAGTGCCCTACCGGGTGACGGACCGCTACGAGCCCCTCTGACGGTGGCGCGCGGCAGCGACGCGCGGGAGATCGTCATGCAGGGACTCTCGGCCAGCGACGCGGCCACGCGGCGGCGCGAACACGGTCCGAACCGGCTGCCCGATGCCGCGCCCGATCCGATGTGGCGGCGCTTCGCGCGGCAGTTCCAGAGCCCGCTCATCTACATCCTGCTGTTCGCGTTAGCCTTTGACGCCGGCTTGTGGGTGGTCGAAGGTGCCGAGGGCTGGCCGATCGAAGCCCTCGCCATCGCCGTCATCCTGCTGCTCAACGCCGCGCTCGGCCTCTGGCAGGAGCAGCGCTCCGAAGCGGCGCTCGCCCGCCTGCGTGAACTGGCGGGCGCGCAGTCGTGGGTGCTCCGCGACGGCACGCTCGTACGCCTGCCGAGCACCGAGATCGTGCCGGGCGACTGGGTGCGGCTCGAGGCCGGCGACCGCGTGCCGGCTGACGGCGTGTTGCGCGACACGCATGGCGTCATGCTTGACGAGTCGGTGCTCACCGGCGAATCCGTGCCGGTGGACCGGTCGGCCGGAGAGCCGGCGCTGAGCGGCACGCTGCTCGTCCGAGGCAGGGTGTTCCTCGACGTCACGGCGACGGGCCCCGAGAGCGCGATGGGCCGGCTGGCCGCGCTCCTCGGCCACATCCGCGCGAGCACGACGCCGCTCGAGCGGCGCGTCGACGCCCTGGGCCGCCGGATCGCCGTATGGGTGCTGGCGCTCGCCGCCGGGCTCGGCGTGGCGGGGGTCGCGGCCGAAGGGTGGGCCCGCGCGCCAGAGATGGTCATCTTCGCCGTGGCACTCGCCGTGGCCGCGGTGCCGGAAGGGCTGCCGGCGGTGCTCACCGTGGCGCTCGCGCTCGGCGTGGAACGCATGGCGCGGCACCGCGCGGTGGTGCGGCGGCTTGCCGCCGTCGAAGCGCTCGGATCGGTCACGGTCATCTGCACCGACAAGACCGGCACGCTCACCGAGAACCGCATGGACGTTCGCGCCCTCGATACCGTCGACCCGGCGCGCGCGGCTGCGGCGATGGTGCTCGCGAGCGACGCCGACCTGGCCACCGGCGCCGGCGATCCGCTGGACCTCGGCCTGCTGCGCCACGCCGCCGCGGCGGGGCACGACCCGGCGGCGGTCCGCGCCGCCCGGCCGGCCGTCTCCGAGCGGCCCTTCGACAGCGCGTGGAAGTTCGCGCGCACGACCGTCCACGAGGACGGCGCGCTCGTCAGTTACCTGAAGGGGGCGCCGGAAGTGCTCATTGCACGGAGCACGCTCAGCGCCGCCGAGCGCGAGGCCTGGCTCGCCCGAGCCGACGCCTATGCGAGCGAGGGCCACCGCGTCATCGCCATGGCCACCGGCCCGGGCGAAGCAGAAACGGACCTGACGCTGCTCGGCCTGGCGCTGCTGTGGGACCCGCCGCGCGACGAAGTGCCCGACGCGGTGCGCACGGCGCAGGCGGCCGGCATTCGCGTCGTGATGATCACGGGCGATCATCCAGCCACGGCGCTCGCCGTCGCCCGGCAGATCGGCGTCCCGGCGGCCCGCGTGCTCACCGGCCAGGATCTCGACCGGCTGGCGGTCGACGGCCTGGCGCGGGCGCTCGATGACGTGCAGGTGTTCGCGCGCGTGCGGCCCGAACAGAAACTCGCCATCATCGACGCGCTGCAACGTCGCGGCGACATCGTGGCGATGACGGGCGACGGCGTGAACGACGCGCCGGCGCTGAAGCGGTCGGACGTCGGCGTCGCGATGGGCCAGCGCGGCTCCGACGTCACGCGCGAGGTCGCCGACCTGGTCCTGCTCGACGACAACTTCGCCACCATCGTCGGCGCCGTCGAGGAGGGTCGCAGCATCTACGAGAACATCCAGAAGTTCCTCCGCTTCCTGTTCTCGACCAACCTGTCGGAAGTGCTGCTCATCGCGCTCGGCGCAGTGCTCGCCTTCACGTGGAACCTGCGGGACGCCGCCGGCGCCCTGCTGCTGCCGCTCACTGCGGCGCAGATTCTCTGGATCAACCTCGTGACCGACGGCGTGCCGGCGCTGGCCCTGGCCTTCGACCGCACGCCCGGCGTGATGCAGCAGCCACCACGGCCGCCGCAGGCGCCGCTGCTCGACCGGCCGTCGATGCGTTTCGTGGCCGGCGCCGGCAGCCTCAAGGCGCTGCTGGCGCTGGGCCTGCTGTGGCTCGTGCCCCGGCTCGGCCACGACGTCGATGCGGCACGCGCCGTCGCCTTCCACTTCATGGCGATCGGCCAGTTGCTGCTCACCTTTCCGGCCCGCCACACCTGGACGCATCCGCTGCCGAACCGCTACCTGCACGCGGCCGTCGGCCTGGGCGTACTGATTCAACTCGCGGCGGCGTGGCTGCCGCTGACCTCGCAACTGCTCGGCCACGCCAGCCTGCCGCTGCCCCTCTGGGCGCTGGTCTTCGGCGCGGCCATCGCCTCGTGGGCGTGCGCGGAAGGCGTGGCGCGGCTCGTGTGGCGACAGGCGCGATAGGATCGCAGGTCGTGAGCCGCGACAACTCCCGTCCCGTCTACTCCACCGCCACCGGCCGGATCTGCCCGACCTGCGGCTGGCCCGATCGCGACTGCAAGTGCTCCAGCCAGTTCGCGCGTGACGTCGCCGTGCCGGCGAAGGTGGTGGCCAAACTGCGACTCGAGAAGAAGGGCCGCGGCGGCAAGACCGTGACCGTCGTTTACGACCTGCCGCAGAACCAGGCGTTCCTGAAAGACCTGGCCGGCGAGCTGAAGCGCCTGTGCGGCGTGGGCGGCGCGGTGGCCGGGAACACGGTCGAGATCCAGGGCGATCAGGTGGCGCGCATCCGGCCGCTGCTCGCCGCCAAAGGCTGGACCGTCAAGGGCTGATGCTCGCGCCGCTGCCCATCGACGCCCGGCTGCCCGCCGTGGTCGACGCGCTGGCCGCGCGCCGCGCCGCGGTGCTCGTGGCCACGCCGGGCGCGGGGAAAACCACGCGGGTGCCACCGGCGCTCGTGGACCAGGGCCGCGTGCTCGTGCTGCAGCCGCGCCGCGTTGCCGTGCGCGCGGTGGCCACGCGCATCGCCGAGGAACGCGGCTGGACGCTCGGCCGCGAGATCGGCTGGCACATCCGCTTCGAGAAGCGCTTCGCGGCCACCACCCCGCTCGTCGTCGTGACCGAAGGCATCCTGACGGCGCGGCTGCAGCAGGATCCGCTGCTCTCGGACGTCACGACCGTGGTGCTCGACGAGTTCCACGAACGCAGCATCCACGCCGACCTCGGCCTCGCGCTCGTGCGCCAGGCGTGGCTCGCGCGCGACGATCTGCGCGTGCTCGTGATGTCGGCCACGCTCGACACGGCGCCGGTGGCGCGTTTCCTCGGCGACTGCCCGGTCATCGACGTCCCTGGCACCACACATCCGCTCACGATCGACTACGCGCCCGGCGACACCGTGGCTACCGCCGTGCGGCAGCTGTGGCCGCGCGCGTCGGGGCACGTGCTCTGCTTCCTGCCGGGCGCCCGCGAAATCGAACGCGCCCGTAAGGAACTGATGTCGGGCGGCCCGGCCCTCGACGCCGACGTGCTGCCGCTGCACGGCTCGCTCGACGGCGACGCCCAGGATGCGGCGCTGCGGCCGTCCGCGCGCCGGCGCGTCATTCTCGCGACGAACCTCGCCGAGACGTCGCTCACCGTGCCGGGTGTCTCGACGGTGGTGGATGGCGGCCTGGTGAAGGTGGCGCGTTACGACGCCGGGCGCGGCATCGACCATCTCGTGACCGAACGCGTCACGCTCGACAGCGCCGACCAGCGCGCCGGCCGTGCCGCGCGCCTCGGCCCGGGGCTCGCGCGCCGCCTGTGGGATGCGCGGGACCGCCTCCGCCCGACGCGCGAACCCGACATCGCGCGCGTCGATCTCGCAGCCCCGGTGCTCGACCTGCTCGTGTGGGGCGCGAACCCGTGGACGTTCGAGTGGTTCGAGACGCCGCGCGACGAGCGCCTGGAGCACGCGCTCGAGATGCTCGCGCGCCTGGGCGCCGTCGACGGCCCGGCGCGCGCGCCCGCGGTCACGGCGCTCGGCCGGCGTCTCCAGCGCCTCCCCGTCCATCCGCGGCTCGCGCGGATCCTCGTCGAGGGCGACGGCATGTTCGATGTCGCCGCGGCGTGTGCGCTGCTCTCTGAGGGGCGCACGTTCGCGGCCGGCGCGGCGACGACCTCGTGCGACCTGCTCGCGGACCTCGACCGGTTCAGCGCCCAGCCGCCGCACGTGCGGCAACTCGCGCGTGAGCTGCAGCGCCTCGCCGGCGGCGACACCACGCGCGAACGCGAGGGCACGCACCGCGTGGACGAGGCGCGGCTCAGGCGTGCGCTCTTTGCCGGCTTCGCCGATCGCCTCGCTCGCCGCCGCACCGCCGGCGCCGACCGCCTCGTGCTCGCCTCAGGTCACGGCGCCTCGCTCGGCCGCGAGTCGGGCGTGCGCGAGGGCGAGTTCCTGGTCGCGCTCGATGTCACGGCCGCCACCCGCGACGGCGCCGCCGAGGCGCGCGTGCGCATGGCGAGCGCGGTGGACGCGGCGTGGATCACCCCCACCGCCGTCGAGACCGTCCATCGGCTCGACGCGACGAGCGGACGCGTGAAGGCCTTCGAGGTCGCGCGCGCCGGCGCGCTCGTGCTGAGCGAGCGCCCGGTGGCCGTGGACGCCACGGCCGCCGCCGGCCTGCTCGCCGACGCCTGGCTCGCGGCCACGCCGCGCAACGACGACGCGCTCCTGCGCCGGCTGCGCTTCGCTGGCCTCGACATCGACCTGCCGGCGCTCGTGCGCGCGGCGGCACTGGTCGCGTCCAGCGTGCGCGACATCGATCTGGCGGCGCATCTGCCATACGACGTCCGCGCGAAGCTCGACCAGGCCGCCCCCGACAGCCTGCCGGTGCCGAGCGGACGCCGCGCCCCGCTGACCTACGCGGAGGACGGTACCGTGGTGGTTGCAGTAAAGCTGCAGGAGCTCTTCGGCCTGGCCGACACGCCCGTGCTCGGTCCCGGGCGCGTGCCGGTCACCTTCAGCCTGCTCGCCCCGAATGGGCATCCGGTGCAGACAACACGCGACCTGCGGAGTTTTTGGCAGGGGGCCTACCAAGAAGTCCGCAGGGAACTGCGGGGGCGCTATCCGAAGCACCCCTGGCCCGAAGACCCGTGGACGGCCGTGCCCACCCACCGCACCACGCGCGCGCTCGGAAAGACGCCCCCGGCGCGATAACCGGGCGCAGGGCGCCCGCCTCGGTGTCTCGGCATGTCTTGCGGCACTCCGCTTGCACGTCTTCACCGGTTAACATCCTGAGGGGAGCGCCCATGTTCTGTTCGTGTCACTCGCCGTGGAAACGCGTGGTCGTCCTGGCAGCGGCCGCACTCGCCCTGTCGTGGATGGCCGCGTGGGCTCCGGCCGGGGCGCAGCCTGCCGCCACGCGCTACGCGCCGGCCGGGTGGGACGCCGGTCTGAAGCTCCCCGAGGCGCCCGACACCAATCCCGACCCGAACATCGTCGAGGTGCACCTCGCGGCAAGGATCGCCGAGGTGGAAGTGGCGCCCGGCCGCAAGGTGCGCGCCTGGACCTACAACGGCGGCCTGCCCGGGCCGCTCATCCGCACGAAGGTCGGCAACCGCCTCATCGTCCACTTCGTGAACGAACTCGACGAACCAACCACGATCCACTGGCACGGTGTGCGCCTCCCCATCGAGATGGACGGCGTGCCGGGCATCTCGCAGGATCCGGTGAAGAAGGGCGAGTCGTTCACCTACGACTTCGTCGTGCCCGATGCGTCGCTCTACTGGTATCACCCGCACGTGATGTCAGCGGCGCAGGTGGGCTACGGCCTCTACGGGCCGCTGCTCGTCGAAGACCCGGCCGACGGCGTCGGCGTGGCGGATACGACTACGATCGTGCTGAGCGACATCGGCTTCGACGGCAAGGGCACGCTCGAGGACGCGGAGAGCGGCGGCTCGGCCGGCATGGTCTTCGGCCGCGAAGGCAGCTACGTGCTCGTGAACGGCCGCACCCGGCCCACCATCAAGGCGCGGGCCGGTGCGCCGCAGCGCTGGCGCATCGTGAACTCCGCCAAGAGCCGCTTCTTCTATCTGGATCTCGAAGGCCAGGACTGGACGGTCATCGGGCAGGACGGCGGCCTGCAGGCGCGGCCTACGAAGAGCAACATCCTGCTCATCACGCCCGGCGAACGCTACGACGTCATCGTGCGGCCCACCGGCAAACCCGGCACGGAGCTGACGCTGCGCGCGATGCTCTACAACCGCGGCTACGGCAGCATCGAATACCGCAGCGTGGAAGAGATCATGACGGTGGCGCTCACGAACGAACCGGCGGTCACGAAGGTCGACCTGCCGGCCGTGTCACGCGCCATCACGCCGCCGCCGCTCGAAGGCGCCACACCCGTGCCGGTTGTTTTCACGCTGCCGCCGCAGGAAGCCGGACATTCCGAGTTCCGCATCAACGGCGTGCCCTACTGGAAGGCCAAGCCATTCCAGGCGAAGCTCGGCGAGACGCAGTACTGGACGGTGAAGAACGACACCGACTGGGACCACCCGTTCCACCTGCACGGCTACTTCTTCATGGTGGTCGACGACAAGGGCGCGCCCCTGCAGCCGATGGTCTGGAAGGACACGGTCAACATCCCGATGAAGACCACCGCGCGGTTCCTCGTGACCTTCGACGAACGTCCCGGCACCTGGATGATGCACTGCCACATCCTCGACCACGCCGAGGGCGGCCTCATGGGCACCGTGCAGGTGGGCGACGGCCCGGCCACCGCGCACACCCACCCGGTGCCGAAGAAGCCGTAGCCTGCATACTGGGGTCAGACCCCAAGCTGATACGCTAGAGGGATCGCGGCCCCGCCGCGGTCCCCACCATGCCTCTCGTCACGCTCGACCACATCTCCCACGCCTACGGCCACCTGCCGCTGCTCGACGACGTCTCGCTGCAGATCCAGCCCGGCGAGCGCCTGGCGCTCATCGGCCGGAACGGCACCGGCAAGTCCACCTTCATGCAGATCGTGAGCGGCGAGCTCACGCCCGACGCCGGCACGGTGTGGCGCGACACCGGCGTCCAGGTGGCGCGCCTGGTGCAGGACGTCCCCCTCGACACGCACGACTCGGTGTTCGACGTCGTGGCCCAGGGGCTCGGCGATCTGGCCGCCGTCATCGCCGCCTATCACCATGCGTCGATTGAGGTGGCGCACGGCAACGTCGAGGCGCTCGACCGCATGGGCCGCCTGCAGCACGAACTCGAGGAGCGTGACGGCTGGAGCCTCGAACAGCGCGTCGAGCTCGTGCTCACCCGGCTGGACCTCCCCGCCGACGCGCCGGTAGACACGCTCTCGGGCGGCTGGCGCCGCCGCGTGCTGCTGGCGCGCGCGCTCGTCGCCCAGCCCGACGTGCTGCTGCTCGACGAACCGACGAACCACCTCGACATCGAAGCCATCGAGTGGCTCGAAGCGTTCCTCGCCGACTACGGCGGCGCCGTGCTCTTCATCACGCACGACCGCGCCTTCCTCGAGCGCCTGGCCACTCGCGTCATCGAACTCGACCGCGGGCATCTCACGTCGTGGCCCGGCAACTACGCCGCGTTCCTCCAGAAGAAGGAGGAATGGCTGGCCAACGAGGCGCTCGCCGCCGAGAAGTTCGACAAGAAGCTGGCCGAGGAAGAAGTGTGGCTGCGGCGCGGCATCAAGGCCCGGCGCACCCGCGACGAAGGCCGCGTGAAGCGCCTGATGGAGATGCGCGCCGAACGCGCCGAGCGCCGCAACGTCATCGGCAACGTGAAGATGTCGGTCGAACAGGCCGAGTCGTCGGGCAAGCTCGTGTTCGAGGCCGAAGGCGTGAGCAAAGCCTACGGCGACCGCGTGATCGTGCGCGATCTGACCACGCGCGTGATGCGCGGCGATCGCATCGGCCTCATCGGGCCGAACGGCGCCGGCAAGACCACGCTGCTGCGCCTGCTGCTCGGCGATCTCGCGCCCGACTCCGGCACCATCCGCCACGGCGCCAACGTGCAGATCGCCTACTACGATCAGCAGCGCGAGCAGCTCGACCCGGAACGCACGGTGGTCGATACGGTGGGAGACGGCAACGACCGCATCACCGTGGCCGGCCGCACGCGCCACGTGCATGGCTACCTCGAAGACTTCCTCTTCTCGCCCGAGCGGGCCAGGTCGCCCGTGAAGGCGCTCTCGGGCGGCGAACGCAACCGTCTGCTGCTGGCGCGGCTCTTCACGCGTCCGGCCAACGTGCTCGTGCTCGACGAGCCGACCAACGACCTCGACCTCGAGACACTCGAACTGCTCGAAGCGCAGCTCGTGGACTGGCCGGGCACGCTGCTGCTCGTGAGCCACGACCGCCGCTTCCTCGACCACGTGGTCACGAGCACGCTCGCCTTCGAGGGTGATGGCCGCGTGAGCGAATACGTGGGCGGCTACGACGACTGGCTGCGCCAGCGTCCGGCCCCGTCCGCCACGACGGCCGGGGCGCGCACGAGCGCGCCGGTGTCCGCGCCGATGTCAGGCGCCGTCACGGCCCCGACGCCGCCGCCCCCGGCACCCGCTGCGCCGCCTGCCGAGGCTGGTCCCGCGGCGCGCAAGGCCACCAACAAGGAGCGCATGGAGCGCGACGCACTGCCGAAGAAGATCGAAGCCCTCGAAGCCGAGCTGAAGCAGCTCGAGGCTGCGGTGGCGGCGCCCGACTTCTACAAGAAGCCGGCGGGTGACATCAGCGCCACGATGGCGCGTCTGGCGGCCGTGCCGGACGAGCTGCTGACAGCGTATGCGCGCTGGGACGAACTGAGCGGTTTGCGATAGGCTGTCGCGCGTGGTGCCCTTCGCCCTCGCCTGCCTCGCGCTGCTGACGCTCGACGTCGCGCCGGCCTTCGCGCACGGTGTCTCGGCCGCCGATCGCGCCTTCATGGAACAGGGCGGCCTGATGGCGTTCCTGTACCTCGGCGCCAAGCACATGGTGACCGGCTACGACCACCTGCTCTTCCTCGTCGGCGTCATCTTCTTCCTCTACCGGATGAAGGACGTGGCGCTCTACGTCACGCTCTTTGCCGTGGGCCACAGCGTGACGCTGCTCTACGGCGTGCTCTCGGGCACCCACGTGGACGCGTATCTCGTGGACGCCGTCATCGGCTTCTCCGTGGTCTACAAGGCACTCGATAACCTGGGCGCGTTCCGCGCGTGGTTCGGCGTGCAGCCGGAGACGAGAGCCGCGGTGCTGCTCTTCGGACTCATCCACGGCTTCGGCCTCGCCACCAAGCTGCAGGACTTCGCGCTGCCGCGCGCGGGGCTCGCGCCGAAGATCGTGGCGTTCAACGCCGGCGTCGAGATCGGGCAGCTGCTGGCGCTGAGTGTGATTCTGCTGGCGATGGCGTACTGGCGCCGCACGGCCGCCTTCACGCAGCAGGCCTTCGCCGCCAACGTCCTCGTGATGGCCTGCGGCTTCGCGCTCATGGGCTATCAGCTCACGGGTTACTTCGTCTCGTAGTTGCTTCGGACGCGCTGCACCATGCCCGAACCCGTGCTCCCCACACTGCCCGACCCGCCCTCACCGCTCCGCCTCGTGCGCGCCACCATCACGGCCACCGCGCTGGCGGGTGTGCTGCTCGTGACCGTGGTGCTGCCGGCGGAGTACGGCATCGACCCGACCGGGATCGGGCGGGCCACCGGGCTCTACCGCGCGCCAGAGGCCGCGGCCGAGCCGCTGCCTGAGGGCGCGGCGGGTGAAGCCGGAACGGTCGCGGGCTCCCTCTTCAAGAGCAGCACGCCATATCGCAGCGACGAGATGTCACTCACGCTCGCGCCGGGAGAAGGCGCTGAGATCAAGGCACAGATGAACGCCGGCGAGCGCCTGGTGTTCTCATGGACATCGAGCGGCGGCGGTGTGGATGTGGACATGCACGGCGAAGCCGCGGACAAGACCGGCGGCGACCGCAGCTACTGGGCGGGGGAATTCGAGGAGGGCGGCCACGGCGCCTTCGAGGCGCCGATGAGCGGCAATCACGGCTGGTTCTGGCAGAACCTGAACGACACGCCGGTCACGATCACGGTGAAGACCAGCGGCTTTTACCGCCGCCTGTTCAAGCCCTGACATTTGTCACGGATTTGTAACGGGGTCTGTCACCGTCATCAGATGTAACGGGGTCTGTCACGGGCAGTGACCGAGACAGACCCCCGTAAATTCAAAAACCCGGACAGAA
>JBIKUN010000125.1:0-12988 GCA_044347565.1 Vicinamibacterales bacterium | reverse complement strand
CACGCATGACGTTTGCCGCCCGCATGGCCCGCGTGGCCCCATCGCCCACCCTGAAGGTCGCCGCCGAAGCCGACCGCCTGCGCCGCGCCGGCGTGGACGTCGTGGACTTCGGGGCCGGTGAGCCCGATTTCCAGACGCCGCAGAACGTGCTCGACGCCGCCCATCGCGCCATCGATGCCGGCTTCACGAAGTACACGCCGGCGGCCGGCGCCGCCGATGTGCGCGAAGCGGTCAGCTACCGCGCCCGCGAAGACTATGGCGTGACCTTCCCGACCGCCGAGGTCATCGTGTCGGCCGGCGCCAAGCAGGCGCTCTACAACGCCGCGGTCGTGCTCTTCGACGACGGTGACGAGGTCATCACGCACTCGCCGTTCTGGCCGACCATCGTCGACCAGGTGCTGCTCTGCGGCGCCACGCCCGTGCTGGCGCGCGGGCAGCGCGAACGCGGCTTCGTCGTCGAAGCCGACGAGATCCTCGACCGCGTCACGCCGAAGACCAAGGCCATCATCCTGAACACGCCGTGCAATCCCACGGGCGCCGTGATGCGGGAAGACACGGTGGCCGCGATCGCCGACGCCTGCGCGAAGACCGGCGTGTGGATCATCGTCGACCTGACCTACGACAAACTCATCTACGAACCGGTCGCGCACAACGTCGTGAAGGTGTTGACCGACCGTCATCGTGACCGCACGGTCGTCTGCAGTTCGGCCTCGAAGGCCTACGCGATGACCGGCTGGCGGGCCGGCTGGGCGCTCGGCCCGAAGGACTTCGTCACCGCCTGCAACACGGTGCAGGGCCACGCCACGTCGAACATCTCGTCGATCACGCAGAAGGCGCTCGTCGAGGCCCTCACGGGGCCGCAGGACGCGGTGACGGCGATGCTCACGGAATACCGCGGCCGTCGCGACGAAACGCTCGGCTGGCTCACGAGCGACAGCCGCGTCGAGTGCCTGAAGCCGGGCGGCGCCTTCTATCTGTTCCCCTACATCGCCGAGCTCCTGGCGCCGTGCGGCCTGAAGACCTCGGCGGAGTTCGCCGACCAGCTGCTGGCCGAGGCGCGCGTCGCCCTCACGGCCGGTGAAGGTTTCGATGCGCCAGGCTTCGTGCGCATCTCCTACGCCACCTCGCGCGACCGCCTGCGCGAAGGCGTCACGCGCCTGCAGGAGTTCGTGCATGCGCGCGAGCGCGGCGCGCCCACGGCGCGATAGGCCGTGATCGAGGCACTGCGAGCGACACTTGCCGGCATCGTCGGCGCGCCCTGGGTCTCGGCCGACCCGGTCGTGCTCGACATGGCCGGCCGCGACGCGCTCAGGCGCGGCCACCGGCCCGACCTGGTGGTCACGCCGGGCACCACCGCGGAAGTGGCCGCCATCGCCCGCGCCTGCCACGACGCCCGGGTGCCGATGACCGTCCGCGGCGCCGGCACCGGCTACACCGGCGGCGCCGTACCGATCCGCGGCGGCATCGTCATCGCCATGGCGCGCTTCGACCGCATCCTCGAGATCGACGCGGCGAACCTGCTGGCAGTGGTGCAACCGAACGTCATCACGCGCGCCCTGCACACCGCCGTCGAAGCGCGCGGCCTCTTCTATCCGCCCGATCCGGCCAGCCTCGCCGAGTGTGCCATCGGCGGCAATGTCGCCGAATGCGCCGGCGGTCCCCGCGCCTTCAAGTACGGCACGACGCGCCGCTACGTGCTGGCACTCGAGGCCGTGCTGCCCACGGGCGAGATCCTGCGCACGGGCAGCCGCACGGTGAAGAACGTGACCGGCTACGCGCTCACGGATCTGCTCGTGGGCTCGGAAGGTACGCTCGCCATCATCACGGAAGTGACGGTGCGGCTCGTGCCGAAGCCGGCGGCGCGCCACACGTTCGCCGCGACCTACCCGACCATCGACGCGGCGGCGCGCGCCGTCGGTGCGATCGTGACCGCCGGCGTCGTGCCGGCCACCATCGAACTCATCGACGCCGCCTCGCTCGACGCCGTGGCCGCGCATCTGGGCCGGCCGATGGCGCCGCCCGGCACCGCCGCACTGCTCCTCGTGGAAGTGGACGGCGGGGAAGCCGCGGCGCTGGAAGAAGCGCGCCTCGCCCGCGAGGCCTGTGTGGCCACGGGCGCAACTTCGCTCGTGACGGCGGAGACCGACGAGGCCCGCGCGGCCATCTGGGAAGCGCGCCGGGAACTGTCGTACGCGCTGCGCCGGCTGGCGCCGCGCAAGATCAATCACGACGTCGTGGTGCCGCGCGGCCGCGTGCCCGAACTGTACGCGCTCGTCGACGAGCTGCGCGCGCGGCACGGGCTCGTCGTCGCTGCTTTCGGGCACGCCGGCGACGGTAACATCCACGTCAACCTGATGGTCGATCCGGCGAACGCCGACGAGATGACGCGTGCCGCGGCCGCCGAACACGATCTCTTCGCCGGGGTCGTCGCGCTCGACGGGGCGATCTCGGGGGAGCACGGCATCGGCTACGCGAAGGCGCAGTACCTTGGCCTGCAGTTGTCGGCGGCGGAGATCGCGCTCATGGCGCGCCTCAAACACGCCTTCGATCCGCACGGCGTGCTGAACCCGGGCAAGATGTGGGAGACGACGCCCGAGGATCTGCGCGGGCTCTCGACCGAACGCGCCGGCGACTGAGTCGTGATTAGTCGCGCGTGGCGACGAGCACGATCCGCTGCACGTCGCGCGCCGGATCCGGCCACAGGAACGAACGCAGGCGCAGCCCCGCTTCGTTGAGATACGCAAACTCCGCCAGGCGCTGCCCCTTGTGCGCGCCGGCCGCCTCCACGCGATCGAGATCCGCCACGGGCACGACGATGAGCGCCCGACCGGCCTGCCCGAGGAACGCCGTGAGCTGTTCGTCATTGATGAGGTCGGTCTGCTTCAGGCCGGTGTAGAAGACGAGGTTGCGCACGAACACGCGCGAGACGCCAACCGGCTCGTCGGCCCGGCGTGCCGCCTTCACGGCCTGCGCGGCTTTGTGCACGGCGTCTTCAGGACCGCCAGCCAGCCCGCCGATGACGAGCGCCGGCAGGGCCAGGCTGCTGCCGATGGCGAGCACCCACGGCGCATCGCGCCAGGCCCGCGACACGGCCGTCACGACCACGGCGAGGCCGGCGACGGTGATGACCACGGCGGCGACCGCGCTGTGCAGCGGCGGCAGCTCCACGAAGAGCGGACGGGCGCGCCAGAGCAGCCCGCCGGCGAGCATCAGGATGGCGCCGCCCGCGATCGACGCCCACTGCAGCCCGCGGTCGGGCCGCGACTGGTAGAGCCCGCCGTCGAGCCCGCGGCGCGAGCGCACGCGGTTCATGATGCCGTGCGCCAGCAGCAGCGCGAGCGGCGGCAGCAGCGGCAGCACGTAGCGCGGCTGCTTGCCGACCGACAGCGTGAGGATGGCGAGCGGCGCGAGCACCCAGATGACGAGCCGCGTCTCGAGGCTGCCCGGACCGCCCCGGCCGGTCAGCAGCCGCAGGAACGCCCCGGCACCGAGCAGCAGGAACGGCGACCACGGCGCGACGCCACCGACGATGACCGGACCGTAGTACCACCACGGCCGCGGCTCATTGAAGCGGTCGGTGGCGAAGCGTTCGAAGTTGTCGCCGACGAAGAAGCTCTCGAGGTACGGCGTGCCATGACGCCACCACATCGCGAGATACCAGGGCGCGGCCACCATCACGAACACGCCGGCCGCCGCGAGGATGTCGCCGAACCCGACGCGCGACTGCCGCCGCTCGATGACCACGATCGGCCCGATGACCACGGCCGGCAGCACGACGGCGAGCGGGCCCTTCGTGAGGAAGCCGAGGGCGGCAGCCACGGCGGCCGCGAAGAGCCACTGGCGCGGACGCGGCACCCGATCGCCCACGGCGACGAGCGCGGCGCCGATGGTCGCCGTGACGAAGAGGGCCAGCGGCAGGTCGGGCAGCGCCATCCGCCCGAGCGCCACGTAGCCGAAGCTCGTCGCCACGATCGCGCCGGCGAGGAGGGCGGTGTCGTCGTCGTACCAGCGGCGGGCGGTCGCGGCCGTGACGAAGACGAGTGCGATCCCCGAGACGGCGGCCCAGAGCCGCGCCGACGCTTCGCCCGGCCCGGTCACGGCGAACGTGGCGGCCGTGGCCCAGTAATAGAGGATCGGTTTCTGGAAGCGCGGCTCGTAGTTGTAGTACGGCGTGAGCCAGTCGCCGGATTCGACCATCTCGCGGGCCGCCTCGGCGTAGAACGCCTCGTCGGAGTCGGTGATGGCCGGCGCGCCCAGCCCCACGAGGAAGGTGAGGCCCGCGAGCACGAGCAGAGGAGCGAGCGACCGTCGCACCCAGCGATTGTAGCGGCTGCGGGGCCGATTCGGGCAGCCGGGCGCACGGTATACTGCCCGGGTATGGCCACGATCAAGGTTCGTCAGAACGGATCGCTCCTCGTCGAGGGCGACGATGTCACCCTCGTCGACTGGAACGGCAACCCCTATCCGCTCGCCAAACGGCCCTTCGCCCTCTGCCGCTGCGGCCACTCCACGAAGAAGCCGTTCTGCGACGGTTCGCACAGCCGCATGGGCTTTGCCGCCGCCGAAGCGGCCCTCGGGCCCGAGGCCGCCGACAAGCCGGCCCAGTAGCCGCGACGCCGGGCTCCGGGTGCCCCCGGAGCCCGCGACCGTCTAGGCGCTGACCGCCTCGCGCTTCGAAAACGCCAGCCCGTCCGGCCCGACGTCCACGAGCACGTGATCCCCCTCGGCGAAGGCGCCTTCGAGCACCTTCAGGGCGAGCGGGTCGAGCACGCGCCGCTGGATCGTGCGCTTGAGCGGCCGCGCCCCGTAGATGGGGTCGTACCCTTCCTCGACGAGCGCCTGCCTGGCCGCCTCGCTGAGCGTGAGGCCGATCTTCCGATCGGCCAGCCGCTTCAGCAGCCCGGCGAGCTGGATGTCGATGACCTGCGCGATGTGCGCGCGGTCGAGCGCGTGGAAGAAGATGATCTCGTCGACGCGGTTCAGGAACTCCGGCCGGAAGTGGTTGCGGAGCGTCTCTGTCACCTGCCGACGCACGCCCTCGTCGAGCCCGCCGCCACGTGTCGCCGCGTCGGCGATGAACTGGCTGCCGAGATTCGACGTCATGATGACGACCGCGTTGCGGAAGTCCACCGTGCGGCCCTTGCCGTCGGTGAGCCGGCCGTCGTCGAGCAGCTGCAGCAGCACGTTCAGCACCTCGGGGTGCGCCTTCTCGATTTCGTCGAACAGCACCACCGCGTACGGGCGCCGCCGCACGGCTTCGGTGAGCTGGCCGGCTTCCTCGTAGCCGACGTATCCCGGCGGCGCGCCGATCATGCGCGAGACCGTGTGTTTCTCCTGGTACTCCGACATGTCGATGCGCACCATCGCCTGTTCGTCGTCGAAGAGGAACCCGGCGAGCGCGCGCGCAAGCTCCGTCTTGCCGACACCGGTCGGGCCCAGGAAGATGAAGCTGCCGAGCGGCCGCTGCGGATCCTGCAGGCCGGCCCTGGCGCGGCGAATCGCGTTCGCCACCGCCTGGATCGCCTCGTCCTGGCCGACGACCCGCTGGTGCAGCCGCGCCTCCATCTGGATGAGCTTCTGCACTTCACCTTCCATGAGCCGGCTCACCGGAATGCCGGTCCACTTGCCGACGACCTCGGCGATGTCTTCTTCGTCCACCTGCTCCTTGAGCAGGCGGGTGCCGCCCGCCACCGGCGCCTCCTGCGCCCTGATCTGCGCTTCGAGCTGCGGAATGCGGCCGTACTGCAGTTCCGAGGCCTTCGCGTAGTCGCCGTGCCGCTGCGCGGCTTCGACGTCGCGGCGCAGGCCGTCGAGTTCTTCCTTGAGGTTCGCGCTCTGCTGGATAGCATCTTTTTCGTGGGTCCAGTGCGCGGTGAGCGTGCGCTGTTCCTCCTTGAGGTCGGCGAGTTCCTTTTCGAGCTTCGCCAGACGGTCGATCGACGCCTTGTCGGTTTCCTTGCGCAGCGCCTCGCGCTCGATCTCGAGCTGCATCACGCGGCGCTGCACTTCATCGAGTTCGGCCGGCATCGAGTCGATCTCCATGCGCAGGCGCGAGGCCGCTTCGTCCATGAGGTCGATGGCCTTGTCGGGCAGGAAGCGGTCGGCGATGTAGCGGTGGGACAACACGGCTGCCGAGACCAGCGCGGCGTCCTTGAACCCCACCTTGTGGTGCAGTTCGTACTTCTCGCGCAGCCCGCGCAGGATGCTGATCGTGTCTTCCACGGTCGGTTCGCCCACCGTCACCGGCTGGAAGCGCCGCTCGAGGGCGGCGTCCTTCTCGATGTACTTGCGGTACTCGTCGAGCGTGGTCGCGCCGATCGTGTGCAGCTCGCCGCGGGCGAGCATCGGCTTCAGCATGTTCGAGGCGTCGAGCGATCCTTCGGAGGCGCCGGCGCCGACGACCGTGTGCAGCTCGTCGATGAAGAGCACGATGCGGCCTTCGGCCTGCACGATCTCCTGCAGCACGGCCTTCAGTCGCTCCTCGAACTCGCCGCGGTACTTGGCGCCGGCGATGAGCGAGCCCATGTCGAGCGCCACGATGCGCTTGTCCTTCAGGCCCTCGGGCACGTCGCCGCGCACGATGCGCTGGGCGAGGCCTTCGACGATCGCCGTCTTGCCGACGCCGGGTTCGCCGATGAGCACCGGGTTGTTCTTCGTGCGGCGGGCCAGCACCTGGATGACGCGCCGCACTTCCTCGTCGCGGCCGATGACCGGGTCGAGCTTGCCGCGCTCCGCCAGCTCGGTGAGGTCGCGGCCGTACTTCTCGAGCGCCTGGTACTTGCCCTCGGGGTTCTGGTCGGTGACCTTCTGCGCGCCGCGTACCGAGGCGATGGCCGTGAGGACCACGTCGCGCGTGACACCGCGGCCGCGCAGCAGTTCGGCGGCCGGCGCGCGCCCGCTCTCGCTCACGATGGCGAGGAAGAGGTGCTCGGTGCTGACGAACTGGTCCTGCATGGCCGTCGCCTCGGCCTGCGCCTGCTCGAGCACGGCGCGCAGACGCGGCGACACGCCGGGTTCGGCGCCGCCATGCGCCTTCGGCAGACGGCCGAGCTGGTCCTTGAGCGCCAGCGCGATCGGTGCCGCCGGCTGGCCCAGCTTCTGGAAGAGCGCCGGCACGATGCCGCCCGGCTGCTCGCCGAGCGTCACGAGCAGATGCTCGGGCTCGACCTGCGCGTGCGACAGCGAAGCCGCCAGCCGCGGGGCGGCGACAATCGCTTCCTGGGCCTTCTCGGTGAACGTGTTGAGCGTCATGACCGTCCGTCCTTTCTGCCGTGAGCCCGCAATCGCGGGCCGTACCTGACCCTGCTATTTCGATTCCAACGCCCTCAGTGCCTCGTAGTGGGCCTTCTCCTCATCGGTGAGCGTCGCCGGCACACGAACCTCCACCTTTGCGAACACATCCCCACGGTCGTCGGCGGCGCCGGGGGAGGGCAGTCCGTGGCCGCGCAGCCGCAGCCGCTGGCCGGGCTGCGTGCCGGGCGGCAGCTTCACGGTGAGGCGGCTGCCGCTCAGCGTCACGACCTCGGCGCTCCCGCCGAGCACGGCCGTCGTGAGCGGCACCTGGAGCGTGGTCTGCAGGTCACGCCCGGTGCGTTCGAAGCGCGGATGGGGCCGCAGCCGCACCCGCAGGTAGATCTCGCCGGCCTTGAGGCGCGTCCCGTCGGTCACGCCGGCCGGAATGCGCACCTCGAGCGTGCGCGGCGGGCCGTCCTCCGGCTGCACCTGCACCCGTTCCACATGGCCGCCAAGGGTGTTCGCGAGGTCCAGCGGGATCTCGTATTCGACCTCGGGCGCCCGGCGCGGCCGCGGCGCCTGGCTTCCGCGCCGTCCACGGCCACCGGACGGCGCCGCGCCGCCGCCGCCGCCGCCGAAGAACGTATTGAAGAAGTCGGAGAACGGCGAGCCGCCGGCCCCGAACATCGCCTCCATCTCCTCGGGCGTCATCGTGCGGAAGCCGCCCTGACCGGCCTGCGGCCCATAGGGACCACCGGCAGCCGGCCCGGCCTGTTCGTACTGGCGCCAGTTGGCGCCGAGTTCGTCGTACTTCTTCCGCGTCTCGGGTGTGCCGAGCACCTCGTAGGCTTCGTTGACCTCCTTGAAGCGTGTCTCGGCCGAGCGGTCGCCGGGATTGACGTCAGGGTGGTGCTTGCGCGCCAGCCGCCGGTAGGCCTGCTTGATTTCTTTCTCGGTGGCGGTCTTCGGCACACCGAGCGTGGCGTAGTAGTCGCGGAAATCCATGCTCACAACCCCACCACATCCTTGAGCCGCTGTACTTCACGCGCGAGGCGGCGGCGGCCGTCCGCGCGCCCGAGCGCCGGATCGTCAGCGAGCGGCTCCAGCCGCTGCAGCCCTTCGGCCACGGCGAGCAGGCGCTGCACGCCGGCCAGGTTCACGCCGGCGTCCTCGACGAGCACCTTGATGAGCCGCAGGCGCTCGATTTCGGCGTCGGAGTAGAGCCGCATGCTGCCGATGGTGCGGGCCGGCTGCACGAGTCCCAGACGCTCGTACTTGCGCAGGGTCTGCGGATGCATGCTCAGCATCCGCGCCGCCACGCTGATGAAGATCAGATCGGACGTTGCCACATCACGAGTCTAACCATTGATACGACTTGTGTCAATGGTGTGATCTGCCATGACTTACCTCACAGGGCGAACCGCCCGGCGTCCCAAGGCAGAGCTGGAGTCTCGGGCGCCGTTGGCGGAATTTCCCGCAAGTGTTCTGAATTACACTCGAAACAATGCCGCCAGTCCGCCCGCATCCACCCGCCCTGTGGCCCGCGGCCGTCTTCGCGGTGGTCGTGACCGTGCTGCTCACCGGCACCGCCCTGATGGTCGACGCCGTGCCGGCGCTGCGGGCCGCGGCCTCGGGGCTCCTCGACGCGGAGCGCCCCGGCGACGACGACCACTATCTCGCCGGCGATATCGGCGGGCAGGTGGATCACCACGTGCTCTTCTTCGGCCTCGATCCCGACGCCCACGCGAGGCTCCGCGCGGCGGACGTGCTTTTCGTGGGCAACTCGCGGTTGATGTTCGGGCTCCGCCCCGAGGTGCTGCGGCCGGCGTTCGCGGCGCTCGGGCAGTCGTACTACGCGCTGGGCTTCGGCTTCCGCGAAGCCGATCGTTTTCCCCTCGCCATCATCCGCCGCTTCGATCTGAAGCCGCGGGTCGTCGTCGTGAACGCCGACGGCTTCTTCGGCGGCGGCCTGAGCGCGTGGGCGGAGGTCGTGAACCGAGACACTGTCTTCGCGGCGCGAAAACTGCGGTGGGAGGCCGACGCCGCCCATGAAGTGCGCCGCGCTGTCCATATCGTGGCGCCCAACTGGCTCGCGCTCTTCGGCCGGCCCGGGCTCGGCCATGCCCGCGAACTGAACATGTACCGCTCGCGCCTCGACGGCACCTGGGAGGTCTCGCCGTGGACCGAGTCGTCTGCGGCCTTCACCTCGCCGCCGCTCGACGGCCCGCCGCTCTCGCGCGGAGAGATCGCGGCCGCGCGGGCGTTCAAGGCCGAGATGGATGCCCGCGGTATCCGGATCGTGGTGACGCGGGTGCCGACGCCCGCGCCGCACGGCGGGGCCGGCCCGGCGCGTTTCGCCGAGCTCCTGCAGGCACCGCTCGTGGTCGTGGATGCCCCCGGCCTCACGAGCGGCGACCACAGTCACCTCGACCCGGCGAGCGCGCATGACTGGTCGCGCGCCTTCGTCGCGGCGCTGGCGCCGCACCTGGCCGGGCCGGGTGTGCCGCGATGAATTTCGTCTCCTGGGCGTTCGTCGCACTCTTCCTCGTGGTCTTCGCGGCGCGCCTCACCGTGGGCCGCCGCAAGATCGAATCGCCCTACGTGGGCGTGCTGCTGCTCTCGAGCCTCGTCTTCTACGGCTGGCACATCCCGGCCTATCTGGCCGTGCTCGTCGGTGGGGCCGCGATCGACTACGTGGCCGCCATCGCCATCGGCAATCTCGCGCCGGATCAGCAGCGACGCCGACGCGCCTGGCTCGTCGCCTCGCTCGTGATGAACCTGGGGCTGCTCGGATTCTTCAAGTACGGCGCCTTCGCGGTGCGCACGGCGGAAGAAGCGGCCGGGTTCTTCGGGGCCACGCTGCGCCTCCCGGAGTTCGCGCTGGTGCTGCCGATGGGCATCAGCTTCTATACGTTCCAGACGCTCTCCTACACGATCGACGTCTATCGCGGGGAGCTGGCGCCGGTGCGCAACTTCCCGCGCTTCCTGCTCTTCATCAGCTTCTTCCCGCAGCTCGTCGCCGGGCCGATCGTCCGCGCCAGTGAGTTCCTGCCGCAGATTCCGCGGCCGCGCCGCCTGCACGCGCGCGTCTTCTACCACGGCGTGTGGCTGCTCATCGTCGGGTTCTTCCTGAAGATGGTGTGCGCCGACAATCTGGCCGCTTACGTGGACGAACACTGGGACCGCGGCTATCGCGAGGGCGCCGATGCCACCTTCGTACTGTGGCTCGGCGTGATGTTCTCGGGGCAGATCTTCGCCGACTTCGCCGGCTATTCGACCATCGCGCAGGGCCTCGGCTACCTGCTCGGCTACCGGTTCCCGGAGAACTTCAACGCGCCGTATCTCGCCGCGACGTTCAAGAACTTCTGGGAGCGCTGGCACATCACGCTGTCGCGCTGGCTGCGCGACTACCTCTACGTGCCGCTCGGCGGCAATCGCGGCTCGCGCGCCCGCACGCTGCTCAACCTGCTGCTCGTGATGCTGCTCGGCGGCCTCTGGCACGGCGCGGCCTTCACGTTCATCGTCTGGGGCGCGATTCACGGGCTGTGCCTGGTGGGGGAGCGCCTGCTCGGCCTGCATCGCCCGGCGCCACGTCCCTGGGCCGTGCGCGCCGCCTGGTTCGTGGTGGTGCAGGGCGCGGTGCTCGTCGCCTGGGTCTACTTCCGCAGCGCGACTGTGGGCGGCGCCTCCACGTTCGTCGCCAATCTCGTCTGGGGCGCCTGGCGGGCGCCGGACCTCTGGATGGTGCAGGCGCTGCTGTTCCTCTCGCCGATCGTCCTGCTGCACGCCTGGACGTGGCTCGACGAGCGCGGCCGGGCGCCGGTGCTTGGCGCGACGGCCCGGGCGGTGCTCGCCGCGGTGATGGTGTACGCGATCATCACGCTGCATGGCGGGACGAGCGAGTTCATCTACTTCCAGTTCTGAGACGGCCGCGCGCGTGGACGCGGTGCTGACGTGGCTGTCACGCCGCGCGCGGGCACGCGACCGTGAGGGTATGGCGCGGGTCGGCATCATCTCGCCGCGCGTGTTCGGGGTCTCGATGACCACGATGCGTCCGCTCGTGCGCCGCCTGGGCCGCGATCATGCCCTGGCCGAGGCGCTCTGGGACACGGGGTGGCTGGAAGCCCGCCTCGTGGCCGGATTCGTCGCCGAGCCGGCGCGGCTCACGGCGGCGGCGATGGATCGCTGGGCCCGCGACTTCGACAACTGGGCGGTGACCGACAGCACGTGCCTGCACCTCTTCTGCCACGCCGCGCCGGCGTGGGGACGCGTGGAAGTCTGGCGCCGGCGCCGCGGCGAGTACCAGCGGCGGGCGGCGTTCACCCTGCTCGCCGCCCTCGCCGTGCACGACCGGAGGTCACCGGATGCGCGCTTCGTCGCCGCGTTGCCGCTCCTGCTGGCCACCGCGGGCGACGATCGTCCGTACGTGCGGAAGGGCGTCAACTGGGCACTGCGTCAGATCGGGAAGCGCAACGCCGTGCTCCACGCCGCTGCCATCACGTGCGCCCGCGAGATCCTCGCGCTCGACACGCCGGCCGCCCGCTGGATCGCCCGCGATGCCCTCCGGGAACTGACATCGGCCGCCACGCGGCGCCGGATTTCGGCAAAGTGGCCGAGCAGGTGACAAGACGCGCGCCGCGGCGTCATACTTAGTAGCCGCTCGTGCCCGACATCTCCTCGTCCGATCTCGTCACCATCCTGCTGCTGGTCCTCCTCGAGGGCGTGCTCAGCGCCGACAACGCCATGGTTCTGGCGATTCGGGTGCTGAGCCTGCCGAAGGAGCTGCAGACCAAGGCGCTGCGCTACGGCATGGCGAGCGCGTTCACGTTCCGCGCGCTGGCCACCGCCGCGGCGGCGTATCTCATCGCCCTCGGCTGGGTGAAGCTCGTCGGCGGGCTCTACCTGCTGTATCTTCCGTTCCAGCACTTCGGCCAGCGCGGCGGTGAGAGCGGCGAGTCGCGCCACACCATCAAGCCGGCCGAGCCGTGGCTGGGCCTGTCGCCTTTCTGGGCCACCGTGGTGAAGGTCGAGCTGACCGACATCGTCTTCGCGATCGACTCGATCCTCGTGGCCGTCGCCGTCTCCGACAAGCTGTGGGTGGTCATCACCGGCGGCATTCTCGGTATCCTGATGATGCGGATGGTGATCGGGAAGCTGCTCGGCCTGATCCGCCGCTATCCGGTGCTCGTCGATGGTGCCTTCGTCATCATCGCGTGGGTGGGCATCAAGCTGCTGCTCGAGTACGGACACAACCTCGGCTACATCCACTTCGAGATCCCAAAGTGGTTCTCGCTCGGCCTCATCGTCGTCATCTTCGGCGGCTCGTACCTCTACGCGCGCAAGCTCGGCCCGGTCGAAGACACCGGCGACGAGCTGCCGCACGCCTAGGCCGCACGCTCAGCCGCCGCGGCCGAAGCGCTCGGCGTTCCGCGCCCGGGCGCGAGCAGCGTCGGTCTCGCGGCTCTGCGAGTCGGCCGTGGTCACGAGCGTGGCGAGCAGACGCCGCGCCATGACGGCCACCTCGTCCACGGCCCGGTCGGAGGCCTCCTGATTGGCCTTCGAGGGCAGGGCGAAGCCGCTCAGCTTGCGGACGAACTGCAGTGAGGCGGCCCGCACTTCGTCGTCGGCCGCCAGTGCGCGACAATGGGCCGGTGACCGTGGGCGTGAACTATCCATGGCGGCGCTACGGCGGCGACTTCGGCCCGACCGTGTGGCAGACCGTCCATGGCATCCGCGCCGACCACGCGGCGATTGC
>JBIKUN010000242.1:0-3469 GCA_044347565.1 Vicinamibacterales bacterium | reverse complement strand
GTCGTCGGCGCCGGAGTCGAGGCCCATCACGCGGTCGCCTTCGCTCGTGCGTGCCGTCAGCATGATGATGGGCACGGTGGCCGTGGCGGTGCGCTGGCGCAGAATGCGGCACACTTCGAGGCCGCTCAGCACCGGCAGGTTCAGGTCGAGCACGACCAGGTCCGGGGGCTGCTCACTCGACGCCTTGAGCGCTGCGTCACCACTCGCGGCCAGTTCGACCTCGATATCGCCGCCGCGTTCGAGCGTGTGCTTGATGAGCTCGGCAATGTCGAGCTCATCTTCGACGACGAGCACCCGCCGGCGATTCGCACGCGCAGCGGGGACTGAACGCAACGGCGAGGTCCGCGCGGGGGCGGCGTCGGCCGGCGCCGCGGCCGACCCGGCGGAAGAGCGATCGTCGGTGCGCGTGGGCGGCAACACGTGTAGCGTCATCACTCCACGCTAGCGCCGTCAGGTTTCCTCGCGGTGACGGTGCCGTTAATTCTGGGTTACGGTGGTGTCGCGCTCACACCACCGTGCCCGGCGGGATGACGGCGTCCTTCGGCACGATCAGGATGCCTTCCCGGATGTAGTAGTTCAGGCCGTCGAACGTCTGCAGCTGCTGCTCATTGACGAGCCGGCAGCCCTCGCCGATGCGGGCGTTCTTGTCGACGATCACGCGATCGAGTTCGACGCCCGGGCCGATGCCGAGGCCGACGCCGCTCGGGTGCCCGTGCGTGGGCGCGTCGTAGCTGTCGGCGCCGAGGAGCACGGAGCGGCGGATGGAGGTGCCGGCGCCGATCGTGGTGCGGATGCCGATGACCGATTCCTGCAGGTCGGCGCGGTCGATGTAGCAGCCTTCCGCCACGAGCGCCCGGTCCATCGTGGTGCCGGTGATGCGCGACGGCGGCAGGAACCGGGCGTGCGTGTAGACGGGCCGCCGGTGGTCGTAGAAGCTGAACGGCGCGCCGGGCTGCGTCAGCATGATGTTGGCGTCGTAGAACGACTCGACGGTGCCGACGTCGGCCCAGTAGCCCTCGTGCAGATGCGCCACCACGTGGTACTTGTCAAGCGCTGCCGGAATCAGCTCGCGGCCGAAGTCCACGCCGCCTTCCTGTTCGAGCAGGTCGAAGAGCACCTCGCGCGTGAAGACGTAGATGCCCATCGAGGCGACGAACGGCTTGTCGTCGTCGAGCGGCATGAAGGTCGAGCCTTCAGGCGCGCTGCGGCCGATGGCGGCGAGGCGTTCGGCGTTCGGCTTCTCCTCGAACTGCTGGATGGCGCCGCGCCAGTCGAAGGTGAAGATGCCCATGCCGTGCGCATCGCCGGCGTTCACCGGCAGCGCCGCGATCGTCACGTCGGCCTGGCGGTCGACGTGCGCGTCGAGCAGCTGCGCGTAGTCCATGCGGTAGAGGTGATCGCCGGCCAGGATGAGGTAATAGTCGGCGTCGTACTGCGCGAAGTGCCGCGCTGCCTTGCGCACGGCATCGGCCGTGCCCTGGAACCAGGCGGTGCTGTCGGGCGTCTGTTCGGCGGCGAGGATCTCGACGAAACCGCTCGAGAACGTGTCCATCCGGTAGGCGCCGGCGACGTGCCGGTTGAGCGACGCCGAGTTGAACTGTGTGAGCACGAAGATGCGGCGCAGGTCGGCGTGCAGACAGTTGCTGATCGGCACGTCGATGAGCCGGTACTTGCCGCCAATCGGCACCGCCGGTTTCGAGCGGTGCTGAGTGAGGGGAAAGAGCCGGCTGCCCTGGCCGCCGCCGAGGATAAGTGCGAGCGTATCGCGCATCACGAGAGCAGTGTAGCGGCGCAGGGCGCGTCCGGACAACGCGGACGCGGCGAACGTGGCGTGTCTGTGATGTCCGTGTCGTCCGAGCGTCTGCGTCATCACCCGGCGGACATCGCGCATGTCGCGGCGCGGCGCGCCTGGGCCCCCAACATTTTGCGGTCGTGTCGCAACGGCGCGAAGCGGGCGTCATGTGTGTCGCGCACAGTGACGGCAGGCTCCACGCACGGAGCCGACGTCCGGCGCTTCCGGATGCCGTCGTTTCCAGCGACGGCTCGCGGCGGCCCTTCGAAGGGGTGGTTGATGAGACTCGATACGCACGTCCATACACAGCACTCTGGGAACACGTCGATCCGGCCGCTCCGGCGCGTGATGCGGGAGTCGTACAACACCCCGGAGCGTGTCTACGAGGTCGCCAGGGCCCGCGGCATGCAGCTTGTGGCCATCACCGACCATGACGAAATCAGCGGCGCCGTCAGCCTGGCGGGCCATCCCGATGTGATCGTCGGCTGCGAAGTCACCGGCGTGTTCGCCGAGGACGGGGTCCGCGTGCACCTGAACGTGTTCGGTCTCGAGCCCGGGCACCATCGCAGCATTCAGCGCCTGCGACACGATATCCGCACGCTGCTGCCGTACCTGCAGGAACAGGGTCTGTTCACGTCACTCAATCACGTGGCGAGCGGCATCAACGGGCCCCTCACCGCCGCGCACGTGGCGGCGATCCTGCCGTGGGTCGATGCGCTCGAAGTGCGGAATGGCTCGCGGCTCGAGGTGCAGAACCGCACGGCGGAATGCCTGGCGCTGGCGACGGGGAAGGCGATGCTCGGCGGCAGCGACTCCCATACCGAACGCGGCATCGGCCTGACATGGACCGAAGTGCCCGGGGCCCGCACGGCCGCCGAGTTCTTCGATGGGCTGCGCCAGGGGGGCGGCGTCGTCGGCGGGCAGCACGGGAGCCAGCGGACGATGGCGTCCGACATCGTCCGCTTCGCCTCCAGCCTCTATCGCGAGCAGACGGTGGAGATGCTGCGCCGTCCGTTCTCGGTGCGCACGCCGGCGATGCTCGGTGCGGCGGTGATTGCGCTGCCGCTGCTCGGTACCGCGCTCGCCACGGGCGTGGTGCATTTCGTGCACGAGCAGCGCTTCAATCGCGGGCTGCTGTTCGACCTGGTGTCGCGTCCGTACGTGCCGGCGTCGACGATGACCGCGATGACCGGGCTGGCGGCGATGAGCGAGCGGGCCGAGGTCGCCGAGGTGGCGGCATGACGAGGCGGCGGCGCGTCGCGATCTTCACCGATAACGATTTCGAGAAGGTCAATGGCGTGACCACCGTGTTGTCGGCCGTGCTCGCGCACGCGCCGGCCGACGTGGCCGTGCGGGTCTATACGGCGTCCTCGCTCGGCGCCGACCGCGCCGACTACCTGGCGCTGCCGTCCTGGGGCGTGGGCATTCCGTTCTATGGCGAGATGAAGATGTACTGGCCGCCCTATCGCGCCCTGCTGGACCGCCTGCGCGAGGACGCCGTGGACCTCATCCACCTGACGACGCCGGGGCCTCTCGGCCTGGCGGCCGTCGCGGCGTCGCGGCGTCTGGGCGTGCCGCTCGTCGGCAGCTTCCATACCGACCTTGCGACCTACACCACGATGCTGAGCGGGCACCGCGCGCTCGGGGCGTTCATGCGCCGCTACATGCGCTGGTTGT
>JBIKUN010000241.1:0-3489 GCA_044347565.1 Vicinamibacterales bacterium | reverse complement strand
CGACAAGCAGTACAAGCTCGAGACCAACCGCTTCATCAATCCCGGTGAGGACTGGACGCCGGAGCCGGCGAAAGTGGTCGTGCCGAAGCCGGCCTCGTCGCAGGTGTGACGGGCGGTCGGGGGGCCGCGCAGGTGCGGCGCCGAGGCGGCATCCTGCGGAACCTTTCGAGCCCGACCGCAGTATTCTGTGAGCAGGAAGGAGCAACGCACCTGAACGGCGATCAACTCCTCGAGATGTTCGTGCGCGGCGCGCTGGGTAAACGCGGGCGCAAGCGTGCACGTGGGGCCCAGGCGTTCCTCGGCGGCAAGAGCGGCTTCCTGAACGCGAGCACGGTCATGGCGGCCGTCGGCGTGGCGTGGGGGATCTACGAGAGCCTCCAGCTGCCGGGCGTCCCCCGGACGGCTGCGATGCCGGGCAGCGCGCCCGTGCCGCCAGCGACGCCGCCAACACCGGCCGCCGCGCCGCCGATCGGCGTGCCGCCGGCGGTGGCGCGCCTCGTGCGCCTGGCGGCGTCGGCCGCCAACGCCGACGGCACGCTCAGCGAATCCGAGCGCGCGGCGATCGTCGCGGAGGCGCGGCGCGCCGGCGTCGGCATGCCGGCCGACGAGGTGCTGCAGGGGCGCCATCCGCTCGCCGACATCGTGGGCGGTGTCACGAGTGACGCCGAGCGGCGCGATCTCTACGTGCTCGCCTTCGCCATCGTCCGCGCCGATGAGGGTGTGTCGGGTGCCGAGCGCATCTACCTGGCGCAGCTCGCGCACGCGCTTGGCCTCGATGCGAACGCCGTCGCGGCGCTCGAGCGCGAGACCGCCGCCGCCATCGACGCGGCCAGTCCGCCACCGGCCTAGACGCGGGTCCCGCGTTCCCGACGATTCCCGGGCGAGCTGCGTGGCGCGGCGCGCGCCGACGGGTCTTCCCGCGCCAGGAGACGAGACGTGATGCAGGGCGTGCAGCAGTGGTACATGGCCATCGGCGGCCATCAGGTGGGACCGGTCAGCCAGGACGAGATCCTCGCCAACCTCCGCAACGGCAGCATCGACCGGAACACGCTCGTGTTCACGTCGGGCATGGCGAACTGGCAGGCGATGAAGGATGTGCCGGCGTTTGCCGCGTTCGTGGACGGTGCGGCCGCCCCGGGCGCCGTGCCGCCGCCGCCCTCGGCGCCGGGCCGCCGCGCCCACGACATCGACTTCACGATTCACGGCAGCGAGATGCAGTTCGTCGAAGTGGAGCTCGATCCGGGTGAGGCCGCCATCGCCGAAGCCGGGTCGATGATGTACATGACCGACGGCATCACGCTCGAAACCATCTTCGGCGACGGCAGCAAGGCGCAGAGCGCCGGCGTGCTCGACGCGCTGCTCGGCGCCGGCAAGCGCATCCTCACCGGTGAGAGCCTGTTCATGACGGTGTTCACGAACCAGGGCGCCGGCAAGCAGCGCGTGGCGTTCGCCGCCCCCTACGCCGGCAAGATCCTGCCGATGGACCTGCGCGCCATCGGCGGGCACCTCGTCTGCCAGAAGGACTCGTTCCTGTGCGCGGCGCGCGGCGTGTCGGTGGGCATCGCCTTCCAGCGGAAGATCGGCGCCGGCCTCTTCGGTGGTGAGGGCTTCATCATGCAGAAGCTCGAAGGCGACGGTCTGTGCTTCGTGCACGCCGGCGGGTCGATCCATGCGGTCGAACTGGGGGCCGGTGAGACGCTGCGTGTCGACACCGGCTGCCTCGTGGCGCTGCAGCCGAGCGTGAACTACGACATCCAGTTCGTCGGCAAGGTCAAGACGGCGCTCTTCGGCGGCGAAGGGCTGTTCTTCGCGACGCTGCGCGGCCCCGGCAAGGTATGGCTGCAGTCGCTGCCGCTCAGCCGCCTGGCCGACCGCATCTACAAGGCGGCCCCGCAAACCGGCCGCCGCACCGAGGAAGGCTCGCTGCTTGGCGGCATCGGCGATCTGCTGGACGGCAGGTAGCGTGTGTGAGTGGGGTGGGGCCGTCGGGATCGGCCCCAGCCTTCAGCCCCCGGCCCTCAGCCCTCAGCCCGTATCCCCTAGCCCCCGGGCCCCGGACCCCGGTAAGATGCCCGCCATGTTCTCCCTGGTCCGCACTGCCGCGGCCGTGGTGCTCGTTGCGTTCATGGCCGCGCCTGCCCTGGCGCAGCCGCGCACGGCGTTCCCCGACGTACGCGGCGTCACGCTCACGGAGTTTCCGCGGGTCGTCAAGCTCGCGGAGAACGTCTACGGCTACGAGGAGATTCGCGATCCGGGCTTCACCACGGTGAGCCTCATCGTGGTCGGCACGAACGGCGTGCTCGTGGTCGACGGACAGGGCAGCGTAAAGGCCACGCAGACCCTGCTCGACCGCATCCGCGCGATCACGCCGACGCCGGTGAAGTGGTACGTGGTCGGCTCCGACCACGGGGATCACACCGCTGGCAATTCGGTGCTGCCGAAGGACGTGACGTACATCATCCATCCGAACTCGCGGGCGCAGATGGAGCGCGACGCGGCGACGGCCATGGGGCAGAACCTCAAGGCGGCCGCCGACGCCATCACGAAGGGCCAGACACCCCCCACGCCGCGTCCCCCTGTCATCGTGCCGCCCACGGCCATGACCGGTGAACGTCAGACCATCGACGTCGGCGGCATCGAGGTGCAGATCCTCTTTCTCGGCCGCGCCCACACCGGCGGCGACCTGCACGCCTACCTCCCGACGCAGCGCATCCTCTTCATGAGCGAGGCCTACCTGAACCGGGTGTTCCCGGCGATGCGGTCGGCCTACCCCAGCGAATGGGTGCGCGTGCTCGACCGGGCGCTGGCCATGGACATCGATCGCTACGTGCCAGGGCACGGCTTCATCGAAGAGCCGAAGGCCTCGCGCGAGGAACTCGTGGCCTTCCAGAAGGCCGTACAGTACGTCATCGAAGAAGTGAAGCGCCTGCACCGCCTCAACCTCTCGGTCGAGGACGCCGCGACGCAGGCCAACTGGGGCGAGTACGCGCAGTGGATGCTGGCCGATCAGCAGGGCCCCATCGCCATCCGCAAGGTCTACGACGAACTCGAAGGGAAGCTGAAGTGACCAGTCAATCGGCCGCAAATCATGCGCACCACCCGGTGCCCACCTATATCGCCACCGTGCTCTGGCTCGCGGCGATGGTCTGCATCGGCGGGTCGCTGTGGCTCGGCTGGAGCCTGCACGAACTCGGCGTCTTCCTGCTCGGTCTCACGGTCTTTCCGGTTGTCGGCGTCGGCCGCTGGTACACCGTGAAGCTGCAGGATCGCATCATTCAGCTCGAAATGCAGGTGCGCTGCGCGCGTGTGCTGCCGGCCGGGCAGGACGAACTGCTCGTCCAGCTGTCGCCGAAGCAGGTGGTGGCACTGCGCTTCGCCTCCGACGACGAGCTGAGTGATCTGCTGCAGCGGGCCGTGAAGGAACAGATGACGCCCGCGGCCATCAAGGGCGCCATCCGCCAGTGGCGGCCAGACTACATGCGCACGTAA
>JBIKUN010000240.1:0-3490 GCA_044347565.1 Vicinamibacterales bacterium | reverse complement strand
GTGGTACTTCCTGTCGCTGTTCCAGCTGCTCAAGTACTTTCCGGGGCCGCTCGAAGTTGTGGCCACGCAGGTCGTGCCGGGCGTCATCGTCGGCGGGATGTTCGCTCTGCCGTTCCTCGATCGCGGACCGAACCGGCATCCGTGGGCGCCGTCGCGCCGCCTCTTCACGCTGCTCTTCGGCGCGGTCGGCGCAGGCGTCGTGGCCCTGACCGTGATGGGGCTCCGCGATGCGCCGGTCCGGTTCGACCCGAACGTGTGGGGACCGCAGTCGGTGGCCGGCTTCCTGACCGCCGAGGATGGGGAGAATCCCTGCGCCCGCTGTCACGTGGACGGTGGACCGGCCTCGCCGGTGCACGTCACGCGCATCAGCCGTGACGAGGGCTGGCTGACCTTCCACATGAGCGACCCGGCGGCCATCGCGCCCGGCGCGAAGCCCGTCGATCCGGCGGCCGAGCCGATGCTCGACGAAGACGCGACGCGGGCGGTGCTGGCGTATCTGCGGCGGCTGCGCGCGGGCGCCACGCCGCCCGAGGTGCCGGCGGCATCGGCGCGCGTCGTGAAGACGCTCGGCACGCGCTGCGTGGCCTGCCACCTGATCGACGGCGACGGCGGCGACACCGGGCCGGACCTCACGCACATTGGCGCGCGTCGCGATGCCGAGGCGATCCGGCGCATCGTGACCGACCCGAACGATGAGTACGGCGACTCGATGATGCCGGTCTACGGTCCGCGTCTCGGCGCGGACGTGATTGCCGGCATCGGCGACTACCTGGCGGCCAGGAAGTAGCGGGGCCTGCCGGCGATCAGGGCGCGGGCGGCGCCGCCGACTTCGGCGACGCCTCGCCCTGATGGCAGGTGTAGCAGGTGACGCGTCCGAGCGTCGACTCACCCTCGGCCGGGACATAGGCGGGGAAGTACTTCTTGTTGAGGGCCCGCGTCATCTCGATCATGCGGCGCGCGATCGCCTTCTTCGGATTGTCTTCGCTCGCGAAGTTGCCACGCGTGTGACAGCCGCCGCAATTCATGCCGACACCCTGCACGAAGTGCCGCATCTCGGTTTCGAACTGCGGCACCGTGAGCCCCTTGAGCACCGTGATCGTGGCGCTCTCGGCGATGGCCGGCTGCATCGGCGCCGACTGGGCCGCGACGAAGGCCGGCACGGCGAGAGCCAGCGCCGCGGCCGTGGCCGCCGCGCGCCGGCGAATCTGATTCATGTGCATCACCATGCCATGGCTCCCGGTCCCGCGCCCTGCTTCGGCACCTGCGCGCCCTGGTGGCACGTGTAGCAGGTGACCCGCCCCAGTTTCGACTGACCCTCGGCCGGCGTGTGGCTCGGGAAGCTCTCGGCATTCAGCGCCATCGTGAGTTCGAGCATCCGGCGGGCCGTGTGTTTGGGCCGCTTCTCGTCGCTCGCGAAGTTGCCCTGCACATGGCAGTAGTCACACTTCACGCCGAGCGCGTCCGTCATGAGGCGCATTTCGGCGCGCACCTCGTCGCCGTTCCAGCCCTTGAGCGTCTTGATGTTCTCGAGCGGGCGTGGACGCCGCGGCGGCTGGGCGCCGGCCTCCGGCGCCAGCCACAGGGTGAGGGCGGCTGCGGCCGCGAGGATCAGGGCGCCGGGCGCCAGTCGGTCGCGCGTCATCACTTCGTCTCTCCGAAGATCACTTCCGCGTCGGCCTTGACGCGCGCCGGCTGCGGCGCGTTGTAGCCCGCGTAGGCGGCTGGCGTCTTCCACGAGGCCACGACGTCGTCCACCGAGCGGCCAGCGCGCTTGGCGGCCTGCACCGTGCTCACGAACTCGCGAATGAAGGACGCGTACGTCTTCACGTCCGCCGGCGTCATCCTGACGGCGTTGTGGCCGTTGATGATGGTCGTCACGCCGGGCACGGCCGCCGCTTTCGTCAGCGTATCGGCGAAGGCCACGCCGCTGCCGCCGTTATTGATGTCCATGATCGGCAGGTCGCGCGTCGGGAACGTGTCGCCGACGTGCATCACGCCAAGCGCCGGGAAGACGACGTAGGTGTCGCCGCCGGTGTGGGCGCGGCCGAAGTGATGCAGATCGATGCGGTCGGCGCCGCTGTTGAGCGTGAGCGTGTCGCGGAAGGTGCGGCTCGCCATGCCGCGGCCGCCGTTGGCCGTGAAGATATTCGGTTGCGGGCCGCTCTGCAGGGCGTAGACGGGATTCGCCTCCTGCATGTAGCGCTTCGTGTTCTCGTGCGCCACGACTTCGACAGACGCCGGGAACTCGACCTGGCCGTTCGTGTGGTCGTAGTGCGCATGGGTGTTGATGACCATCGTGACAGGCTTGTCGGTCACGGTCCGTACGGCATCGAGGAGCGGTTGCCCCCAGCCCGGCAGCTTCGTGTCGACGACGACCGCGCCCTTCGCCGTGAGGAAGAGCGCGGTGTTGCCGCCGCCGCCCTTGAGCACGTAGAGGGTGTCGCGCACCTTGTCGACCGTCACCACCTTCGGCGCCGCCGGCGCCTGCGCCGCAGCCACCGCCATCGAGCCGAGCCCCGTGGCGGCCACGGCCGCCAGGATCCACACGCGCGTCGTCATCGCTCCTCCAGGCGCCGCCGTGGCAGCGCGCTCCGGCATTCTACGCGGGGAGTCCGCTCTTCGCCACCGCCCGCATCGCCTCGACGAACGTGTCGATTTCCTCGAGCGGCGTGTAGATGTTCGGCGTGACGCGCAGCGCGCGGTACGAGAGCTTGGCGTCGTCGGGATTATCGTGGCCGATCGCCGTGATGACGATGCGGTACTTGTCCCACAGATGCGTGACGAGCTTGTTCGTGTCCACGCCGTCGATCGAGACGACCGCCAGTCCCCAGGTCTGGCCTTCCGCCAGATTCGAGTGGATGCGGATCTTCGGCTCGCTCTTGAGTGCATTCGCCCAGCGCAGCGTGAGATAGCGCAGCCGGGCGGCTTTGCGTTCGATGCCGATGGCCTGGTGGAAGGCGAGGGCCTCGTTGATGGCAGCTTTCGGGCCCACCGGGTGCGTGCCGATCTCCTCGAATTTCCGGATGTCGGTGTCGCGCGTGGCCGGCGCCGCCTGCAGCGGCCAGGTGGAAGCGATGCGTTCCTTCCGCACGTAGAGCATGCCGGTGCCCATCGGCGCGAGCAGCCATTTGTGCAGCGACACGCCGTAGTAGTCCATGCCGAGATCGCGCAGCTTGAAGGGGAAATGGCCGAGGGCGTGCGCGCCGTCGACAATCGAGATGATGCCGCGCGACCGGCAGAGCTCGCTCAGTTCCTTCACCGGGAAGAGCTGCCCCGACTGATTGGTGATGTGGCAGAAGTGCATCACCTTGGTCTGCGGCACGATGGCGCGGGCCAGCCGGCCGAAGAGGTCCTCGCCGTTCGTCGGCACGGGGAAGTCGATGCGCGTGAGCTTGATCCTGTCGCGGCGCACGCGCTGGTCCCACGTCGTGAGCATGCGGCCGTAGTCCTGCTCGGTCGTGAGCACTTCATCGCCGGCCTTGAGGTCGAT
>JBIKUN010000110.1:0-15771 GCA_044347565.1 Vicinamibacterales bacterium | reverse complement strand
CTGGAAGTGCTGGCGAAGGACACGCACAAGTTCGAGTCGCGCTACATGAACTCGCTCGTCGGGCCGTATCCGGCGATGCAGTCCACCTACCGTGAGCGGTCGCCCATCCACTTCGTGGACAAGCTGAACTGCGCGCTCATCCTGCTGCAGGGGCTGGAGGACAAGGTGGTGCCGCCGAGCCAGTCGCAGATGATGGCCGACGCCGTGCGCAAGAAGGGCCTGCCCGTGGCCTACGTGACCTTCGAGGGCGAGCAGCACGGCTTCCGCAAGGCCGAGAACATCGTGCGCGCGCTCGAATCGGAGCTCTACTTCTACGGCAAGGTCTTCGGCTTCACGCCCGCCGACACGCTCGCGGCCGTGAGTATCGACAACCTCAGGGACTAGGGACCAGGGATTTGTAACGGGGTCTGTCACGGTCACCGAATCGTGACAAACCGTGACCGTGACAGACCCCGTTACAAGTCGCCGGCCCTTAGAACTTGAGTGTGACCCCGACGGTCGCTCGCCAGAAGTCCAACGTCGGCAGCGGCAGGTCGCCGAGGCCGCGGATGTTCTCCCACGACAGATCGCCCGTCTGGAAGCGGCGGACGTCGGCGCGCAGGCCGATGGTCTCCGACGGGAACAGGTAGACGCCGCCGCCGACGTTCCACGCCACGTCCTGTGCGCTCGCGCTCACGACGTTGCCGAGGAGCGGCACGTTGACCGAGCCCGTGACCTTGGCAATGCCAATGCCGGCCGATGCGTACGGCTGCACCGGCCCCACGGGCGTGCGCAGCACCACGTTGCCCATGTAGGTCGTGACGTTGGCTTCCACGTCGATATTCGCGATGTTGATGTTCCCGAGGCTGCCGAGCGAAATCCGTGACGCATCGAACTCGATGCCCAGCAGCCCGCCGAAGGTCACGGCGGCGCCGAACGTGCCCTTGTTGGTCTCGTTGATGCGTGTGGCCCCGCCAAACGCCGTGGCGCGGAGGTCGGCGGCGGCGGGAGCCGGCGTGAGCACCGCGGCGAGGGCAGCCGCGACCAGGGCGGTGCGGATGAGGTGGTGCGTGCTGTGTCGCATGCTGCCTACTCTAGCCCACGCTCCCGCACGGGCGGTTGCGTGTCACCCGGCGTCGGGCGCGGTCGCGCGTCGTGACCATCGTTGTCGCCAGGGCCTGACGTGACGCCGCGCGGACGCGGCGTCGCGCTACGCGGCCGAGCAGGCCCTTCAGACGTGACGCCGCGACGCGGATGGCGCCGCAGGACGGACAGCCCACGGCACATGCGCTCACGATAGCCTTCGGCGCGCCGGGCGGCTGTCCAATCCGGCGCAGTGGCGGCGGGCGCGGCTGCGCCAGACTGGAGTGGACATGGGCTGGTGCCCGTGCCGTGGAGGTCGACCCGCATGGACACGCCACACGCCGCCGGATGGGCCTCGCGTGAACGCCTGCACGTCGTCGAACTCACCGCCGCGTCTGCCTGCGGCGCCTACCTCTGCTACCGCATGGCGCTGCCGTTCGTGCCCGCGCTGACCTGGGCGCTCACGCTGGCGGTGCTCGTGCTGCCGGCCCACCGCCGGCTGGAAGCGGCCACTGCTCGTCCCCACCTGGCGGCCCTGCTCTCGGTGCTCCTCACGGGGCTCCTCCTCGTCGTGCCCGTCGCGCTCGTGGGGCAGCGGCTCGTCGGCGAAACCATCAAGGGCGCCGACGCGGTGAATGGCGCGGTGACCTCGGGCGCCTGGACGCGTGCGTTCGACGGCTACCCGAGCCTCGCTCGCGTCGTGCGGCAGTTTGCCGGACAAAACGATCTGCCAGGCGCCGTCACCGCCGTCACCACGTGGGCCACCGGGGTCGTGGGGTCGGTCGTGCGCGGCTCGCTGACCCAGGCGCTCGACGCGCTGCTGACCTTCTACCTGCTCTTCTATCTGCTGCGCGACCGCCGCCTGGCGCTGCAGACGCTGCGCAACCTTTCGCCGCTCGCCGACGCCGACATGGACACGCTGTTCGCACGCGTGAGCGACACGATTCACGCCACCGTCTACGGCACGCTCACCGTGGCGGCGGTGCAGGGTACGCTCGGCGGCCTGATGTTCTGGTGGCTCGACCTTCCGGCGCCGGTGCTGTGGGGCCTCATCATGGCAGGACTGGCGGTCGTCCCCGTGCTGGGGGCGTTCGTGGTCTGGATTCCCGCCGCGCTCCTGCTGCTGCTCCAGGGAAGTCTCATTCCGGCGCTCGTGCTGACGGCCTGGGGCGGCATCGTGGTGGCGGGCATCGACAATGTGATCTATCCGGTGCTCGTCGGCAACCGGATGCACCTGCATACGATCCCCGCCTTCATGGCCATCGTCGGAGGGCTGTCGGTCTTCGGGCCGTCCGGACTCCTCCTTGGCCCGGTCACGCTGATCGTCACGCTGCTGCTGCTCGACATCTGGCGCCGCCGCGCCGCCCGCGTGGACCCGATGGTGGCGCTCAGAGGCTAGGGGCCTGGGATTTGTAACGGGGTCTGTCACGGTCACGGCTTGTCACGATTCCGTGACCGTGACAGACCCCGTTACAAATCCAGACGCCCGAGACCCGCCATAATGCCCCCATGAAGAAGTTCCTGGCGGGCTGCCTGATGGGGCTCCTGCTGCTCGGCGTGCTCGTGGGCGCGACGCTCTACTTCACGTGGGGATACATCGCGCCGGTCGTGGCCACCGTGACGGGCGTAGCATCGGGCGCCACGCGCCTCGGCGAGGCTGTGGACATCGATCGCGATCTGCGGAACACCGGCACCTTCGAGCCGCCCGTGACGGGCGAACTCACGGCCGACCAGGTGACGCGCTTCGTGCGCGTGCAGCAGCAGACGCGGGCCGCGCTCGGCGATCGGGCCGGCGCCTTCGCCGACAAGTATCGCGAGCTGTCGCGGCAGACGCCCGAAGGCACCGTGGTCGTGCCGTCACTGCCGGACGTGCTCGGCGGCGTAAAGGACTTGTCGGGTGTGTATCTCGACGCCTGGCGCGCGCAGGTGGCGGCGATGAACGAGGCCGGGATCTCGCGGTCCGAGTTCTCGTGGGTGCGGGTTCGCGTGTATCAGGCGGCTGGACTCGAAGCCGTGCGCTACGACGCCCGCGACCTCGCGGACGCCATCGGACGCTTCGCCGAGGGCGCCCGGCTCGATGTGCCCACGGTGACCCTGCCCGATGCGCCGGCGGCGAACAGGGCCCTCGTCGCGCCGCATCGCGAGCTCATCCGGTCGTGGCTGGGGATGGCGTTCTTCGGGCTGTAGCCTCGTCCTCCCAGCGCACCGCACTGCCCACGTGAATCTCGCCGCCGCTCACGATCTCGCCGAAGGCGCCGCCGCCCCAGGGCGGTGACAGCGCCGCCTGCAGCCCCGGGCACGCCTCGTCCATCTGGTGACAGGGCCGCGTCTCGCCGAAGATGCGCACGCGCGCGTCGCCGATGGCGAGCACGCGCCCGCGTGAGTGTTCGAGGTCCACGCCCTCCACGAGCAGATTGGCGCGGCGGATGGCCGGCTCCGGCGGGCCCGGCAGGTGCGCCGTGAGGGCGCGCCAGCGGTCGAGCGAGAGGATCGTCACCTGGCGGCGGCCGCCCTTCGTGGCATCCCCGGCCAGACCACGGCCCTCGACCAGCTCAGCCGATTCGCGCGCGTCCATCACGCCGCCGTGGCTGCGCTTCACCCAGATCCCGAGCACCTGTCCCATGCGCCGATTGTACCGGGATGTGGGAAGAAGACATTTGCCGTGGCCGTAACCACGTCGTTGCACGGTGGTGATGCGCGGCCGTTACCTTCTGCAACCGAAGCGTCCATCGTGGCGCTCCGGTGCCCCATTCCGCCGTCCACTTCGCGCGATGCGAGGGGAGCGCGGAGGGGGCGCCGCACGTTGTCCCGACCGTGCACGCGAGGACCCTGCCTGCCATGCCATCCACCTCCAGACTGCTCGTGATTCTTGTGGCGCTCGTCGCCCTCGCCCTGCCCGGCCGGGCGCTGGCTCAGTTCGAAACCGCCGCCGTCGTCGGCACCGTGCGCGACGCCTCGGGGGCCATCGTGGCCGACGCCCGCGTGACGCTCACGAGCCTCGACACGGGGGTGAGCAGCGAGCGTCAGTCGGATGCCGCCGGCAACTTCGAGTTCTTCAACGTCCGCATCGGCCGCTATGTCGTGACCGCCGACAAAGCCGGCTTCTCGGTGGCGGTCGTCGACAACATCCAGGTCACCGTCGGCGCCCGCCTGCGTGTGGACGTGGCGATGGCCGTGGGCCAGGTGACCGAGAAGGTCGAGGTCAAGGCCTCGGCCGTGCAGCTCCAGACCGACTCGAGCGATCGCGGCCAGGTCATCAGCGGCGAGGTCACGCGCGCGCTGCCGCTCAACGGCCGCGAGTATTCGCAGCTCGCGCTGCTCTCGCCGGGCGTGCGCCTCTCGGCGCTCAACACCGGCGGCTTCACGCCGCGCGAGGGCTCGTTCAACGTGAACGGCCTGCGCTCGACCTTCAACAACTTCCTCATCGATGGCGTCGACAACAACGCCTACGGCACGAGCAATCAGGGCTTCTCGAACCAGGTCATGCAGCCGTCGCCCGACGCGGTGGCCGAGTTCAAGGTGGTGACGAACAACATGAGCGCCGAATACGGGCGCTCGGCCGGTGCCACCATCAACGTGGCGTATGCGAGCGGCACGAACCGCTTCCGCGGTGCAGGCTGGGATTTCATCCGCCGCACCGACTTCAACGCCACCGGCTTCTTCAAGCCGGCCAACGGCCAGAAGCCGCAGTTCGACCGCGATCAGTTCGGCGCGATTCTCGGTGGCCCGATCGTGAAGAACCGCGCGTTCTTCTTCGGTGACGTCGAGCTCTTCCGCCAGGACCGCGGCCAGCCGGCGCTGTCGACCATCGCCAACATGCAGCAGCGGCAGGGCATCCTGGGTGTGGACGTGCAGAACCCCTTCACGGGTGCGTTCTATCCCGCCGGCACGCCGATTCCGATGACGGCCTTCGCGCGCCGTGTGCTCGGCGACCTGCCGGCGGTGACCAATGCCGGCGCCGCCAACAACTTCGTGCAGACGCAGCTCTTCGAGAACGCCACCGACAAGGCCGGCGGCAAGCTCGACGTGGTGGTCAATCCAAAGCTCTCGATGTTCGGCCGGATCGGCTGGCGCGACGCTGACATCTTCGACAATCCGTCGATTCCACTGCCGTCCGGCGGCGGCGGCAACGCCTCGACCTACGTCCAGAACAAGCAGATCGCCATCGGCGCCACCTACACGCCCACCGGGTCGTCGCTGCTCGAGTTCCGCTTCGGCTGGTCGGACACGACGGCCGGGAAGGATCCGGCGGCGCTCGGGCAGCCGGCCGACTACGGCATCTCCGGTCTGCCGACCGATCCGCGCGTGGCCGGCGGCCTGCCGCCACAGCTCATCAACGGCTTCTCGGATCTGGGCCGCCAGGCGACCAATCCGCAGTGGCAGTACCCCACGGTCTTCAATCCGAAGATCAATTACTCGTGGCTGCTCGGCCGCCACTCGCTCAAGTCGGGCTATGAGTACCAGCGCGTGCTCACCGAAGTGCAGGACGTGAACCCGCTCTACGGCCGCGACCAGTACGCGGGGCAGTTCACGCGTCCGGCCGGCGCCGCCGCGAACAACCTCTACAACCTCGCCGACTTCATGTTCGGCCTGCGCTCGACCTTCGCGCTCAGCAACATTCTGGTGGCCAAGCTCCAGCAGGACATGCACTTCGGCTACGTGCAGGACGACTGGCGCGTCAACGACCGCCTGACGCTCAACCTCGGCCTGCGCTACGAGTTCGCCACGCCCTGGGTGGAAGAGAACAACGTGCTCTCGAACTTCAATCCCACCACGCGCAGCATGGTGGTGGCGAAGGACGGCTCGCTCAAGGACCGCTCGACGCTCAATCCCGACACCAACAACTTCGGGCCGCGGCTCGGCTTCGCGTGGACGCCGTTCGAGAAGACCGCCATCCGCGGCGGTTACGGCATCAGCTACGTGCACTTCCACCGGGCGGGCGGCGCCAATGTGCTGCCGATCAACGGTCCCCAGGTCATCAACGCCGTGGTCGTCCAGACCCCGGCCACGCCGAACTTCCGCACGACGCAGGAAGGGTACCCGGCCGGCCTGACCGACCCCACGCGCTTCAATCCGCTCGCGGCCAACATCACCTACATGCCCGAAGACTACCGCTCGAGCCGCGTGCAGAGCTGGTACGGCTCGGTGCAGCGCGAACTGGCCGACGGTCTGCTCGTCGACCTGGCCTACGTCGGCAACAAGGCCGACGGGCTGCTGCTCTTCGCCAACTTCAATCAGGCGGCGCCGAACAACGCCGCGGGCACGATTCCGCTGCAGGCGCGCCGGCCGATCCAGGAATTCGCCGACATCACCTACTCGTTCAACGGCGGCAAGTCGCGCTACCACGCCTTCCAGGGCAAGCTCGACTGGCGCGTCTCGGGTCAGCTCACGCTGATGCAGTCGCTCACGCTGTCGCGCACGGAGGACAACGGTGCCGGCTCGCTCGAGAACCCGAACGGCAACTTCCCGGCGCCGCAGGACTTCCGCAACATGGACGCCGACTTCGGCCTGTCGGGCTATCACCAGCCCTACAACAGCACGACCACCCTCGTGTGGGATCTGCCGTTCGGCCGCGGCCGCCGCTTCATGTCGGATGCGCCCCTGCCGCTCGAAGTGCTGCTCGGCGGCTGGCAGGTGGCCGGTGTCAACACGATGAACTCCGGCGACCCGGTGACGCTCACCTACGTGCCGGGACCGGCCTTCCAGGTCTCGGGCATCCAGCAGGACTTCCGTGGCGCCAACAACTACCGTCCCAACGTGACCGGCGATGTGCTCGTGTCGGGCGGCTCGCCGCAGAACTACCTGAACCGCGACGCGGTCGTCATTCCGACCGACCCGAGCCAGCCGTTCGGGAACGCCGGGCGCAACACCGTGCGCGGCCCGTGGTTCTGGGGCCTGGACGTGCAGGCCTCGAAGCGTGTGCCGATGCCGTGGCCGCAGGGCACGCTCGAACTGCGCGTCGAAGCGTTCAACGTGCTCAACCGCTCGAACTTCCGCGGCCCGGTGGGTAACCGCAGCGCCAACAACTTCGGCACCATCACCTCAACCTACGACGCGCGCATCCTCCAGCTGGGTGTGAAGCTGTCGTTCTAGCCGGCCAGCCCCGTCGGACGGCGGCCACGCGCGGCCGTCCGGCGGGGATCCGCCCGGAGGGGCGGACATGTGACTTGGCGGCTGGATCCGGGTCCATGCCAAGCGTGATCCCGGCTGTTGAGCGATCAGTCGCCGGTGGCGCGCGGACGCTCGGGGCTCGCGCACCACTCACTCCACGAGCCCGGGAAGAGGCGGGCGCCGGGGAGACCGGCGTGTTCCAGGGCGAGCAGGTTGTGGCACGCCGTGACGCCCGAGCCGCAGTACATCACCACGCGCGAGGCGTCGGGCCCCTGCACGATCACGGCCCACTCGGCCCTGAGCGCCTCGGACGACTTGAACGTCTTCTCCGGCGTGAGGTTGAGTTGGAAGAAGCGGTTCACGGCGCCGGGGATGTGGCCGGCCACAGGATCGAGGGTTTCGTTTTCGCCGCGGAAGCGATCGTTCGCGCGCGCGTCCACGAGAATGCGCGACGCCTCGCCCAGATGCGCCTCGACGTCGGTGAGCGGCACGCGGCGATCCGCGGCCACGCGCGCCTCGAACGTGGCCGGCGCCCACGGCGCTTCGGTGGTCGTCACGGGCAGGCCGGCGCGCTGCCACGCCGCGAAGCCGCCGTCGAGCACCGCCACCGCCTGATGTCCCAGCCAGCGCAGCATCCACCAGCCGCGCGCCGCGAACATGCCGGTGTCGCCGTCGTAGAGCACGACCTGCGTGTTGGGGCCGATGCCGAGCGCGCCGAAGCGTGTCGTTGCGTCTTCGGGCGAGGGCAGCGGGTGGCGGCCGTTCGTACCGGTCTTCGCGCCCGACAGGTGCGTATCGAGATGCACGTAGCGGGCGCCGGGGATGTGGCCGTCGCGAAAGAGCGCCTGGCCCTTCTCGGGCGCGGCCAGGTCGAAGCGGGCGTCGAGCACGACCCAGGAGGGATCGTTCAGGTGCGCCGCCAGGGTCTGCGGATCAATGAGCGTCGTGAACATCGAAGTCTCAGTTTCGAAGCGCGATGGCGAGCTGGTGCAGGAAGAGGCCCACGTCAGTGACCACGCCCACCGTCTGCGTGGAGCCGCGGTCGCTCAGCTTGGTGACGACAGCCGGATTGATGTCCACCGACACCACCTTCACCCACGACGGCACCATGTTGCCGACGCCGATGCTGTGCAGCATTGACGACAGCATGATGACGACGCCCACGGGCTTCAGCGCTTCGGCGTAGCGGTTCTGCGCCTCGGAGAGATCCATCACCGTCTCCGGCAGCGGACCGTCGTCGCGAATCGAACCGGCCAGGACGTACGGCACGTTGTGGACGTGGCAGGCGTGCATCACGCCGCGCGTGAGCAGGCCCGAGGCCACCGCGGCGCCGATGCCGCCGGCCCGACGGATGGCGTTGATGGCGCGCATGTGGTTGCGGTGGCCGTGTTCCACGGGCCGCCCGGTGTCGAGATCGATGCCGAGCGAGGTGCCCGAGAGCACCGACTCGATGTCGTGCACGGCGAGCGCGTTGCCCGAGAGGATGACGTCCACGTAGCCGGCGCGGATGAGCTCGCAGAAATACTCGGCACCGCCCGTGTGCACGACGACCGGCCCGGCCACGAAGGCGATCTTCTGGCCGCTCGCCTTCGTCTCGCGCAGCATCTGCGCCACGCGCGCCACGGCCACTTCCACGCGGCGTTCCGACGAGACGTCGTTGCTCATGAAGCCGAAGGTCGGCTTGTCGCGGTCCTGCAGATCCGGCTTCACGCGGATGCCCTGCATGCCGCAGACCACGCGGTCGCCGGCCCTGAGGTCGCGCAGCTTGCGGCAGAAGGCGCGCGTGCCGTCGACGACGATGCCGGCGTCCATGCGCTGCGACTCGGCGGTGACCCACTGGCCGCCGATGAGCACCTGCGTGAGGTGGTTGGTCGTGGAGTAGAAGTCGATCGGCGCGGCGCCGTCGATGTCGTTCACGCGGATGATGGCATCCGGCGCGCCCTTCACGTAGCAGCCGAAGGTCGAGAGCGTGGCCAGCAGGTGATCGAGCGACTCCTGCGATTCGGTGGCCACGCGCATCGACAGCCGCGAGGCGTCGGAGTTGGTGCGGCCGACGTCGAAGTGGAGGATTTCGTAGGTCGCGCCCTGCTCGACCACGGTGGTGAGAATGGCCTGCAGGTCGCCCGAGTCGATCAGGTGGCCTTCGGCGTCAACGGTTTCGGCAATCATGTGCGGTGCGGTCCCCTGGACCGTGCCGCTATTCTATGCCGCCGCCGTCCGGGCGGGTTACCTCGGCGGGGCGCCGTTCTTCGAGGTGTAGGAGGCGTTCAGGAGCTTCCAGGCGGTGCCGTCCTTGACGAGCGTGAAGTAGTCGACGCCGTGCGAGCGCACCTGGCCGTCGATGACCACCGTGAAGTCGGCCCGCACGAAGGCGAGGTGGCCGTCTTCGACCTGCACCGTGACGTTCGTGAGCGGCTCCTTGAAGAGGGTGGGCGTGGGCTGCGCCTTGAGCGTGGCGAGGAATTCGTCGACCGTGGACGTCGTGTGGCTCCACTGGCCGTCGCGCTGCCGCACCACCACCATCGTGGCCTTCGGGGCGAAGAGCGCCGGGAGCTGGTCCAGCTGCCGGTTGCCGAGCACGTCGAGGAAGCGCTCCACGGCGGCGCGCGCCGCCTGATGGTCGGCGAACTGCGCCGCGGCGGGCGCGGGGTACACGGCCGCGGCCGCCACAAGGGCGGCCGCGATCCGGATCCAGAAGCGGCGCGTGACGCCGCCGCTCATCGCAGGCTCTCGAGCGCAGCGATACGCGCCTCGAGCGGCGGATGGGTCGAGAAGAGCAGCATCCAGCGGCTGTCGCCGCCGGCGATCTTCATCGTCGCGAGCGAGGGCGTGCCGGTGTCCACGAGTTCGTGCGTGCCCTGCAGGCGGCGCAGCGCGGCGATCATCTTGCCGCGGCCGGCCAGAGTGGCGGCGCCGGCATCGGCGCGGAATTCGCGGGCGCGCGAGAACCAGGCGACGATCATCGAGCCGAGGATGCCGAGGGCGATGTCGAGCACGATGGTGACCATGAACTGCACCATGCGGCCGTTGCGTTCATCCACCGCGTTCCTGGCGATGTTGGCGATGACGCGCGAGGCGAACATCACGAACGCGTTCACGATGCCCTGGACGAGCGCCATCGTGACCATGTCGCCGTTCTGGATGTGCGCGACTTCGTGCGCGAGCACGCCTTCGACTTCATCACGGCTCATGCGGCGCAGCAGGCCCGACGAGACGGCCACGAGGCTGCGCGACTTGCTCGGGCCGGTCGCGAAGGCGTTGACCTCGGGCGAGTCGTAGAAGCCCACTTCCGGCATCGGCAGCTGGGCCTGACGGGTGAGGCGCTCGACCGTGCGGTAGAGCCAGTCGAGTTCCTCGTGGCCCGAGCGGCCGTCCACGAGCTGCACGTTCATGGCGCGCTTGGCCATCCAGCGCGACATCTGCAGCGAGATGAACGAGCCCACCGAACCCCAGAGCAGGCAGAAGACCGCGAGCGCCGTGTAATCGAGCCCGCCACCGGCGATGCGGTAGCCGCCGAGCCCGAGCAGGCTCATGAGGATCGAAATGGTCACCATGACCGCGAGGTTGGTGACGACGAAGAGCAGGACGCGCTTCAGCATGGCTGTGTGTGACTCTCACGCGGGCGCCGGGATGACGGCGCCGTGTCTTCAGAATAGGGCCCAGGCCCCCCGGGATCAAGCGGATCCGGACCGGCGCGGCCGTGGGAACTTCGCGGGGATTCCTGCGTCTAATGCGCGGCCGTGTAGCCCCTGGCGAGCTTCTCGCGGGCGGCCGTGACGTCGCGGTGGAACACGAAGAGCTTGTCGGCGTTGGTGGCCGCCTTGTCGGTGAAGTTCCAGGTCTTGCCGCCCTTCTGCTTCACCTTGAGGTTCTTCTCGAGGTAGTTGACCTCGAACGACTCGACCTGCGCGTACGGCAGGTTGAAGGCGTCGCCCTTGTTCGACGTCTCGTAGACGAGGCCATCGATCGTGGCGCGCAGCGTGCCCTCGCAGCCGCCCATGCCGTGTTTGTGCGCCACGCCGACCGACGTGTTGAGCCGCACTTCCTTGAAGCGCAGCGTGACGGTGTTCTCGCCGGGCGAGACGTCCACCGCGCGCTGTACGCCTTCGTAGCCCTCCGCTGAGAGGTTCACGCGCTTCTGGCCGGGAGCGACGTCCTTGAGCGTGACCGGGGCCGTGCCGACGAACTCGCGATCGACGAACACGGAGGCGCCGGGGATGTCGGACTCGATGGTGAGCGTGGTGGCGTCCCCTGCGGCCGGCTCGGACGCCGGGGCTGGGGCCGGCTCCGCGGCCTTCCTCGCTGGGGCGAGTCGCGGCGCGGGGTCATCGGGCGCCGGCTCGGCTCGGCTGGGCTCGGCCTTCTTCGCTGCCGGCGCGGCCGCGCGCTTAGGCGCCGGGGCCGGCGCCGCCGTGGTGGCCGGAGCCTCGTCCTCGCCGCCCGTCAGGAACAGCGCGCCACCGATGAGGAGCAACACGACCGCGAGACCGCCGACCACGAGGGGCGTGCGGCTGGACGGCTCTTTGGGAGTCTCGTCGAAGACGCTCACGTGACAGATGGTAGCATGCAGGTCCGCGGAGCCTTCCACGCCGATGCCCGATCCGCTGTCAATTCTCTGTATCGCCTCGTATCACAAGGGGCAGGCCTTCCTGCGCGAGGCGAAGCGGCAGGGGGCCCGGGTCTACCTGGTCACGTCCGAGAGCCTGCGCGACGCCGACTGGCCGCGCGAGAGCCTCGACGACATCTTCTTCGTCCACGACGACGACAGGAAGTGGCGCCTCGACGACCTGCTGCTCGGGGCGAGCCACCTGGCGCGCGACGTGGCCATCGACCGCGTGGTGCCGCTCGACGACTTCGACCTGGAGAAGGCCTCCGCCCTGCGCGAACACCTGCGTGTGCCGGGGATGGGCGAGACCACGACGCGCTACTTCCGCGACAAGCTGGCCATGCGGATGCGGGCCGAGGAACATGGCGTACGCGTGCCGGCCTTCGTGCACGTGCTGAACCAGGCGAAGCTGCGCGCGTTCTGCGCGCGCGTGCCGCCGCCGTGGGTGCTCAAGCCGCGGATGGAGGCTGGCACGATCGGCATCCGCAAGGTGGCCTCCGAGGCGGAGCTGTGGCCGCTCATCGACGCGCTCGGCGACCGGGCCTCGTCGCACCTGCTCGAGCAGTTCGTGCCGGGCGACGTCTGCCATGTGGACAGCATCGTCTACGAACGCGAGGTCCTGGTGGCGGTCGCCAGTCAGTACGGCCGTCCGCCCTTCGACGTCTCACACGCCGGCGGCGTCTTCACGACGCAGCTCATCGAACGCGGCTCGGCCGACGACACGGCGCTGCAGGCCTTCAATCGCGAAGTCCTGCGCACGCTGGGCCTCGTGCGCGGCGTGTCACATACCGAATTCATCAAGGGCCACGACGGGCACTTGTACTTCCTCGAGACCTCAGCGCGCGTCGGCGGCGCGCACATCGTGGAACTCGTCGAAGCGGCCACCGGGGTGAACCTCTGGGCGGAGTGGGCCCGCGTGGAACTGGCCGGCGGCAAGACCCCGTACGCGCTGCCGCCGATGCGCCGCGACTACGCCGGCCTCGTGACGTCGCTCGCGAAGGACGAAACGCCGGATCTCTCGGCCTTCGATGCGCCCGAGGTCGTGTGGCGGCTGCAGAAGCCGTATCACGCCGGCCTCATCGTGGCCTCACCCGATCGCGCGCGTGTCGCGGCGCTCGTCGACGACTACGCGCGGCGTTTCGCCGAGGGACACAGCACGTTCATCCCGCCGGGCGACACGCCGCACGACTAGGGACGGGGCACGCCACGCGCCTCTAGCCCCCAGCGCGTGGACAGGGCGTGCTGGCCAGGAATTCGAGCACGGCAAGCCCGGCCGTCTTGTCCTCGCGGCTCAGCTCCAGGATGATCCGCTCGTGGCTCGAGCCCTTCACCGTCACGAACCGTGACGGCACGCCCGCCTTCTGCAACTGCTCGTGCAGGAGCGCGGACTGGCGGCGCAGGCCGCGGGATTCGCCGGTGGCCGAGATGACGAGGAACGGGGGATCCGCGGCGTCGAGGAACGGCACGACCGACGCCTCGCGCCACCACGCGCCGTCGAGCCGGCTGCCGCCGAAACGTTCCGCGAAGTACAGGGGATCGAAGCCGGCGCGGTAGGTGTCGATGTCGCCCAGGTCGTAGCCGGCGCCGCTCACGGCGACGACACCGCAGAGCGGCGCGCCGGTGCCCTGTTCGCGAGCGAGCCACGCCGGGTCGGTCGAGACGCGTGCGGCGAGTTGCGCGCCGGCCGAGTGGCCCATGAGGAAGATGCGATCGGCGCTGCCGCCCCTCGCGCCGATCTCGCGCTGCACCCAGGCCACGGCACGGGCGACGTCGCCCACCTGCGACTGCCAGTCGAGCGGCCATACCAGGCGGTAGCCGATGACGGCCACGCCAATGCCCTTGCTCGCGAGGAAACGGCCGATGTTGCGATAGACGTCGGCGCCGCCGAAGGCCTGCGTGCGGTCGCCCCACGCCCAGCCGCCGCCGTGCACGAAGACCACGGTGGGGAAGTTGCGGCCGCCGGGCAGATACAGATCGAGCTGGCGTTTGGGATCGTCGGGCGCGGCGGGATCGTACGAGACGTCGAGCGTGACCGAGGGCGGATTGGGGGCGGTGTTGTAGAGCAGACGCGCGCCGACCCAGTAGACGGGCGCACATCCCTGACAGCACACCGCCGCGAGCAGGAGCGCGGCGAGGCGCCCCCGACCGCGGCGTGTACCGCGAGGCCCGTGCGATGTCCCTGAAGCCACAGGTGACGGCGTCATCGGGCCGCGTGCGGGTGTTACTTGCCTTCGCTCGAAGGCGGCACGATCTTGTTGAGGCGCAGATACGTCACGAGGTTGCCGTAGTGCTCGTAGCTGTGCGCCACGTTGAAGCCGAGCACCGACAGGCGCGGCGACGGGCCGGTGAAGAACTTGATGACTTCCATGCCCTTCTGGTCGTTCATCGCGTCGATGACCTGGTTGCAGTAGGCGTTCGAGTCGATGATGGCCTTGGTCAGATCCGCCTTGGAGGTTTTGGTCTTCTCGATGCCGCTCTGGGGCGGCTTCTCGCCGGCGGCCGTGGCGCAGATGCCGAACTGGCTGTCGGCGATGTGGCCGAGGAGCTGACCGATCGAACGCACTTCCGGGGTAGCCTTGAAAGTGTACAGATTGTCGGGGACCTTCTCCGCCGTCTTGGCCAGTACGGTGCTGATCATGCCGAACTGCGCCTTGGCCGCGGCCGTGGCCGGGTTGGTCTGCGCGAACGAAGGAGCCGCCATCGCGACGGCGAGGATACCGAGACAGAGAGTACGCGTGAACCGCATCAAGACCTCCAGGAACAGGGAATCGAATCGTCTGAGTCTAGCGCCAATCGCGGGGCGCGCCGTGGGCGTGCTGCTGGCCGTGGCACTGGCCACGGCGTGCGCCGCGCGGGGCGTCCGGCCCGTCGCCGTCGTGGACGGGCCGCCCGTACCGCGGCTGCTCGGCGTCTATACCGCCTGGGCCGGCACGCTGCCGGCCGTCGAGGGGCTCGCCGTCGGCAGCCTCTCGGGGCTCGCCTACGACGCCGCCAGCCGGCGCTGGGTGGCCGCGAGCGACGAGATCCGCGTGCCGCGCCTCGTGTGGTTCGACGTGGCCCTCGGGCCGGCGCTCGGCATCGCGCCGGCCGGTGTGACGAAGATGTCGCTCGCGCCCGCCGTGCCCGCGGACACCCTCACCGCGCTCGACATGGAGGGGCTGGCCGTGTTTCCCGACGGCTCGTTCGCCGTGTCACACGAAGGACATATCGACCGCGCGGGCGCGGCCCGGCAGCCGCGCGTGCTCATCGCGACGCGCGACGGCGTCGTGACGAGCGTGCTGCACCCGCGCCCGCACTTCACGATCGATCCGGCCGACCGGACGCGCGGCGTGCGTCACAACCTGGGCTTCGAGAGCCTGACGCGGACGCCGGACGGCCGCCTGCTCGCCGCGAACGAGCAGCCGCTCGCGCAGGACGGGCCGATCACCGACACCGGCGCGGGAGGCGTGGTGCGCATCGCGGAGTTCGGGCGCGGCGCGGACGGTCTCTGGGCGCCCGGGCGCGAGTGGCCGTATCGCCTCGAGCCGACACCCGTCGTGGCCGGCTACGACCGTCCGTGCGAGGACGGCCAGAACGGCGTGTCGTCGTTCGTGGCGCTCAGTGACACGACGCTGCTCGCCGTCGAGCGCGCCTGCCTGCTCGGCGCGGCTGGAGCGTCGGCCTACAACCCGGTGCGCCTGTTCGAGCTGTCGCTCACCGGCGCCGATGACGTCTCGGGCATCGACGCGCTGGCGGGTCGGTCGCCGGCGACGGTGCGCAAGCGCCTTGTGCTGGACCTGGCGAGCTGGCGCGCCGACCTGCCCGTGTCGCTCGCCATCGGGTCGAACATCGAGGGCGTCGCGCTCGGTCCACCCGGCCCGAAGGGCGAGCGCACGGTGATGCTCGTGAGCGACGATAATTTCCGCGCCACGCAGACCACCGCCTTCATCTGGCTCGCCCTGGAATAATAGTTACGGGGTCTGTCACGGGCCCCGGCGCGTGCCAGGTGGTGG
>JBIKUN010000055.1:0-26316 GCA_044347565.1 Vicinamibacterales bacterium | reverse complement strand
ACTGTTTGTACCCTCCCACCCCCCCTTAAAAAGTCCCCGGCGTTACGGCTGGAGGCGATAGCCAACGCCGCGCACGGTGACGATGAGGGTTGGCTTGGCGGGGTCGGCTTCGAGATAACGGCGCAGGCGCACGATGAAGTTGTCGATGGCGCGCGTGTCGGTGTCTTCGTGCAGTCCCCAGACGTCCTCGAGGATGGCCTTCCGCGAAACCACCTGGCCGGCGTGGCGCACGAGGTAGGCGAGCAGGTCGGCCTCCATCACTGTGAGGCGATAGGCGCGGCCGTTGGCGTGCAGTTCGAGCGCGCGCAGGTCGAGCCGATGTCCGGCAAAGCCGACGACGTCGGCCGCTCCCCCTGGCGCAAGCGGCGCCTTCGCCGGTTCGGTCGGGCCTCGCAGCCAGGCGCGCCGTCGCAGCAGTCCCTTCACCCGCGCCAGCAGGATCGCCAGCTCGAACGGCTTCGGCAGGTAGTCGTCGGCGCCGCTCTCGAAGCCGTGCAGGACGTCCTCGGGACGGGCGCGCGCCGTCAGCATCAGGATGGGCACGAAGTCGCCCTCGGCGCGCAGCGTGCGCGCCACGTCGAAGCCGTCCATCCGCGGCAGCATGACGTCGAGCACCACCACATCGTAGGCGCCCCGTTCGGCTCGCAGCACCTCGAGCCCCTCCACGCCGTCGCCGGCGATGCGCACCTCGTGGCCGTCGGCCTCGAGATTGAAACGCAGGCCGTCGGCGAGATGGCGCTCGTCTTCCACGATGAGGATGCGGCTCACGGCGCCCCTCCCGCCGCCTTCGGCAGTTCGAGCGTGAAGGTGGCGCCGGTGCCTTCGCCTTCGCTCTCGGCGAAGACGCGCCCGCCGTGCTGCCGCGCAATCGAACGCACGATGTAGAGGCCGAGGCCCGTGCCCTTCACCGAGAAGCCGCGCGCCTGGAAGCGGTGGAAGCGGTTGAAGATGCGGCGGAGCTGCCGCCGCGGGATGCCGACACCGCGATCGCGCACGCGCACCCAGAACGTGTCGGGTGACGGCGTGGCGAGTTCCACTGTGATCTTCACGCCCGTGGCCGAGTATTTCACGGCGTTGTCGAGCAGGTTGCCGATGGCCGTGCGCAGTTCGTCGATGTCGCCGTCCACGATCATCGGCGCGTCCGGCACGGCGCCGGCAAGCGCCACGGCGTCGTCGCCCAGGTGATGGCGCCGCCGCGTCATCGCGATGCACTCGCGGGCGAGCGCGCCGAGATCCACCGGCGCGCGGTGCGCCAGCCGCCGCCGCTGGCTCGCGACGCCAGCCCGCAGCACCTGCTCGACGGTGTACTGCAGGCGCGAGGTGTCGTCGAGCATCACCTGGTAGAACTCCTGACGCTGCGTCTCCGAGAGCTCGCGCGCCTGCAGCGTCTCGAGGTACAGCCGAATCGACGCGATCGGCGTCTTGAGTTCGTGGGTGACGGCGTTGAGGAAGCTGTCCTGCTGCTCGGTGCGCCGCAGTTCGCGCACGAGGAACACGGTGTAGACGATGATGCCGGCGATGATGAGCGCGAAGGCCAGCGCGCCGAAGACGAGCGGCAGCATCTGCCGCCCCGACCCGAGCATCCAGCCGATGTTCAGCGACACCGCCGCCGCCACGAGCACGACGCACAGGACGATGAAGACGACGGTGGCCGTCTGGCGGCGGGTCATGGACACATTCTAGGGGCTGGGGACTGGGCGTGGCAGGTACAAGCGAAGGGCCCGGCGATGCGCCGGGCCCTTGCCGTCTCGCGTTGTGGAGCGGAACAGCGCGGGGCGCTGGCTAGACCACCGGCGCCGCGTCCGAGATGTCCACCGCGTCGGGCGACTCCTGCGGCACGATTTCGGCGGCGTCCTTCGGCAGGCGCGCGACCTTGAGGTCCCACGCCAGGCCGAGCTTCTCGAGCGTCTTGATCTGGATGTAGTTCACGTCGAACTCATACCAGGCCAGGCCGTGGCGCATCGAGACGGGATGCGCGTGGTGATTGTTGTGCCAGCCCTCACCCCAGGCGAGCAGGCCCACCCACCACAGGTTGCGCGAGTCGTCGCGCGTGCGGAAGTTCTTGTAGCCCCACATGTGGGTGGCCGAGTTCACGAGCCACGTGGCGTGCAGACCGAACGTGGTGCGGAAGAAGACGCCCCAGAGCACGTAGGGCAGGCCGCCGTAGGCGAGCAGCGCGAGCCCCACCACAACCTGCGGGATCCAGTGCCAGGTCGTGAGCCACACGTGGAACCTGTCCTTGCTCAGGTCGGGCACGTAGCGCTGCAGGACCTGCGTGTCGTGGTGCATCGCCTGGCCGAACATGATCCAGCCGATGTGCGCCCACCACGCGCCTTCCTTGGGCGTGTGGGGATCGCCGTCCTTGTCGGAGAGCTGGTGATGGATGCGGTGCGTGGCCACCCAGAAGATCGGGCCGCCCTCGAGCGCGAGCGCGCCGCAGGTCGTCAGGACGTACTCCACCCACTTCGGGCACTTGTAGCCACGGTGCGTCAGCAGGCGGTGATACGCCATGCCGATGCCCAGGCTGCCGGTGATCCACCAGAGGATGGCGGCCGCCAGGATGGCGCCCGAGTCGATGTAGAAGAACGCCGCGACGGAACCGATGTGGTACACCGTCATCGCGATGAAGGTGATCCAGTTGATGCCGGTCGCGGCCTTGCGGCCGTAGATGGAGGAGATGGGCTTCATACGCCCGCTCAGACTAGCGGGATTTCCCGGCAGCAACTGTAATACGACTGTAATAGTTGCGGCTGAGACGCGAAGCGCCTGCGATCACAGGCACTTGCCGTGATGGTCTATGAGCGTCCGCGCCAGGGCAGCCGGGCGAGCGAGCCGACAATCGGCGCGTTCGAGATGAGCGACGACATGCGGTCGAAGAGACCGTCCGGGCCCACCGTGGCTGCCGCCGGACGCGGCGCCACGAACTGCCCGGTGGCCGGATCAGCCAGCCGCTGCCAGGTGCGCAGCGTGCGCTCGTCGGTGGCGATGAGCGACGCGCCGCACTGCACCTTGCGCACCGGCCCTGCCGTGGCCGACTTCACCCACACGCGCTGCACGGGCACGCCCATCTGCAGCACCGGTACGTGGACGACGAACTGCGGCGAGAGCTTCGCGCCGCCGCCGGCGTCCACTTCGAGGCGCAGGCCCTCGTTGCTCACGTCGAGCAGCGCGGCCGCCGCGCCTTCGATGTTCGTGGCGAGCCGGGCCAGCGTCTTCCTGGGCGAGCGGCGCGACGTGCGGCTCTCGGCCTGGGCGAGCGCCACGGCCAGCAGCAGCGCCGGTTCCGTGAGCGGACGCACGTGAAACGGCACACCCTTGCGCGCCAGCATCTTCTCGTTGGGCTCCCCTTCATCGCCGATGGCCAGGACCGGGCGGTTGGGATCGCCTTTGCGTAGGGCGACGAGGAAGGCGGGTGTCAACAGACTGGCGTCGGCCACGACCAGCACGGGCGGCTGACCGGAAAGCGCCGACGCGACAAAGCCGGCACCCACGAGGATGAGCGGCTCGAAACCCGCGGAACGCAGCCAGTCCGCAATGGCGGCGCGTTCGACGGGGCGGGGGCACGCAACACCGACGCGAGGTGACGAAGGCATGACGACATCAGGGCCCTGCAATCGGTTTGCCACGTCTGGCCAGGGGTGATTTGACCGACGGGCCGTGGCAAGAATCAGCCACATGGCCATTCGATTCTTCAAAACCGTCACCGGGGTCGTGAAGTTGATTCGCGGGCCTCCGTCCCGGGGCGGGAAGGAGGCCCGGATCTCCCGTGCTACCATCCCGCGCATGCGAAGACTGGCGCTCCTGTGTCTGGTCGTTCTGGCCGCCGGCTCCGTCTCGGCCCAGGGCCCCGCCGCCATCGACTGGGCGGCGGTGGACGCCGAGACCCTCAGACATTTCACCGCGATCATCCAGATCGACTCGACCGACCCGCCCACGACGCCGCCCGGCGTCGAGAAGCCGGTCGTGGACTACCTCCGCACCGTGCTCGAAGGGGCGGGAATTCCCACGGAAACCATCGCCCTCGACCCGAACCGGCCGAACCTGGTAGCCCGGCTCAAGGGCAACGGGAAGAAGCGTCCCCTGCTGCTCATGGCGCACACCGACACGGTGAACGTCGACCTGAAGAAGTGGACGCATCCGCCCTTCAGCGCCCTGCGCCAGGACGGCTACATCTACGGCCGCGGCACGGTCGACGACAAGGACAACGTCGCCGCGACCGTCATGGCGCTGCTCATGCTGAAGCGTCAGAACGTCGCGCTCGACCGCGACGTCATCGCGCTCTTCGAGGCGGGCGAGGAAGGCGCCGTGAAGTATGGCATCGCGCACATGACCGACGACGCGCGTTTCCCGACGATCGAGGCGGAGTTCTGCCTAGCCGAGGGGGGCAGCTTCAACCGGCAGGGCGGCAAGGTCACCTTCGCGTCAATTCAGACTCTCGAGAAGATTCCACGCGCCATTACGTTGACGGCGCGTGGCACCGCCGGCCACGGCTCGGTGCCGCTCAGGACGAACGCCGTCGTGAAGCTCACCTCTGCCGTCTCGGCGGTGGCGACGTGGAAGCCGCCCATCAGCTTCAACGAAACGACCGCCGCCTACTTCAAGCGCCTGGCCAGCATCTCGGCACCGGCCGCCGCCGATCGCTACCGGGCCATTCTCAGCAGCGATCGGAAGGTGCAGGATGCCGCCGACGAGTATTTCCTCGACAACGAGCCGCGTCACGCCTCCACCATCCGCACCTCGATCTCGCCCACGATGATCCAGGCCGGCTACCGCACCAACGTCATCCCGTCAGAAGTCCAGGCCACGCTTGACGTGCGCATGATGCCCGACCAGGATCCGGCGGCGTTCCTCGAGATGGTGAAGAAGGTCGTCAATGACCCCACGGTGGAGGTGACCTACGGCGCGCGTGACGTGCGCCCGAACGGCATCTCACGCCTCAACACCGACGCGTTTGCCGCCATCGAGGCGAACGTGAAGAAGCACTACAACGTGATCACGCTGCCGGCGATGAGCACCGGTGCCACCGACATGGCCTATCTGCGCGCCAAGGGCGTGCAGTGTTACGGCGTGGGCCCGGCGATCGACGTGGAGGACGGCCCGAAGGGGTTCGGTGCCCACAGCGATCAGGAGCGCATCAACGAAGCCGAACTCTACAAGTTCGTGCGCTATTTCTACGACGTCGTCGCCGACCTGGCGCGCGCCCGCTAACCTGCCCCGAAAGGACCGCCGTGAATCGTCGCACGCTGCTCAGTAACGCCGGACTGGCCCTGGCCGGTCTGGGGATGGGGGCGTGCGCGCCCAGGTCCGCGGCCCGGTCGGCGCCCACCACGCCCGTCGCGCCGCGCCGGCCGATGGTGCAGCTGCCGCTCGTGCGCGTCTCGGCGGACCGCGTGATCCGGCAGACGGTGGGCCTGCGGCCGCACCGCCCGTCGGGCTTCGTCCTGAAGTCGGCCACGCTCGACCACAAGACCGTCATCCACAACTTCGGCCACGGCGGCTCCGGCATGTCGCTCTCGTGGGGCACGGCCACGATGGCCGCCGACCTGGCGATGGCGCACGGCGAACGCCGCGCGGCGGTGCTCGGCTCGGGCGTCGTGGGCCTGACGACGGCCCGCATGCTGCAGCGGCGCGGTTTCGCGGTGACCATCTACGCCGAGCGTGTGCCGCCGGACGTGACCTCCAACTGGTCGCTCGCCTCGTGGACGCCCACCTCGGGCCTCGTCGAATTCGCGAAGCGCACACCCGAGTGGAGCGCGCAGCTCGTGCAGGCGGCCGAGATCGCGTATCGCCAGCTGCAGTTCATGGCCTCGCCGCGCTACGGCATCTCGTGGATCATGAACTATGCGCCCACCGAGTCGGCCGAGTCGGCGCGCGGCGAGAACGCGCTCCTGCCGCGGCACCTGAACAGCGAGCAGACGCTGCTGCAGCCCGGCGAACATCCGTTCCCCACGACCTACGCCATCGAGCGGCCGGAGATGCGCATCGAGCCGAACATCTACCTGCCGGCGCTCATGGACGACGTGCTGAACTTCGGCGGGCACATCGTCATCCGGAAGTTCGAGACCACGCGCGACGTGATGGCGCTCTCCGAGAACCTCATCGTCAACTGCACGGGCCTCGGCGCCAGGGCGCTCTTCGGTGACGACGAGCTGATGCCGCTCAAGGGCCTGCTCGTGCTGCTGCCGCCGCAGCCCGAGGTGCACTACAGCACGAGCGGCGGCTGGAACATCCCGGCCGACCAGCGCGGCCTCTTCGTGCACATGATGCCGCGCACCGATGGCATCGTGCTCGGCGGCACGTCGGAACGCGGCGTCGGCACGACCGACGTCAACGAGACCGAGAAGGCCCGCATCATCAACAACCACATCACGCTCTTCGCGGCCATGAAGGCGCCGACGGGGCACCCGCCGATGGCGCCGGCGCCGCCGCGCCGATGAGCGCCGGCCAGCCGGCGGCCGTCACACCGGGCGCGCGCTCCGGGCTCGCCCGCGAGATGGGGCTGCTCGGCCTCACCGCCACCGGCATCTGCTCGATGGTGGGCGCCGGGCTGAACGTCATCCCGTTCATGATCCAGCGCAACGTGCCCGGCATCGGGCCCAACGTGCTGGCGGCGTTCCTGCTCGGCGCCGTGCCGGCGGTGTTCGCCGGCCTCGCCTACGCCATCCTCGCCTCGGCGATGCCGCGTGCCGGCGGCAGCTACATCTACGCCAGCCGGTCGCTCTCGCCATACCTCGGCTTCATCGCCTCGTTCTCTCAGTGGTTCTCGCTCTGCGTGGCGATTGGTGTCGTCTCGTACGTGATCACGCCCTTCCTGCGCGACATCGCCGTGGCGCTCGAATGGACGGGCGCGGCCGCCACGCTCGAGTCCGGCGGCGTGCGCCTGGCGATCGCGCTCGGCTTCCTGTGGGCGGCGGCTGCGGTGAACCTGCGCGGCGTGAAGGCCTATGAGCGGTTGATGGTGCCGCTCATGTTCCTCACCTTCGCGCTCGGCGCCGTGGTCGTGGTGGCCGGCTTCTCGCACACGCAGGCGGAGTTCCTGGCGGCGCTGGCCACCCGCGGCTCCACCGTGTCGCTCGCGGCCGAAGCGTCGCCGCTCGGCTCGGTGCTGCTGCCGGCATCCGCGCTGCTTTTCGCCTCGTTCATCGGCTTCGACTCGATCGCGCAGGCCGGCGGGGAAGCGAAACACCCGAGCCGCGATCTGCCCCTCGCCATTTTCATCGCCGTCGGTTCGGTGGCGGTCTTCTACTTCCTCTTCACCGCGGCGGTCTACCACGCGGTGCCGTGGCAGTACGTGGCGGCCGAGGCGCGCGTGCGCGATGTGACCGCGCCGGGCCTGCTCGGCTACGTGCTGCCGCCCTTCTGGACGGTGGTCATCGTGTCGAGCGCCGCCGTGGCCCTCATCAAGGACCTGCCGGCGATGCTGCTCGGCGTGTCGCGGCTGATGTTCGCGTGGGCGGAGGACGGCATCTTTCCGCAGGCCGTATCGCGCGTACATCCGCGGTTGCGTACGCCGCACATCGCCATCATCGCCAGCGCCGGCATGGCGACGCTCGGCGTGCTCGGCAGCCATTTCGCGGGTGACTTCTTCCTCGGTGTGGACATCCTCGTGACGTCGATGCTCGTGAACTTCCTGCTGATGGCGCTCTCGGTGCTGGCGCTGCCGTCGACCAATCCCACCCTCGCGGCCCATGTCTCGGTGCTGCCGTCGCGCCGCCAGCAGGTGCCGGTGGCCGTGGCCGGCCTCGCCGTGCTGGCGCTCTTCCTCGCCGTGCACACGTGGAAGGACCTGACCGGTCCGGCCGCGGCGTGGTACTTCCGCTCGACGCCCGTGTGGGCGGTCGTGATGGCCCTGGGCACCGTCGTGTACCTGCGCGAGACGCGCGCGCTCGCCGCCCGCGGCGTCGATCTCGCCGCGCGCTTCGCCAGCCTGCCGCCCGAATAGTCAGGAGACCTCTGCCCGTGTCCGCCATCAGCCGCACCGCCCTTGCGCCAGGCCTCGAGATTTCGCGTGTCGTCACCGGCCTGTGGCAGATCGCCGACATGGAGCGCGACGGCCGCGCGATCGACCTCGATGCCGCGGCCCGGGCGATGACGCCCTACATCGACGCTGGCTTCACGTCGTTCGACATGGCCGACCACTACGGGTCGGCCGAGATCATCGCCGGCAAGTGCCGCGTACTCGGCGATCCGGCGCGGCTGCAGCTCTTCACGAAGTGGGTGCCGAAGCCGGGCCCGGTCAGCGCCGCCGACGTGCGCGCCGCCATCGTTCGCTCGCTCGAGCGGCTCCAGATGCCGGCGATCGACCTGCTGCAGTTCCACGCCTGGAACTATGCCGATCCGTCGTGGCTCGACGCACTCTTCCACCTGCAGGACCTGAAGCGCGAGGGCCTCATCCGCCAGATCGGCCTGACCAACGTCGACGCTGCGCACCTGCGGGTCGTGCTCGCGAGCGGCATCGAGGTGGTGTCGAACCAGGTGAGCTGCTCGCTCATCGACCGCCGCGCCGCCGGCCGGCTCGCCGCGGTGTGCGCCGAGTTCGGCGTGGGGCTGCTCGCCTACGGCACCGTGTGCGGCGGCTGGCTGAGCGAGAAGTGGCTGGGGAAGGACGAACCCGCGTGGGAGACCGACGGCACGTGGTCGCAGATGAAGTACGGGCGCTTCATCCGCGAAGCCGGCGGCTGGCCCACCCTCCAGCGGGTGCTGCGGGCGGCGAAGGACGTCGCCGCGCGTCACGACGTGTCGCTCACGAACGTGGCGACGCGCTTCATCATGGAGCAGCCGGGCGTGGCCGCCGTCATCGTCGGCGCGCGGCTGGGTGAGCGCGCGCACATCGACGACAACCAGCGGCTGTGCAGCTTCCAGCTCTCGAGCGATGACCGCGCCCACCTCGAGGCGGCCATCGCCACGCTCACGCCGATTCCCGGCGACTGCGGCGACGAGTACCGCGTGCCGCCGTTCCTCACGGCGTCCGGCGACCTCAGCCATCACCTCGACTCGTTCCCGCCGCCCTTCGAGGTGCGGCCGGGGCCGAACGGCACGACGAAGTGTTTCAGCGGCACGCCCTGGGAGCCGCTGGCCGGCTACTCGCGGGCGACGCGCAGTGGCTCGCGCATCCACGTGTCGGGCACGACCGCCACGCACGGCAGCCGGCTCATCGGCGGCACCGACGCGGCGGCGCAGACACACGCCGTCATCGACAAGATCGCCGGCGCGCTGCAGTCGCTCGGCGGCCGGCTCGAAGACGTCGTGCGCACGCGGGTCTTCGTGTCGAACGTCGCGCACTGGGAAGCGGTGTCGCGCGCGCACGGCGAACGCTTCGCGCGCATCCAGCCGGCCAACACGCTCGTCGAAGCCCGTCTCATCGGCGACGAGTATCTGGTCGAGATCGAGGCGGACGCGGAAGCAGGGCACTGAGGCGGGGCCGGGCACCAGGAACCGAGGTCCCGTGAGGTGACGCCGCGCCGTGTCTGACACCCTCTGGCTGTCGTGCCACGTGGATTACGCGTGCCGCCACAGCGGCGCGTGCTGCCGTGCCGGCTGGCCGCTGCCCGTAGAGTCACGCGTGGTGGCGTCGATCGACGCCGCGGTGACAAGCGGCCGCGTGCCCACGGTGGATGGCTCGGTCGTCTGGTTGCAGGAAACCTCGGAGGCGCCCGACGGCATGGCCGGCACGTTCCGTCTCGCGAGTGGCGCGTGTGTGTTCCATGTTGCGCGCGAGTCCGGCCAGGAGGCGGCGTCCGCCGCGCGGCACTGCGCCGTGCACGCCACGCTCGGCCACGAGGCGCTGCCGGCGAGTTGCCAGCACTTTCCGCGCGTGTGTCTCGTGGACGGACGCGGCGTGCGCGTGGCGCTCTCGCACTTCTGTCCCACCGCCGCGGCAATGCTTGTGGACGCGACGCGCCCGGTCACGATCGTGCGCGGGCCGGAGGCCGTGCCCGGGGGCGGTGTGCCCGAGGGCCTCGACGCGCGCGACGCGCTGCCGCCGCGCCTGAGCGACCGCGTGCTGATGGATCTCGACGCGCTGTCCGCGTGGGAGGCGCACGTGGTCAACGCCCTCGCGGGGCCGTCGGCGTGGCCCGGTGCGGTGGAGGACGTGCTGGCGCGGCTCGCCGCGCAGGCGGAGGACCTGGCGCGATGGACGCCGGGCGGCGCAACGCTCGCTGACGCGATCGGCGCGTTCGAGCGTCCGCCCGTGGCCGCGGATGATGCCACGCTCTCGGCAGTCACACGCGCCGCCTGGACGCCCGACGCCGCCTGGACACTAGGCGCTGCGGCGTGTCGCGCGCCGTGGACGTGGCCGGCGCTGCCGGCGAATCTCGCGGCGCTCGACGCGCGCTGGGTGGCGCCGGCGTGGCCGTACGTCGCACCCGTCGTGCGGCGCTATCTCGCCGGCAAGGCGTTCGGCGCGTGGGTCACCTACCAGGCCGACGCCACGCGAGCGCTCGCCGCGTGGCTCTCGCTCGCGCTCACGGTGCTGCGCGCCGAGTGCGCGCGTGCCTGCGCCGAAGGCCCGCGTCCGCTCGACCGCGAGCGGCTCCTGACGGCGGTGCGCCAGGCGGATCTGCTGCTCGTGCACTACGCCGACAGCGCCGTGCTCGCCGGCGCGCTCTTGACTCGTGGGCGGGCGTGACCGAGGATGCAGCGGTATCTCTCGAAGGAGCACCGATGACACGGCACCTGGCGCGCACCCTGATCACCCTGATGGCGGCGGCCGTCCTCACCACGGCCTGCGCACCCGGCGCGAACGTCGAGGCGCAGGCGCCCGCGCCAGCACCGAAAGCCAACCCGCTGCCCGGTGTGACCAAGAGCCTGGATGAACTGAAGGCCGAGATGTTCCACGTGGGCGCCGGCAGGCGTCTCAAGCCGGCTGAATGGCCCGGCGGCAACCGCGTGGCGGTGGCGCTCTCGTTCGATGTCGACAACGCCACGATGGCGCTCTCGCAGGGCAACCTCGACTACGAGGTGCTCTCGCGCGGCGAGTACGGCGCGGTGGACGGGCTGCCGCGCATCCTCCGCCTGCTCGACAAGCAGAAGGTGCCGGCGTCGTTCTTCATCCCGGCGGTCAGCTCGCTGCTGCACCCGCAGATGATTCCCGACATCCTGTCGCGGAAGGTGCACGAGATCGGCATCCACGGCTGGATCCACGAGCGGCTGCCGGTGCTGAACGACGAGAAGGAAGAGCAGCGTCTGCTCGACCAGTCGATCGAGACGCTGACCAAGGCGATGGGGAAGCGGCCCGTGGGCTACCGCGCGCCGTCGTGGAAGTTCAGCAAGTACACGCTCGCGCAGGTGAAGGCGGCCGGGTTCCTGTACGATAGCAGCCTGATGGCGAGCGACGACGCCTACGAAATCAACCTCGACGGGAAGCCCACCGGCCTCGTGGAACTGCCGATCGAGCGCATCGTGGACGACGCGCCCTACTTCGGCGCCGCCGACGGCTCGATGCCCTCGCCCGAACACGTGCTCGAGGTATTCCGGTCGGAGTTCGACGTGGCGTGGGACGAACGCGGCCTCTACGTGCTCACGATGCACCCGCACTACATGGGCCACCGGTCGCGCGTGGCCATCCTCGACCGCCTCATCACGCACATGAAGAGCAAGGGCGGCGTGTGGTTCGCCACCCACGAGGACATCGCGAAGCAGCTGAAGGGCATGCTCGGCGCCAGCACCAACTGACCCCATTTGTAACGGGGTCTGTCACGGTCACCAACCCGTGACATGCGGTGACCGTGACAGACCCCGTTACAAATCGGTGAGCCATCTGCCCGGGCTCCTGCGCTTATCCAGGCATGAGCGGCGCATGGTGGGACAGTACGTGGGGGCTGGGGATGCTGACGGCGGCGGTGGCGGCCTGTGGTCCGCCGGCCGGAGCCCTGGTGACGCAGTGCACGAATGAGCCGCTCGGGCTGCGCGCCCCCCGGGCGTGTGCCGTGTCGTCCGAACGCATGGACGCGGAACGCATGGCCGCCTTCCAGTTGAATCCGTACTGGCCGTGGGTGGATGTCACGGCGGACCCCTCGACGACGTCCGGCACTGCGACGGTGACCATCCGCGGGTAGAATGCGCGTCGGAGACTGCATGACCCGACTCGACGCGCTCAGACTCGCCGTAGCCGCCACGCTCGTCACCACCGCCATCGGCGGCGCGCTGCTGGCCTCGCAGCGATCGGCCGCGGCGATGGCCACGGCCGCCGGACAGTTCCTCGACAGCCTCACGTCCGAGCAGCGCGCGAAGGCCGCCTTCACCTTCGGCAGCGACGATCGCCTGCGCTGGCACTTCATCCCCAACGAGACCTTCCCGCGCCGCGGTCTGATGCTCAAGGACATGACCGAGCCGCAGCGGCGGCTTGCCCACGACCTGCTGCGCACGGGCCTGAGCGCGCGCGGCTACAGCAAGGTCACCACCATCATCGGGCTCGAAGACGTGCTGAAGGTGGTGGAAGCCGGCGGGCGGTTCGCGCGCAACAAAGAGGAGTACTTCGTCTCGATCTTCGGCACGCCGGGCGCGAAAGGCGCGTGGGGCTGGCGGGTCGAGGGGCATCACGTCTCGGTGCGCTTCACGATCAACGACGGCTCGGTGGCAAGCCAGGTGGCCAGTTCGCCGATGTTCCTTGGCAGCAATCCCGCCGATGTGCGTGAGGGCCCGCAGAAGGGCACGCGTGTGCTTGGCGAAGAAGAGGATGCGGCGCGCGCGCTGCTGCAGGCGCTCACGCCCGAGCAGCAGAAGGCGGCGATCATCAGCGCCACCGCGCCGACCGACATCCTCACGATGAACAAGAACGACATCACCCCGCTCGCGGCCGAGGGGATTCTGTACTCGGCGCTGCAGCCCGCGCAGCAGGCGATGCTCGTGCGGCTCATCGAGGTCTACACCTCGACGATGGAGGCCGATGTGGCGGCCGAGCGGATGGCCGTGGCCCGGCGCGGCGGTCTCGAACAGGTGCGCTTCGCATGGGCCGGCGGCGTCACCCGCGGCGAGAAGCACTACTACCGCGTGCAGGGGCCGACGTTCCTCATCGAGTTCGACAACACGCAGAACGACGGCAACCACGTGCACTCGGTGTGGCGCGACTTCAACGGCGACTTCGGCAAGGACGTGCTGCGCGACCACCTGGCGGCGGTCGCGCACTGATGCTCGATGCCGGCGCGGGCGCGCCGGCCGGACTTACTCGCGCGGCGGCTTGGCCACCTTCACGGTGAACTGTTCACCGCGAATCGACGCGCCCTTCATCGCCTTCATCACCTGCGCGGCGGCATCGCCGGCCACTTCGACGAGCGACGAGTGCGGCAGGATGGTGATGGCGCCGAGTTCACGCGAGGTGATGCCGGCTTCGCCGGTGATGGCGCCCACGAGATCGCCCGGGCGCACGCCCTGCGTGCGGCCCACGCTGAACGAGAGCACGACGGCGCCGGCGAGCGGCGTCTGCGCGCGCGGCGGACGCGCCTCGCGCGTCTCGTGCGGTGCGAATGGGCGCTCTGGCCTGGGCGCGCGGGCGGCGGCGGGGCGGCGTTCGTAGTCGCCGTCCTGGCGCGGTGCGCGCGGCGCCTCGCCGCGATCGTCCCTGCGCGGCGGACGCCGGTCGTCGCCGTCGAAGCGGCGTGGGGCACGGCGGGTGTCGTCGTAGTCGGGCCGGGCGGCGCGTGGCGCTTCCTGGTCGGGCTGGTTGCCGGCCGCCGTCTCGCTTGCGGCCTGCAGCAGCGCGACCGCCGCGGCCGCGATGTCGGTGATGTCGAAGTCCGCGCCGAGCGTCTGCACGAGCGCGCGCGTCTCGTCGAGGTCGCCGGCGGCGATGCGTGTCGTGATGGCGCCGCGCGTGGCTTCGAGGCGGCGCGCCTTGAGCGCCGAAAGCGTTGGCAGCGTCGCGACCTCGATCTTCTGCTTGGTGACGTTCTCGATGAAGCGCAGCGTGCGCTGCTCGCGCGGATCGATGAGCGTGATGGCCACGCCTTCGCGGCCGATGCGGCCCGTGCGGCCGATGCGGTGCACGTAGACTTCGGGCGCCGTCGGGATGTCGTAGTTGATGACGTGCGACACGTGGTCGATGTCGAGGCCGCGCGCCGCCACGTCGGTGGCGACGAGCACGTCGGCCTTCTCCGAGCGGAAGAGCGACATCACGCGGTCGCGCTGCCGCTGGTCGAGCCCGCCGTGCAGCGCCTGCGCGCCGTAGCCGTGCGACTTGAGCGTGTCGGTGAGTTCGTCCACCTCGAGGCGCGTGCGGCAGAAGACGATGGCCGAGGCCGGGTCCTCGAACTCGAGGATGCGGCCGAGCGCGAAGCCCTTCTGCCCGCGCGAGACGATGTAGGCCTGCTGCCGGATCTGCGGCATCTTGCCGGGCGCGCGCTTCTCGGCCTTGACCGTGATGCGCTCGGGTTTGCGCAGGTGGCGTTCCGCGATCGAGGCGATGCGCGGCGCCATCGTGGCGGCAAAGAGTGCCGTCTGCCGCGTGGGCGGCGTGGTCGTGAGAATCGCCTCGAGGTCGTCGGCGAAGCCCATGTCGAGCATCTCGTCGGCTTCGTCGAGCACGAGGATCTCGAGCGCCGAGAGATCGAGCGTGGTGCGGCGCAGGTGGTCGAGGGCGCGGCCGGGCGTGGCCACGACGATCTCGACACCACGGCGCAGGGCGCGGATCTGCTGATCCATCGGCGCGCCGCCGTAGAGTGGCACCACGGTCAGGTGCGTCTTCTTGGCGTACTTGTGGATCGCTTCGGCGACCTGCATGGCCAGCTCCCGCGTGGGCACGAGCACGAGGGCGCGCGGCAGCCCCCTCTTCGCGGCCGGCGTCTCGAGCAGCCGGTGGAGCATCGGCAGGGAGAACGCGGCGGTCTTGCCGGTGCCGGTGCCGGCCTGGCCGATGATGTCCTGGCCGGTCAGGAGCACCGGAATGGCGGCGCGCTGGATGGGGGTGGCTTCTTCGTAGCCGAGGGCCGTGACGGCCTTGACGATGGCGTCGTCGAGGCCGAGGGCGGCGAATCCCGGCTGCTGTGATGGGGCGTCAGTCGTGGTGGTCAACAGACCATTGTAGCGCGCGGGGCGTTCGCGCGCCGATTGCCGAGGTCGAGAGGGTTTCCGCTCATCGTGCGCTGGCGCGCGCGACGCGTGCCCGTGCGCTCGGGCTTTGCCCGAGTTGCGTCGCGCGACGAGATCATCCACCGTGTGGTCGACGACGTCCGGTCGTGTTCATCCGGCGCCCGCCGCGGAGCGTATACTTGGACCATGCGGGGCCACGCACTTCTGGCGGCGCTCGTTCTTCTCGCGGCCCGACCGGCGGTGGCCCAGCCGCTCGCGCTCGACATCCGCGACGGCCTGGTCACTCTGCAGGCCACCAACGTGCCGGTGCGGCAGGTGCTGGCCGAGTGGGGACGGGTGGGCGGTACCCGCATCGTCGGCGCCGACAGGGTGACCGGGCCGCCGCTGACGCTCCGCCTCGAGGGCGTGCCCGAGGGTAAGGCGCTCGACATCGTCCTGCGCGGTGCCGCCGGCTACGTGGCGGCTGCCCGGGCGGTGCCCGGCAGCGGGGCGTCCTCCTACGACCGCATCCTGGTGCTGGCCAGCAGCACGCCGCCAGCCGGCGGCGGCAGCGCCGCCGCGGGTGGTGCCCGTGCGGCCGCGCCGCGCCCGTTCGGCGTGCCGCCGGTACCCGACGCGAGCGACTTGGTCGAAACCGACGCCGATGTGGCGATGCCCGAGCCGGTGCCCGACGCCCCCCCGTTCGGCCCCCCCGTCGCCAACCCCTTTGGCCAGTCGCTGGAGCCCCAGGTCATGCCGGCGGGTGGACTGTTCACGCCGCTGCCTCCGCAGGCGCCGGTGGCCACCCCCGGGTTCTTCGGGGTGGAGGGTTCACCGATGCCGGGCGTCGTCCAGCAGCCGCCCGGCACGCCCGGGGCTCCGCCCCGTCCCCAGTAGACGGCGGGCTCCACCCACCGCCCGGCCATGAAGGGACTCGACCGTTACCGTGTCGACGACCGGCGCCGCCGTGGTTCGTGCGCGAGGGCACGGCGCTCGTGGCCGCTCTCGCCGGCGTGTGCGGCTTCGATGCAGGGTCGTCCCAAAACGGGACATATGCCCGCAAGTCATTGATCTAGAACGTCTTTCTTGTACGGTCAGGCGCCGATACCGTCCTGGCTGCTCCATTCCGGCACACGCAACACCCTGGGGGCTGCGGCCGTACTGGCGCCGGCGGCTGCGTCCGAATCCGCCGAATCGCCCCGCAATTCCGTCCAAGCCACCGCCGCCCCAGCCGCGTCCCCGGCGCTGGCACTGCCCTTGCGACACCGGCGGGTATGCCCATCTTCGAGAGAGTCGGCTTCACCGTGGCGGCAGGGCGCTGCGCGGCGCGTTATACCCTGGCAGCAGCGGCTTTGCTGGCGCTGGCTGCCCCGCACGCCAGTGCCCAGACCGACGCTCCGCTGCGCGCCGGCGACGCCAAGTTCGACGAGCTGCTGCGCGACATGGGCTCGGAAGACGCCGTCGTGCCGGTCATCGTCGAGTTCTGGAACGATGCCGATGCTGATGCGATCATCCGTCAGGCCGGCGGCCGCATGCAGTCGCGGCTGCCGGGCATGAGCGGACGTACGGTGCGCATGAGCAAGCGCATGCTGCGGCGCCTGGCCCAGCATGGCGCCATCCGCCGGGTGCACTTCGACCGCCCGGTGGAGGGGGTGCAACTTCCAGCCCCCTCCAGACCGAGTTCTGTCGCAGCCACGGTTCCCCGCCGCCTCGGCTCCCGGCCCGCCGTACGCGGTTTCAGTCCACCCTCCCCGCCACGAGTAACCACGGTAATCGTGCGGCCGCTGGCCTTCACCGGACGGGGCATTGGCGTGGCCGTCATCGACTCGGGCGTCTCGGCCTCACACATCGACCTCGCGTCCGCCCGCACCGCTACCCTGGGGGCGCCGCGCGTCTCGCGGTTCGTCGACTTCGTCTCAGCAACGAGCACGACGGGCGACGAATGGGGTCACGGCACCCACGTGGCCGGCATCATCGCCGGCAACGGCGCCTCCGATTCCTCACGGTCCGGCGTGGCACCCGAGGCGTCCCTCGTGGTGCTCAAGGCGCTCGACCGCTCCGGCCGCGGCCGGGTCAGTCACATCATTGCCGCGCTCGACTGGGCAGTGGCCAATCGGCAGGTCTACAACATCCGGGTCATCAACATGTCGCTCGGAGCCGGTGTGTTCGAGTCCTACCTGACCGACCCGCTCACGCTCGCCGCCAAGCGGGCGGTCGACGCTGGCATCGTCGTCGTGGCGGCGGCCGGCAACATCGGGCTCAACGCCAAGGGCGCGCCACAGTACGGCGCGATTACGGCGCCCGGAAACGCCCCCTGGGTCATCACGGTGGGCGCCACCGACACCCGGGGCACGCCGTCGACGGCCGACGACGTCGTGGCCGCCTACAGCTCGCGCGGACCGACGGCGCACGACTTCCTCGCCAAGCCGGATCTGGTGGCCCCCGGCACGGCCGTCGTGTCGCTGTCGAGCCCGGGCAGCGAGCTCTATGTCACCCAGCCGCAGCGGTTGCGGCCGGGCCGGCGAGGCCCGGCGCCGCTGCCTTACATGACCCTGACCGGCACGAGCATGGCGGCGCCGGCCGTGGCCGGCGCCATCGCACTCATGCTCGAAGCGAATCCAGGGCTCACCCCGAACATGGTGAAGGCCATTCTGCAGTACACCGCGACACCGCTGGCGGCGGCGGACGTGCTCACGCAGGGCACGGGCCAGCTGAACACCCGGGACGCTCTGTCGCTGGCGACTTTCTTCGCCAGCAACAGCGCCGGCTCGCCCTATCCGCTGCAGGCGACGTGGAGCCGCCGCCTGCTGTGGGGCAACTGGCTCGTCACCGACGGTCTCATCACGCCGTCAGCCAGCGCATTCTCCCTGAACGTCACGTGGGGGTCGCGCGGAGGGCCGAGTGGCCAGAACATCGTCTGGGGGCAGGCCTGTGGCAGCACCTGCCTGGAGGCGGCGAAGTCGCCTGGCGTCATCCAGGGCGGGAACATCGTCTGGGCCGAGAACATCGTCTGGGCCGAGAATATCGTCTGGGCCGAGAACATCGTCTGGGCCGAGAACGTCGGCTGGGGTGAAAACATCGTCTGGGGCGAAGAGTGCGGCGGCGACAACTGCACCGGCAGGATCTGGGGGAGCCGCACCGGCGATGCCGGCAACACACTGTGGGGCAACGCCGAAGGCCGGTTCGTCGTCTGGGGCAACGACGTCGTCTGGGGCGAGAACATCGTCTGGGGCGAAAGCACCGATGAGGACGCTTCGTGGGCCAGCCAGACCCCGGATGCCCAGTGAGTTGAGTGCCCAGCCGCATCTACCGCCGATCCAGGCGACCAGCCCCGGGTGGGGGGGCGGTGAAGGGCACCCGGTGACGCCAGCGATGGCGCCATCGGACGCCCGGCCGGCGCCGCCACGGCCCGGCACTCGCCTGGCCGCGGCGGCAATCTCGTCGGTCACACGGTCCATGAGGCCGCGCACGCCGGCGTCGGCGGCGACGACGCCGTAGCACTGCTGCGACAGTGCTGACAGCGCGTTCGAGGCGCAGTTGGCCGTGAGCTTGGTCCACCGATGCACGCGCACGTCATCCGACCGCGCGCACGGCACGCCGGCCCGGACAAAAGCCCGGTCATCTCCACCGCGACATAGACCACGCCGGGCGCGACTGCCTGCGGCAGCCGGGCTGCACCGCCGGGTCCGCGAGCGCCTCGAGCAGGACGATCCGGCGGTCGCCGGCGCTCAGACCCCGACCCCCCGCCTGTCGGCCTCGAGCAGCGCCCGCACCTTGTCCGACCCGTCGACCTCGAGCACGAGCGGCGTCAGCCGACCGTCGCGGATGTCGTAGACGATCCCGTGCAGCAGGGGGCGGCGCCCGCGCTTCCAGCAGTTCTGCACGATCGGGGTGCGCGACAGATTGTAGACCTGACGCAGCACGTTCAGCTCGACCACCCGATCGAAGCGCGCCTGCTCGTTGATCTCCGCGTCGAGCTCCGACTGATGGCGCCGCACCTGGTCGCGGATGCCGGCCAGCCAGTGGTCCACGAGGCCGTAGGACTCGTCGCCCATGGCCGCCTTCACGCCGCCGCACTGGTAGTGCCCGCACACGATGACGTGCTTGACGTCGAGCACCTCCACCGCGTACTGCAGCACGGAGAGCAGGTTGAGATCGGCGGCCAGCGCCTGATTGGCGATGTTCCGGTGCACGAACATCTCACCGGGCGCCACGCCGGTCAGCGTCTCGATCGGGACCCGGCTGTCGGCGCAGCCGATGAACAGGAAGTGCGGCTCCTGCTTGCCCGCCCGGCGCGTGAAGAACTCGGGATCGCTCTTCGTGATCTCGGCCACGATGGCCTTGTTGTTGTCGAACAGGCGCTGCAGGTTTTCCATCGTCGGCGGTCCGTTTGCTGGCTGCTAGTGGCTCGGGCTCAGGGCGGGCAGGTCGATGCCCACGGTGCGGAAGTCGATGCGCCTGAGCCGGGCCGTCTGCCGGAAGTCGCTCAGGAACTCCAGGACGTCGTGATCGATGTGCTGGCATGCCGTGCCGTCGATCTCGATGCGGGCGCCCGCCGGCATGTCGTCGAGCAGACGCGCCAACGAGGCCTTGTGCAGGAACGACACCTGTTCCTGCAGCTTGAGCCGCGTGAGCACGCTGCCCTGCGGGCTCACCACGGTGAAGCAGGGGTAGCGGAGCTGATCGAACAGGATGAAGACGAAGCCCACGGCCAGTCCGATCGTGATGCCGACCAGCAGGTCCGAGAGCAGGATCGCGCTGACCGTCACGAGGAACGGCAGCCACTGCGTCCGGCCCTGGGCCCAGGCGTGCCGCAGCAGGCGCGGATGCGACAGCTTGAAGCCCGTGTAGATCAGGATGGCCGCGAGCGACGCCAGCGGAATCATGTTGAGCAGCATCGGGATGGTCAGCACCGCGATGAGCAGGAGCACGCCGTGGATGATGGCCGAGCGCTTGGTCTGCGCGCCGGCGTCGACGTTGGCGGCGCTGCGGACGATGACGCCGGTCACGGGCAGACCGCCCATGAGCCCGGCCACGATGTTGCCGATGCCTTGCGCCGCCAGTTCGCGGTCGGTCGGCGCTTCGCGCTTGAACGGGTCAATGCGGTCGGTGGCCTCGAGGCTGAGCAGCGTCTCGAGACTGGCGACGACGCCGAGCGTCACGGCGATGCGCCAGGTGTCGGGCCGCGCGATGGCGCTCCAGTCGGGGAAGGCGAAGAGGGAGCCGATGTCGGAGAGCGAGCCGGGCGTCGGCAGCGCGACCAGGTGCTCGGCCTCGAGTTGCAGCTCCGGATGGAGCCACGGCAGCACCCACTGACCGACGACACCGGCAATGACGACGGCGAGCGGGCCGGGCAGCAGCTTGTACTTCTTCAGCCGCGTGTTGTCCCACAGCACCAGCATGGCCAGCGCCACGAGACTGAGCACCACGGCGGCCGGCTCGATACTCTGCAGGGCGTGCGCGATGGCGCTGAAGGTGTTCTCGCCGGTCGCCTGCACGAACGTCTCGTCGCCTTCGTAGTCGGCGTCGTAGCCGACCGCATGCGGGATCTGCTTGAGGATCAGAATCAGGCCGATCGCCGCCAGCATCCCGCGGATGACCGCCGACGGGAAGTAGTAGCCGATGACGCCGGCGCGGAGCGCCGCGAGCGTCAGTTGCACGCCGCCGGCCAGCACCACCGCGACGAGGAAGGCCGGATAGGACCCGAGCGTGGCGATGGCCGACACGACAATGGCCGTGAGACCGGCGGCCGGGCCGCTCACCATCAAGTGGGAGCCGCTGAGCGAACCCACGACGATGCCGCCGACGATCCCCGAGATGACGCCGCCGAACAGCGGCGCCCCCGACGCGAGCGCGATGCCGAGGCAGAGCGGCACGGCCACGAGGAACACGACCACCGCGGCGGGCACGTCGGCACGCCACGGGCTCGCCGCCGGCAGGGCGGGGTCGTCAACGGCGGCGGGATTGGACCCTGTCGTATCGGTCAGGCGGTGGATGACGGCTTCAGTCCATGTCATGCGGTCCCCCTATTATGGCCCGCTTCTGCGGGCGATCGTCGGCGAAGACTCGGAAGAAGCCGCCGGCGGGAAGCGGGCCAGCCCTCCGCTCGGGGTGCGCTACCGGGGCGTCGCGGGTCCCGGCCGGCGCACCATCGTGTCGTACAGGCGGTCGAGCGCCGCCCGCGCGTCGCCGCGGCCGGTGTGCACCGGCGACATCTGCACGACCGTGCTGCGGGGCGAGACCAGCCAGCGGAACCGTCCGCGGGCCGGCAGGTCACCGAGCGGTCCGGCGCCGGGGCCACCCGCGCACACGGCGGGAATCGTCGTCAGCGCCGCGCACACGGCCTCGAGATCGAGTGTCGCGTCGAGCACGAGCAGCCGCGACAGATCGTCGTCGATGCGCGCCTCGAGGTAATCCGCGTCCACCGCCGAGACGATCACGCCGACGTTCATCTGCTCGCCGCGTTCGACGCGCGGCACGACGCGGATGATCGCGTAGTCGTAGAGGGCCTCACTGCGCACGCGCCGCCTCCTCGACAAAGGCTCGCGGCACGGCGAGCCGATCGCGGAAGTAGCGCGCGTAAGCGTCGCGCGTGGTGGCCGGGTCGCCGTCGAGCCACGCGTCGGGCACCCAGCTGAGGATCTCGTCCAGCACAGCGCCGGAGAGCGCCGCCGCGAGCGCCGCGTCTTCCGCCGGCACGTGGTGCGTGCGATGCCGCAGCACGTGCGTGGCGATGCGCGTGAACGGATCGCGGGCGCGCGCGCCTTCTTCCTGCCAGCCCGGCGCGTGGTGGAAGAAGAGCGAGGCGCCGTGGTCGATGAGCCACGGGCGCCGGTGCCACATGAGCATGTTGGTGTTGCGCGCCGTGCGGTCGACGTTGATGACGAAGGCGTCGAACCAGACGATGCGCGCCATGAGCGCGGCATCGAGCGTGTGCACGAGCGGATCGAAGGCCACCGACCCCGGCAGGAAGTCGAGGGCCAGGTTCAGGCCGGCGCTGTCGTGAATGAGCTGATGGATCTCGGGATCCGGCTCGGTGCGCGCCAGCTCCTGTTCGAGCTCCGCGAAGACGATTTCCGGCACCGGCAGGCCGAGGGCGCGGGCGATCTCGCCCGACACCAGTTCCGCGATGAGCGCGCGCGGACCCTGGCCGGCACCGCGGAACTTGAGCACGTAGAGGCCGTCGTCGTCGGCCTCGACGATGGCCGGCAGCGACCCGCCTTCGCGCAGCGGCGTGACGTAGCGAGTGACTCGGATGGTGCGCGGACGGTGCACGGGCGCCTGCTCCGTGTCAGCGCGCGAGGTCGGCGAGGAACTCGCGGATGCGGCGGGCGTTCGTGCCGATGTCGCTCCGGCCGATGCGCGACACCGAACGCATGTCTACACGGCTCGTGCCATCGGGCATCGCGCTCACGCGCAGCGCGACGTCGTCCTTGAAGCGGAACCAGAACGTGGTGGCGGTGGCTTCGATGCGGCGGCCGGCGGCGTCGTCGGCCACCACCTCCCATCCGCGCGTGCGCACGAGCGCGAGCGTCTTCTGGTACGCGTCGGCCGGCGCGAGCGGCAGGAACAGCGGCTGGATCTCCGGATAGGCCGCGACCTGCTGGTTGATGACCTCGGGCGGCAGCTCGAGCCCGTTCGGCACCTTGAGTTCGCGGCGCAGCGCGGCGACTTCCACGTACTGCGGCGGCGTCACGATGTCGGTCGTGATGTCGTGGATGGGCGGCACGGCGCCGGCCGCCTGCTGGAAGCGCAGCGGGAAATACAGGCTCACGAGGCCGAAGACGAGGGCGATAGCGGCCGTGCGCCGAGCAGTGCCGCGGCCCCAGGCCAGCCCGATGAGCGCCAGGATCGTGGCGGCGATGCCGCCGTAGGAGCCCCACGCGAAGAGCTGGCGCAGGGCCGTGCCGAGCGACAGCCACCCGGAGCGATAGCCGGGACCGGTCACCGCGAGCAGCACGAGCGAGACGATCCCGACGAGGAGGGCGAGCCGGGCCAGCCCCTGGCCGCGCGTCTTGGGCATCGGGCGTTTATATCACCGGCGTGGCGCCGGTGGCCGCGAAACCTTGCGTCCGAGCCGCGCGACGATGTCGTATTCGGCCTTCGTGCACGGCTGCACCGAGAGCCGGCTGCCCTTCTGCGTGACCATCATCGCGTCGAGGCCTTTCGTGGCCTTCAGCGTCTCGAGCGGCACGGCCGCCGGGAAGCGTTCGACGAACGCGATGTCCACCATGAACCACACCGGCGAGGCCGGTCGGGCCGCCGGATCGTAGTAGTCGTGCCCCTTCGTCCAGGCCGAGTGATCGGGATACCCGGCGCGGCTCACCCGCGCCAGCCCCGACACCCCCGACGGGTCGGCATTCGACGCGTAGAAGAGCACCGGATCGCCGACCTGCATGTCGTCACGCATGAAGTTGCGCGCCTGGTAGTTGCGCACGCCCTCCCAGCTCGTGACGCCGTCGCGTTCGAGGTCGTCGATGGTGTAACTGCTCGGCTCACACTTCATCAGCCAGTATCGCTGTGCCACGGCTCTATTGTGCCGGAAGCGGCGCCCCTCGTGTCAGCCGCGGAGCGCCAGGCGGCACACGACGCCGACGTCGTCGCAATACCAGAGCGTCTCGCCCTGAATCGTGAGCCCGTGCGACAGCGGATCGCCGTCGGCGAGCTGCACCCGCTCGACGATGCGGTTGGTGTCGAGGTCGTACTTGAAGAAGGCGTGCAGGTCGCCGTCGTTGTGCCAGAGATACCGCCCCTCGAAGGCGAGGCCGTGTGGACGCGGTCCTGGCGTCTGCAGCACGCGATGCACGGTCCACGTCGCCGGATCGATCTCGTAGATCGATCGCGCGCACGTCGCGGTGGTCCAGAGCCGGCCGTTCCGCCATTCCTGTCCGTGCGCGCCCTGAAAGCGGATGTTCCGTCCCTGCGTGAGTCGCGCCGGCTGGGGCGGCGGGGCTGGCGGGGCATCGGCGGCCCTGGGCGGCGGTGGCGTCACCGGTGGCGCCAGAGGGCTGCGCCGTGCCGGCGGATCCCCCGCCATGGTGTAGGTGGTGCAGCCGGGTGTCGGCTTGCGATCCAGCACGGCGCCGGTCTTCGCGTCCACCCGCACGTTCTCGTAGCTGAACGTCGATCCGATCCACAGCGCCTCGCCGTCGTACGTGATGCCGCTTGGCAGCACGGTGTCGGTCTCGAACTGGCGGAGCACCGCGCCGTCTTCGTAGCGCACCAGGGTCGCGCGGCAGCCGGGGCCCTGGTCGATGATCCACAAGCCGTCGGCCGTGGCCTGCAGACCATTCGGCCGCGGCGTGGGCGACTTGAAGGCGATCTCCACCTTGCCGGCCCGGCGCACCGGCACGGCGCCCGGCGACGGCGCGGGCTGTGCGTCGGCCGTGCGTGGCGTGACTGCGAGCGGCAGCCCGGCCGCGAAGCCGAGGAACGAACGTCGATTCACCATGGCGACGGCCTCCGCGCGAATGCGCGCGCCTATTCTGCCTCGGATTCGTCGGAAGACGCCGTGGCCTCGGCGCGCCCGCGCAGCACACCGATGAGCAGCCGGTTCTTCGGCGTGATGACGCCGGGAATGGTCTGCGTCCACACGCGGTAGCCGCGGGCATCGAGTCTGAGCGCGCGGATTGTGTCGACGGCGAGCGCCAGGTCCATCCAGCCGGCAAGCGGGCCGGCGTCGCACGTGTCCGCGTCCTGACAGCAGGGCAGCACCGCCACGCGCGCCCGGGCCTCAACCGCGGCGTCGAGCACGGCATCGCTCAGCGCGCCGCAGGCGTGGCTCGACACGACGACGTCGTCCGCGGTGAGGGCGATCTCACCAAGCGGACGTGTCTCGTAGCGCACGCGGCCAGCCAGGCGCGGCCACGCTGCCGTGAGCACAGCACTGATGACATCGGCCGAGGGCGGACACGCGGGATCGACCACCACCGCCTCTGGCGACGTGTCGTCGAGGAGCAGCATCACGTGCGCGAGCAGGCCGTGCCCGCCGGCTACATCCACCACGCGGCCGCCCCGCGCGCGGCGGCGGGTGCGCCGCGCCACTTCCCACGCTTCGTAGAGTTCCTTGCGCGGCAGCACTTCCGCTTCGCAGACCGCGCGAGCGACACGGTCGAACAGGCTGTCGCCGGCAAAGCGTCCCAGGTCGTGCCGCGTCAGGCGGTCCTTCGCACCGTGGGAGAACGACACGCGGCGTATCGTACTCGACGGCGCCAACGGGCGGCCCGGCGTTACTTCACCGAGGTGGCGCCGGCCACCGGCTCAGGAAGATCACCGGCGATCTACAACCGTCCCATCCAGCCGAGCAACCCCGTCGTCAGCCACGGTACGTAGGTGATGACGAGCACGCCGAAGGCGAGCACGAGCAGCATCGGGAACGACGCGGCGGCCACCTCCATGAGCGGCTTGCGGAAGCGGTACGACGACAGGAACAGGTTCAGGCCCACCGGCGGCGTGAGGTAGCCCAGTTCCAGGTTGGCGATGAAGATGATGCCGAGGTGCACCGGGTGCACGTCGTAGGCGAGGCCGAGCGGCACGAGCAGCGGCGCCACGACGAACGTGGCGCTGAAGATGTCCATCAGCATGCCGACGACGAGCAGGAAGCCGTTCAGCGCGAGCAGGAACGTCCACTGGCTGTGGATGTACTGCTGCGTGAGTTCGAGGAGCCGGCCGGGGACGTCGGCGTCGATCATCCAGCTCGTGAGGCCCACGGCCACGCCGAGGATGAGCAGTACGCCGCCCACCGTGGACGCACACTCAGCGGCGATGCGGCTGATGTCCTTGCCGATGACCAGATCGCGGTGCACGAACACCTGCGTGAAGAACGCGTAGAGGGCGCCGATGGCGGCCGCTTCCACCGTGGTGGCGAAGCCGCTGAAGAGCGCGCCGACGATGACGACCGGCAGCAGCATCTCCCACTTCGCGGCCCAGAGCGCCGCGCCCGCTTCGCTCATGGCAAACGGCGGGCGGTGCACGTTGTTGGTGATGGCGGCGCGGATGCCCCAGGCGGCCGTCATGCCGATGAGCAGCAGCCCGGGGACGATGCCGCCGATGAAGAGATCCTCGATGGGCGACTGCGCGACGATGCCGTAGAGAATGAGCGGCAGCGCCGGCGGCAGCAGCAGGCCGAGCGAGCCCGAGGCAGTGAGCAGGCCGAGCGAGAACTTCTCGCCGTAGCCGTCCTTCACGAGCGCCGGAAACAGCAGGCCGCCGAGCGCGAGGATCGTCACGCCTGAGCCACCGGTGAACACGGTGAAGAACGCGCAGAGCATCGCGCAGACGACCGCCGTGCCGCCCGGGAACCAGCCGAAG
>JBIKUN010000239.1:0-3639 GCA_044347565.1 Vicinamibacterales bacterium | reverse complement strand
CGCTCCACGGCTTTGCCGCCGCCGGGGTTGTAGAACACGAGGATGGTGCGGCGTCGCGACGAATACGTCGTGAGCGGGGCCATCGAACGGAACACCGGATCGTCGTTGTACTCGCGCGACACGATGATCCACATGTCGATGCCGGTGCGCGTCATGAGCTCCGGCATCACCGTGGTGAAGCGCTTCTCGATCCAGCCCTTGATGAGCGGCGCCTGCTCGCGGTGCGTCAGCACACGCTGGCGCGGATCGGGGTAGACCGGCGCCTGCGCTGCGGCCGGCACGGCGGCGACGAACGCGGCAAGCAGGGCAGTGGCGGCGGCGCGGACGAACACGGAAGGCACGTGAGACATGCGCAGCAGTCTAGATCACCCGTGGCCGGCCCCGGGGGCGCGGCCCGGCCCCACGAGGCCAGAACATGCCGGCCCGGCCGTAGTTCGTCGTAGGATGGAGCGCGAGGTCGTTCGTGCCATGACGACCGGCGGGTGATGACGACACGAGATATCCAGCGGTTCGTGCTTGCCGCCGCGTTCGTCGCGGTGGCCGGCAGGGCCTGCCTCGCGGTGGCACAGCAGGCGCGCGATGCCTTCCCGCCGCCGGGCAGTTCCACCGGCAGCTGCCGGGATGGCCGGAGCTGGACGACGTCGGAGCCGCAGCACGCGCAGATGCTCGTGGCGCTCAATGCCGCGCGTGCGGCTGCACGGCGGGCGCCGCTCACGCGGCATCCGATCCTCGATCGCATGGCACTCGCGCACGCCGCCGACATGGCGTGCCGCAACTATCTCGATCACCGGAACTCCGCCGGCGACGACCTGCCCGAGCGGCTCGCCCGCGTGAACGACGGGTCGGTCAAGGCGTGGCAGCGTCTGGCCGAAGTGCTCGGCACGAGCGTGCCGCCGGAGCGGCAGGTGGAGCGCTGGCTCGGCAGCCGCTCCCACAAGCGGGCCGTGCTGCAGCCGCAGCACGAACTCGTGGGCATCGGGCTCGTCCGGATCGTCGGCTCGAAGTACGACCAGTACTGGGCCGTCGAGTTCCTCGGCTCCAAGCCCTGATCGCGCGGCCCCGGGTGGCCCGTCAGTCCGTCCCGTCCGTCAGGCGGCCGGTTTTGCCGCCGCCGCCAGATCCTTCAGCGTCACGATGCCGCCGTGCAGCGGCACGATTCGGTCCACCTTCAGTTTCAGCCGCTCGATGTGCGCGAGCAGATTCGCCGCGTACGGGTGATACGTGCCGCCCGGGCTGAAGGCGTCCACCTCGATGAGCAGGCGTTCCTTCGGCAGATGCGCCATCAGCATCGTCTCGCTGTGTGGGTTCCCGGCCACATGGTGCAGTTCGAGCGTGCGCGTGCCGTCGGTGATCGTGCGCGACGCGCCCACGGCTTCAACCGTGACGGGCTGTGCCGCCTTGGCCAGGGCATCCGGCTGGCGGGTGAAGGGCCGCGCCGCCATGGTCTTCACGAAGGCGTCGTTGCCCTCGTGCGTCACGATCGTGAGCCCCTCGGCGATGGCCGCGCGCAGCCCCGTCGAGTGATCGAAGTGATGGTGCGACATCACGAGATGGGTGAGCGGCGTGCCGGGCTTGAGCTCGCGCGCCCTGGCGATGACGGCGAGTGACCGCGCCTCGCTCTGCGGCGCCTCCACGAGCACGAGGCGGTCCGTGAAGGCGACAACCACGCTGTGATGTGACTGACCGGCGAGGAACCAGACGCCCGGCGCGACCTCCTCCACGGCGATGTTCACGGCCGGCGGCGCCGGCTCCGGCGGGCGGCGCTTCGGGCGAGCCGGTCTCGGCGGTGCGGCTCGTCACCGCGTATTCGCCGGTCGTGAAGTCGTCCACGCGCGTCGTGAACGTGGCGGGCAGGCGCCAGCCGTTGGCCTCCTGGTAGTTGCTGAACGTCGTCGTCATGACGACATCGCCGAGGTTCGGATGCGCGCCGCGCGTCTCGATGCGGGTGGGGCGCGCGTCGACGCCGACGGCCATCGTCACCGGACCGGCCTCGGTCTCGATGTCGAGGATGCGCTCGGCGCCCTCGGTGCGCATCGCCGTCACCGTCGCGTCTCCGGCCAGGAGCGCCCACGCCACGATGAGCGGGTGGTGGAAGCGCTCGGCCCGCCGGTCTGCCACGGCGGTGCCGCCGTGGCGCGCGAGCTTCGCCGGATCGCTGCCGCCGTAGGCCACCATCGCGTCGAGGCCCTGCACCTGCGTCTGCGCCTGCGGGCCCTGGAAGTAGGCGAAGGCCGGCGTGCGTGTGAGCGTCGTGCGCTCACCGTGAACGTCTGCTCGGCGAGCCCCGGCCGCAGGTCCTGGACCACGTTGTAACGGCGGAGCGGGCGATGGTGCGCGTCATGCCGACGAGAATACGGTGAGGCCCCGCCCATTTGTCTCCGGGTCTGTCACGGTCACGAAATGTCTTCGGTGACAGACCCCGTGACATCCGGTGATGGTGACAGACCCCGTTACAAATGCGAGCTGGGCCGCAGGGTGTGCAGCGGGCCGATGCGCCAGAGCTCGGGCCAGACGCGCGCGATGGCCGCGACCACGACGAGCACGCCGAGGCCGCCGCCCACGACCGAGGCCACCGGGCCGAAGAGCGCCGCCGTGGCGCCACTTTCGAAGGCGCCGAATTCGTTCGAGAAGCCCACGAACACCGACTTGATGGCGGCCACGCGACCGCGCAGCGCGTCCGGGGTGATCACCTGCTCGAGCGTGAGGCGGATGACCACACTCACCGAATCGAACACGCCAGTCGCGAAGAGACACGCGAGCGATAGGAAGAAGTCGCGCGAGAGGCCGAGGCCGATCGTGGCCACACCGTACCCGGCCACGGCGGCAAGCAGCACGCGGCCCGGTTGCCGCCACGGGGGCAGCCGTGTCTGCAGCAGCGCCATGAGCGTGGCGCCCACGGCAGGCGCCGCGCGCAGCCAGCCGAGCCCGGCCGGCCCCACCTGCAGCACGTCCTTCGCGAAGATCGGCAGCAGCGCCGTGGCGCCGCCGAGCAGCACGGCGAAGAGATCGAGCGTGATGGCCGCGAGATAGACGGGCGAGCGGCGGACGAAGCGGAAGCCCTCGAACACGCCGTCGAGCCCCGGCGTGACGGCGTCCGGCAGCGGCTGCACCTCCGGCAGTCGCGCGAGCTGCGAGACGAAGAGCAGCTGCCCCGCGGCCGCCACCGCGAGCCCGACCGAGGCGCCGCCCGTCCAGGCGATGAGCGCGCCGGCCAGCGCCGGCCCGGTCACCGCCGCGAGCTGGAACGTGGACGCGATCCACGCGTTCGCGTTGGCGAACTCCGCCGGCGAGAGCAGCCGCGGCAGGATCGTGGCCGCGGCCGGCATCGCAAACGCGCGTCCGGCGCCCACCACCGCGAGCAGCGCGTAGATCGGCCCGACCGACGACGCGCCCCAGGTCACGAGCGCGATGAGGGTCGTGGCGACGGCGATGACCGCGTGGGCAATCGCGGCGACCCGGCGGCGCGGGAACCGGTCCGCGACGGCGCCGGTGACCGGCATCAGCAGGAACACGGGCAGCAGTTCGGTGGCGCCCACGAGGCCGAGCGCCCAGGCGCTGCCGGTCCGTTCGTACAGGTGCCAGCCCACCGAGACCGACAGCATCTGCAGGCCCAGAACGGCACCGAATCGCCCGGCGGCG
>JBIKUN010000124.1:0-13649 GCA_044347565.1 Vicinamibacterales bacterium | reverse complement strand
GAGACCGTGGGGTTCCTCCGCGCCGGCGGCTACCGCTCGCCGTCCGGGCGCGTCGTCGATCTGACTGCATCGCTCGAGGCATCCACCGGAGGCACGGTCGAGTATCCGCCCGAGCGCGCGCTGCATCCTACGCCCGTGTCGGGCCCGTCGCCCCGGATCACCGTGGAGAACCAGTCCATCCTGGTCGTCGGCCGTCGCATGGCCGCCACTGGTCCGGTGGCCGGGCTGAACTTCGCGTCAGCCACGTCGCCAGGCGGCGGGTTCCTCAATGGCGCACTGGCGCAGGAAGAATGCATCGCCCGTTCGTCGGGCCTCTTCGCGTGTCTCGAGCATCGGGAGATGTATCCGCGTAGCCGGGCGGTGCTCGACGCGATGTATTCGGACTACGTGATCTACTCGCCAGAGGTCCCGGTGTTCCGCACGGATGACGGCGCGCTGCTGGAGCAGCCGTGGACGATGTCGGTGCTCACGAGTCCGGCGGTGCACGGGAAGGCCGTCCGCAGGTACATCCCGCATCGCCAGGACGAGATCCCGCACGTGATGCGCGCGCGCACCCGGAAGGTGCTGGCGGTGGCGGCCGCGCACGGCCAGCGGCGGCTGATTCTGGGCGCCTGGGGATGCGGTGCCTTCGGGCTCGACGGTGACATGATGGCCGGCATCTTCGCCGAGGCGCTGGCCCAGCAGGGCGGCGGCGTGTTCGACGAGGTGGTGTTCGCGATCACGGACTGGTCTGACGACCGCCGCTTCATTGGCCCGTTCGAGCGGGCGTTCTCGTAAGGAGCGCACGGATTTCGAGTCATCCGATGCATCGGCGCACGGCGTCCAATCCGCCCGTGACCTGCCCTGTCACGCATCGCCCGTAGGCTTGCGCGCATGCACCTGCCACGCGCAGTCTCCTCGATCCTTTCGGTATTCCTCCTCGCCGCCACGGCTGTGCTGGCCGCGCAGTCTGGCGTGCCCGAGGTGCCCACGAACCTCACGGCCTCCGCTACTGGCAGTACCGTGGCGATCGTCTGGGAGGCCGGTAGCGGGCCAGCGCCCACCGGCTATGTGCTCGAAGCCGCGTTGTCAGCGGGCGGCCCGGCCATTGCGGTCGTGCCGGTGACGACACCCGGGCTCACGGCGCCTGCGGTGCCGGACGGCACCTACTACCTGCGCGTGCGTGCCACGAACGCCGCCGGCACTGGTCCCGCATCCGCCGAAGTGGTGGTCACAGTGGGCGCGCCGGCCTGCGCGGCGGCGCCGGCGGCGCCCGCAGGGTTGTCGCACAGCGTGGCCGGCGGTGTGGTGGCGTTCACGTGGTCGGCAGGGGCGGGTGGCTGCGCGCCGACGCACTACGTGTTGAGCGCCGGTTCCGGTCCCGGCCTGTCGAACATCGCCACGGTGAACGTGGGGTTGGCCACGTCGCTCGCGGCGCCGGCGCCCCCGGGCACGTATGTCGTGCGGGTGGCGGCCGCCAACGCCTGGGGCACGAGCGCGGCGTCGAACGAGGTGACGTTCACCCTCGGGCCCAGCTGCACGGTGCCGGGCGCGCCCGAAGGGTTCGTGTCGGCGGGGGCGGGCAGCCTGGCGTCGTTCCAGTGGCAGCCGCCGCTCAGTGGCGATGCGCCCACCGGCTACCTGCTCGAGGCCGGCACCAGCGCGTCTGGGGCCGACATCGCCGTGGTGCCGGTGAGTGGGCTGACGTTTGCCACGCCGGCGCCGCCCGGTTCGTACTACGTGCGCGTGCGGGCGCAGAATGCCTGCGGCACCGGGCCGGCCTCGCCGACGCAGCTGCTGGTCACCGGCTGCACGCCGCCCGGCATGCCGGGCACGCCGGTGGTGAGCGTGGCGGGCAGTGCGGCGTCGATCTCATGGGCTGCCGTTGGCGGGGCCACGCAGTATCAGGTGGAGGTGGGCACGGCTGCCGGGGCCAGCAACGTCGGCGTGCAGACCACCGCCTCCACGAGCGCGCAGGTGACCGGCCTGGCGCCCGGCACCTACTTCACGCGCGTGCGTGCGCTGAACGGCTGCGGGCCGGGCGCGACATCGGCCGAGTCCACGTTCACGATTACCCCGGCGCCCACGGCGACCCGCGTGATCGCAGTGAGCGGCAACCTCGCCTTCGGCGCGGTGGCGGTGGGGCAGATCGCGTCTGCCACGCTCACGATCGCCAACAGCGGGAACAGCACGCTCACGTTCACCGCGATGACCTGCAGCTGCAACGTGAGCGTGTTCGCCGCCTCGCCCACGAGCGGCACGGTGCCGCCGGGCGCCAGCCGCACCATCACGGTGCTGTTCGGCCCGTTGTCGGCCGTGACCTACGGTGGCACGCTCACAGTGGTCAGCGACGCCACGGCGGGGAATGCGTCCATCTCTGTGTCTGGCACGGGCGTGTCGGTGCCGCCGCCGCCGCCGTTGCCGGGGCTGCATGTCTGGGGCGGCCCCGGCTACACGCAGTACCTCGGCTTCTTCACCTGCACGTTCTGCGTGGAGTACGGCACCAACTCCATCAACAACACGTTCGGCCCCTACGGCAGCGAGTTTTCGTCCACGAGCATCCGGAACAACTTCAGCCAGTACGGCAGCCCATTCAGCACCTACAGCGCCTGCAATCAGTTCGCGTCGTCGCCGCCGCGCGTGTTCAATGGCGATGGCAGCATCTACTACGGGGAGCTGACGCTGAATCGGTTCCGGGCTGAGGCGATCAGCACCAGCAGCATCGTGAGCTGGCTGGTGAACGACGTGTGTCCGTAGGGGGCGGTGCGCAGGTGTCCGTTGGAACTCCACGACGCCTTGCAGTCCGCAAAGACCGCGCTCGCCGTCGCGGGATACCGTGCCTCGCGGGGGAGGCACGCCGCTCGACGTAGCCTGGGCGCTCGACGTGCTCCACGCGCGCTGATATGCCGCGCGCGGGCGCACCCGGTCGTGCCGGCGTGAGGTATCGTGGCGGGCGAGATGTCCGTCGGCCGCAACGATCCCTGCCCGTGCGGCTCCGGCCGCAAGTTCAAGCACTGCTGCCTGGCGCGTCGGAGTGACGCCGAGGCTGCCCGCGTGCGCGTGCGCACGGCCGAAGGGCGCGTGGTGATGGCGGTGGTCAAACATGCCGCCACCACCTGGGGCGAGCCGCTGCTGCAGCACGCGTGGGAAGACTTCTGGCTCTACGAAGACGTGCCCGACGACATGCACGCCGAGCCCGAGTGGGAGGGCATGTTCCTGGCGTGGTTCACACTCGGCTTCGTGCCCGACCCGGAGTGTCCGGATCGCACGGACGCCTGGCCCACCGAGCCGCTCGGGCTGCACTGGCTGGCGTCGCAGCGGGGCCCGGTCGATGCGCTGGATCGCGCGTTTGTCGAGCAGGCGTGCGCGAGTCCGCTCAGTGTGTTCGCGGTGGAGCAGGTGACGCCCGGCGTCAGTCTCGACGTAAAGGATGTGCTCACCGGCCGCAGCTTCCATACGCCGGAGATCGCCGCGTCGCGGACGCTGCGTGTGGGCGATCTGATCTTCAGCCGCGTGGTGACGCTCGAGGGGCTGAGTCTGCTCTTCGGGATGGCGCCGTATGTGGCGCCGCCGGAGTGGCACGAAGACATGCTTGCCTGGCGCGACGAACATCTGCGCGCGCCGACGGTGACGCGCGAGATGGTCGCCGCCCGCGAATTCGAGCTGCGCGACCTGTATCTGGACGTGCGCGACAGCGTGCTGAACCCGGCGCCGCCGGTCGTGCTCAACGCTGACGGTGATCCGCTCTGCGACGTGACACTCATCTACGCGCTATCGGTGAACGTCGCCACGGCGCGCGAGCGGTTGCTGCCGCTGGCCACGCTCGGTGCCGACGTGCACGAGATGCACGTCGAGCGTGATGCCGCGGGAGTCGTGACGTCCACGGAGCTGGCGTGGATGAGCCGCACCGGGAAGCCATCGCGCCTCTCTGCCAAGCCGGCGTCATCCGCGGGAGCGACCGTACTCGGCGGGTTCACGCTCGGTGCCGGCCGGCTTGCCGTGACCGTGAACTCCGAGAAGCGAGCCACCGCGATTGCCCGGCAGATCCGCGCGCGCTTCGGCGAAGAGGCGACGCTGATGGAGCGCGTGGGTACCGACCCCGTGGCGGAAGCGCTCTCGAAGACGTCGCGCTAAGGCTGCGTCTGTTCCACAGAGTCGCAAATTCTCGGCAGACGCCGGGTCTGTGTCCGCCGCAGGCGCAGCCGGTGCGCAAGCTGAAACGCAGCGCCGCGGTAATCATTCGCGCGGAACGGGACCGCCGGTGATCGTGCTCGACGCGTCAGCGGTGGTGGAACTGCTGCTCGCAACGCCCGCGGGCCGGGCCGTCGCGTCACGCATCGCGAGCCCCGCGCTGTCGCTGCATGTGCCGCGCCTGCTCGATGTCGAAGTGGCGCAGGCGCTGCGCCGGTGCGCGGCAAGCCGTGTCATCGATGAGGGCGACGCGACGTTCGCCCTGCTGACCCTCCGCGACCTTGACCTTGAACGCCACTCGCACGAGGCGCTGCTCGACCGCGTGTGGACGTTGCGTCGGAATATGTCGGCGTACGACGCGGTGTACGTGGCCTTGGCCGAGGCGCTCGGCGCGGTGCTGCTGACCTGCGACGCACGGCTCGCCCGCGCCCCGGGGATCGGCGCGAACGTCGAACTCGTGACGCGCGCCTGGCGGCTGCGCGGGCGTCGCTTTCGGGGCCGCACGACCCTGCCGTGTCAGCAGGATCGCGCGGTACCAGTGGACGAGGCGTTACTGCGCGCGCGACGACGGGCTGGCCGTGAGCACCTTGCGGAACACCGCCACGGCCTGCTTCATCTCATCCATCGTGCCGAGCGTGATGCGCGTGTGCGACTTCTCGAAGGGCGGGAAGTCGCGGCCCACGCGCACCTTCTCGACGGCGCAGGCCTCGCGGAACTCCTTCGCGGTGCGCTTGATGTCCACGAACACACAGTTGGTGTTGGCGTTCGTGCCCTCGAAGCCCATGTCGCGGAAGGCCTGCAGCGTGAAGTCGCGGATGCGGGCGTTCTCGGCGCGTTCTTCGGCCATGTGCGCCGTGTCGCGCAGCGAGGCCGTGGCGGCAGCGGCCGTCAGGGTGCCGATGCTGCCCAGGCCCCAGGCGTTGCTCACCGCGCGCAGCGTGTCGGGCTGGCCCAGGGCGTAGCCCAGGCGCAGGCCGGCCATGCCGTGGGCCTTCGAGAACGTGCGCGCCACGATGACCGACGGCAGTTCCTTCGCGAGCGCCGCCAGAGTCGTGACCGACGGGTCGTGCGCGTAGTCGATGTAGGCCTCGTCCACGAGGATCTTCGTGCCGGGCGACGACGCCGCGAGCCCGCGGATGAACTTCTCGACCGTTGCCGCGCTGTGCGCCGTGCCGGTCGGGTTGTTGGGGTTGCAGAAGAACACGAGGCCGGCGCCCTGGGCCGCCGCGGCCATCGCGTCCACGTCGAGGCCGAGCGATTTATCCACCGGCACGACCTTCACCGGCACGCCCATGCGGCGCGCGGTCTGTTCGCAGTTGGCGAAGGTGGGGGCGGCGGTGACGAGCGGTTTATCCATCGCGCAGAAGGCGCGCGTCGTGGCGTCGAGGATCGGGCCCGAGCCGGTGGCGGCGATGACGTGCGTGCGGTCCACGCCATAGATCTCGGCGACGGTCGTGTAGAACTCCATCACGTGATCGGGCGCGTAGCCGCGGCCCATGCGGGCGGTCGTGGCGTTGCGGATGGCCTCGATCGCCGCGCGGCCGGGGCCGCGCGGGTTTTCGTTGGAGTCGATGCGGATGAAGCCACCGTCGTCGGGCGGCTGCAGGGCCTCGAGCTCGAACGCCTGGGCTTCGTGCCCGCGGCCGATGATGAAGTCGGCCGACAGCACGGCGCTGCCAGCACCCACGGACCGGAAGAAGCTGCGTCGCGAGACAGACATGAGGCCTCCTGAGCTGAGTAACGGTACCGCCGCAGTATACGTCCGCCGCGGGGCGTCCGCGGCGTTGGCCGCCCCCGGTTTCGCATATACATTGCTGGCACTGACGACATGCCTGACACCTGGTTTGCCGCCCTCACGGGCTTCCCGGAACGTTCGTGGACGGACACCCGGGCCCAGCTCCAGCTAGACGGCCAGACGCTGCGATCTCGCGTAAACGGGCGGGGATTTGGCATCGGCACCCTCGAGACGCCGTCACTGGCCGAACTGCGGCAGCGGGTGGCTGAGGTCCGCGGGCGGCTGGCCGGGCCGCTCCGCGTCTCCACGGTAGCGGCGGATGTGACCGAACTGCACCGCGATCCGCGGCATCGCGATGCCACGTTCCAGGTGGCCTCGCAGTTCAACCTGCTCGAGATGACCGGTCCCGGGGTGACGCCGGAGGACGGCGTGACCCGCTACGCCGACGACCGCACGCAAGGGCCGGCGTGTGCCATGGCGGCGGGGGCGGCCACGATCTATCGCAACTACTTCGTGCCGGTGGACGGGCATGAGGGCCAGACCGCCACGCGGCAGATCGACTGCCTGCGCGACCTCGGCCACGCCTTGCATACTGGGGTCAGACCCCAGTCTGGGCAGGGCCAGACTTCCGAGCCGGCGTGGACGATGCGGAACGGCTACGCACTTTGCACGGAGGCGGGACTCACGCGCATCACGGCGCAGCTCGCGTCCATGTCGGCGCGCGAACGCGACGACCTGCGCGATCTGCTGCGCGTGGGCGTGCATGCGGACGTCGAGGTGACCGCGGGCGCGGACACGGGCATACGTGCCCCGCACGCGGTGACGCAGGTTTTCTGTTCGGCGCTGCCCGTGGCCTACACGTCCGTGCCGTCCGCGCGCTGGGCGGCGTTCGCCACGCTCGTGCTCGAGGGAGCCTACGAGGCCACGCTGCTCGCCGCCGCCCTCACGTCCGCGCGCACCGGCTCGCGGCTGGTGTTCCTGACGCGGCTCGGTGGCGGCGCGTTCGGCAACGAGCCGGCGTGGATCGACGCCGCCATGGCGCATGCGGTCGATCGCGTGCGCGACCTGGCGCTCGACGTGCGGGTGGTGAGCCGGAAGCAGCCCGCCGATGATTGGCGATCGCGAATCCTGCCGCCCATCGGTGGTCGTGGGTAGTCGGATGCTGCACGCCCTCCCGGTTGACGTGGCGCCATCCCGCGCCGAAGCGGCCACGGTAGGCTGGCATCCCGTGTGCGTCTCATCGCCGCATGCCTGAGTGTCCGACCCGGCCGATGACTACACGGATACCGTGTAGTAGACTGGAGGCGCCGTGATTCAGTCGTTCGCAGATGAAACCACGGCCGACCTGTTCCGGGGCCGCAATACGAGGGCCGCGCGACGGGTGCCTGGTCCGCTGTGGAGGGCGGCACAGCGAAAGCTCAAGATGCTCGATGTCGCGGCCCGGTTGGAAGACTTGCGCATTCCCTCAGGGAACCGGCTGGAGCGCCTGAAGGGCGATAGCGCGTCATACTACAGCATCCGCATCAACGAGCAGTACCGCCTGACGTTCCGCTGGGAGCACGGACATGCCTACGAAGCGTGCGTCGAAGACTATCACTAGGGATCCTGCCTGGGCCGGCCCGGCGATTCCGCCCGGCGAGATCCTGCTGGAAGAGTTCCTGCACCCGCTTGGCATGAGCCAGCCGGAGGCGGCGCGGCGTCTGGGTATCTCGCTCAATCGCCTGAACGAGATCGTGCTCGGCAAGCGTGGGATCACGGCAGATACCGCGCTTCGGCTGGGGCAACTCCTCGAGATGTCCCCGCAGTTCTGGATGCGACTTCAGGCCGACTGGGACCTGAGCCTGGCGATCGAGAAGGCCCGCAAAGCCTCCTGAACGCGACCCGTGACCTGCCCTGTCGCACTCACCAGCGACGATCAGGGCATGCACATCCAGACCGACCGCGCACTCATCCCCGCTACGCCCTCAGTGCGCTACCTGCAGGTGCGCGTCAGCGCCCCGCCGGCGCCGGCCAGAACCGGCGACCCGCGTCCGCCCGTGGACGTGGCCCTCGTGCTCGACCGCTCGGGCTCCATGGGCGGGTCCAAGTTTTCGATGGCCCGCACCGCCGTGCAGCACGCCATCCGCCTGCTCGCCCCCACGGACGCGCTGGCCGTGGTCTGCTACGACGACAGGGTGGATACGCTGCTGGCGCGTACGGCGGCCAGTGTCGAGGCCAAGGCGTTAGCGCTCGACCGCCTGGCCGTGACGGACGCGCGTGGCAGCACGGACCTGGCCGCCGGCTGGTTGCAGGGCGCGGCGCAGCTCGCCCCGGTCACACCGGAGGCGCGCCGGCGCGTGCTGCTGCTCACGGACGGGCTCGCCAACTGCGGTGTGACGGAACCGGCGGAGCTTGAAGCCGCGGCGCAGTCGCTGCGCGCGCAGGGCATCATCACGTCCACTTTCGGCCTCGGGGCGGATTTCGACGAGGCGCTGCTCTCGCGTCTGGCCACGGCCGGCGGCGGCCGCTTCTACTTCATCGAGCAGGCCACTCAGATTCCCGACTTCTTCACGAGCGAGCTTGGCGAAGCGCTGGAGGTCGTGGCCCGCGACGCCACTTTCGAGATCACGTCGAAGGACGGCGTGCAGTGCACGCTCGTGAACGAGCGGCCCACGGAGGCGATACCGGGCGGCATCCGCGTGCCTCTGGGAGATCTGGTGGCGGACCAGGAGGTCACGTTCGTGGTCGCGGTGCGGATCGCGAATCCGCCCGCGCTTGGCGCGGGGGTGGAGGTGAAGTGCCGCCTGAGCGACGCCGACGGCGCGCTCTTCAACCAGCCGATGTTCGTGGACTGGGCCGTGGTGCCGGATGCCGACGATGCCGCGCAGCCGGTGAATCAGGCGGTGGTGCGCGCGTTTGCCGAAGCCCTCACCGTGCAGGCGCTCGCGCAGGCCCTCGAGGCCAATCGCCAGGGGCACTACGACGAGGCGCGTCGCATCCTCGGCGAGGCCATCGCGCATCTGCAGCGCCTCGGCGAAAGCGACGAGGCCGTGGCCACGCTGCTGGCGCAGCTCGCGGCCGATCAGGACCAGCTGGCCCACGCCATGCAGCCCATGGCGCTCAAACGCCGCTACTTCGCGAACTACACCATCTCGGCGTCGCTCTGCGAAGACGGCAAGGCGCGGCGCCGGCCGCGGGTGTCATAGCGAATACGACCACAGCGGCAGGCGTCGGCCCTTCGGCGCGGGCGGTGCGGTGGCGTCGAAGCGCAGCGTGGGCGCCCCAGCCGAGCACCCACGTGCGTTCGCGCACGTCGCTGGCCACGCGCGGCTCAGGTACAGCGAACAGGCCTCGGTCACCGACAGGCCGGTGTCGTTCAGCGCCCTGATCGGCATGTTCAGCAGCGTCCAGCAGGTGGAGCGGTCGCGCTTCTCGTCTTGAACCGGGTGGCGAGGTCCTGCACCGATACGCCGGCGCGCATCGCGTCGATGTGCAGGAGCATCTGCCAGTGGCGAATCACTTCGGCGTTGCGAGCCATGGCGGGCATTGTATGTGACCGATAATCGAGGGCTCACCGTGTATTCCGCAGACGCGCACCAGCTCATCCTCTCGCCCACGGACCTCGCGTCCTTCCTCGCCTGCCGCCACAAGACCGGGCTCGATCTCGCGGTGGCGCGCGGCGCGCTCGCCAAACCCGAGTGGAGCGACCCGGCCGGGCAGTCGCTGCGGGAACGCGGTCTTGAACACGAACGCCGCTACCTGGCGTGGTTGGCGACGAGTGCGCTGCAGGTGGCGGACCTGTCGGACCTGCCCTTCGACGAGGCGCACGCGAAGACGCGGGCGGCGATGGCGCGCGGCATGGATGTCGTCTACCAGGCGGCGCTGGCGCGTGACGACTGGCGCGGCTATGCGGACGTGCTCGTGCGCGTGGAGCGCGCGAGCGACCTCGGCGCCTGGAGCTACGAGGCGCACGATACCAAGCTCGCGAAAGAGACGCGCGGCGGCACCATCCTGCAGCTCTCCGCGTATTCAGACCTGCTGGCCGGGATGCAGGGCGTGGCGCCGGAGCGTTTCCATGTGGTCACGCCGGCGGGTGAAGCCGGAGTCGCGGGCGGGCCCGCGGCCGCGCGCGCGGGGGCCGCGGACATGCCGTTCGTCATCCACAGCTATCGCGTGGACGACTACGCCGCCTACTACCGGCGCGTGCGCCGCCAGTTGCTGGCGACAATCGCGGAGGGGCATGAGCCCGTGCTCGCGCGCACATATCCCGAGCCGGTGGAGGCGTGCGACCTGTGCCGCTGGTGGACGCGCTGCAACGGACGCCGCCGGGCGGATGATCATCTCTCGTTCATCGCGGGCATCAGCCGGTCGCACCGGCGCGAGTTCGACGCGCACGGCGCATCCACGCTCGAAGCCGCGGCGGCACTGCCGCACCCGTTGCCGTTCACGCCTACGCGCGGCTCGCGCGAGACCTACGAGCGGCTCCGCGATCAGGCGCGCGTGCAGCATCAGCAGCGCACGGCGGGGCAGCCCGTACACGAGCTGCTGCCGGTGGTGCCGCAGCAGGGGCTGTGCCGCCTGCCGGAGCCCTCGCCAGGCGACCTCTTCCTGGATCTGGAAGGGGCCGCCTACGCGCGCGAGGGCGGGCGCGAGTATCTGTTCGGCCTCTGGATGCAGGGGGAATACCGCGCGTGGTGGGCGCACGACGACGCCGAAGAGCAGCGTGCCTTCGAGCAGGTGATGGACCTCATCGAGACGCAGTGGGCCACGCATCCGGGCATGCACGTGTTCCACTACGCGCCCTATGAGCCCACGGCATTCAAGCGCCTGATGGGGCGCTACGCGTCGCGGGCAGACCAGCTCGATCGGCTGCTGCGCGGCGAACGCTTCGTGGATCTGCTGGCCGTGGTGCGGCAGTCGGTGCGCGCGGGTGTGGAGAGTTATTCCATCAAGCAGCTCGAGCAGTACTACGACTTCGTGCGCGAGGTGCCGCTCACTGACGCGCGCGTGCATCTGACCACCTTCGAGCTGGCGCTCGAAAGTCAGGCGGCGCAGGCCGTGCCGGCAGAGACGCGCGATGCCGTCGCCGGTTACAACAAGGACGACTGCCGCTCCACCGAAGCGCTGCGCGACTGGCTCGAACGTCTGCGCGCGGAGGTCGTGGCCGCAGGCACGGAGGTACCGAGGCCGGAGGCGAAGGCGCCCGAACCGCCGAAGAAGGTTGGTGACCTCGAAGCGCTGCAACTGGCTGCCCGGGCCCGCCTCCTCGACGGCCTCGCGCCCGAGGCCGGCACGCCAGGCCACGCCGAGCACCCGCGCTGGTTGCTCGCGTACCTGCTCGACTGGCATCGCCGCGAAGACAAGGCGCAGTACTGGGAGCGATACCGGCTCAACGATCTGCCCGACGAAGATCTGTTCGACGAGAAGAACGCCATCGCCGGACTGGAGTTCGTGGGCACGGTCGGCACGGCAGCCGGAAGAAAGAAGGGCTCGGTGCGGCCGATCGACCGCTACCAGTATCCGCCGCAGGACACCGAGATCCGCGCCAAGGGCGAGGTCCTCATCTCCGGCGGCCCCACCCGCATCGGCGACATCGAGGCCCACGACCGCGTGGCGCGCCTTCTCGATATCAGGAAGACCGAAGCGAGCGCCGAGGTGCATCCATCGGCCGTGTTCCAGTCCACAGTGATCGGCACAGACGTGCTGCAGACGTCGCTGCTTCGCCTCTGCGACGACGTGGACGCGCCCGGCTGCGGTATGGACCTGCTGCACCGGCGCTCGCCGCGCCTCACGCGCGGCACGCTCGCGGCGCTGCCGGACGAGACACTCGTGCAGCACGCGCGTCGGCTGGCCGTGCACCTCGACCACACGACGCTCGCCGTGCAGGGGCCGCCCGGCTCGGGCAAGACATATCTGGGCGCGCAGATGATCCGCGCGCTCGTGGCCACGGGCACGCGCGTGGGTGTCGTGGCGCCGAGTCACAAGGTGATCGAGAACCTGCTCGACGCGGTGCGCGCGCAGGCGGACGACGCGGGCGAGCCCGTGCGCCTTGGCCGGAAGGTCAGCAGCGATGACGACGCGGCGGAGGGCGACGCGAGCGGCATCCGCGGCTACGGCGACAACAAGGAGGCGCTCGCGGCCATCATCGATCGAGAGGTGGACGTGCTCGGCGGCACCGCGTGGCTGTGGGCGCGCGAGGAGTTCGCGGGCGCGGTGGACGTGCTCGTCGTGGACGAAGCCGGCCAGCTCTCGCTGGCAACTGCGCTCGCCGTGTCGCCGGCCGCGGTGAGTCTCGTGCTGCTCGGCGATCCGCAGCAGCTCCAGCAGCCGCAGAAGGGCAGTCATCCCGACGGCGTGGACGTGTCGTCCCTCCAGCACGTGCTCGGGCCGGGCGGCCAGACGATGCCCGAGGACAAGGGGCTCTTCCTTCCGGTCACGTGGCGCATGGCACCGGCCGTCTGTGCGTTCACGTCGGAGCAGTTCTACGAGGGGAAGCTCACGCCGCGGCCGGAGCTCGCACAGCAGCGTCTCACCGGCACCGACGGGCTCGACGGCGCTGGACTGCAGTGGATCGCAGTGGATCACGCGGCGAACCGCAACTGGTCCGCGGAGGAGATCGACGCGGTGGACGCGCTCATTGCGCGTCTGCTCGTGCCTGGCGCCGGGTGGACGACGAGCGAAGGCGCGACGAAGGCGCTCACCGCGGACGACATCCTGGTCGTGGCCCCCTACAACGCGCACGTGAACCGGCTGGCGGACCGGCTGGCGTCGCGCGGCATCGCCGTGGGCACGGTGGACAAGTTCCAGGGGCAGGAAGCGCCGGTGGTGGTGTTTGCGATGGCGTCCTCCAGCCCCGAGGACGCGCCCCGGGGCATGGAGTTCCTCTACAGCCGCCACCGCCTCAACGTGGCCACGTCACGCGCGCGCTGCGCGGCGTTCGTCGTGGCGAGTCCGGCGCTGCTCGAACCCGAGTGCCGCACGCCCCGCCAGATGACGCTCGCAAGCGCGCTCTGCCGGTTCGTGGAAAACGCCGCCGGCGGCTGACCGCCGGTCAGCGGACGTGGATGGTGACGGTGCGGCCCGGCTCGATGAAGACGTCGTATTCGAGCGGCGGGGCACCGGGGTAGACGTCCACCTCGACCAGGTGGCGTCCGGGTTCGAGATTCAGACGCTGGAAGATGCCGTCGTAGTCGTCGACCTCGCCCGCGTAGTAGCCGTCCACGAACACCGGGGCGAAGCGCGGCGCGTCCACGATGCGCAGTGAGCCGAAGGCGAATCCCGGAGGCAGCGCGTAGTAGCCGTAGCCGCGGTTACCGTAGAACCCCGGGCGTCCGTAGCCGTAGGCATTGCCGAAGTAGAGGTTCACGTTCCAGCCGCGGTTGTAGCCGCGCGGCCGGTAGCCGTAGGGCACCGCCCACACACGCGCCGGACGCGAGTAGTTGCGGTAGACGCGCGGCGCCCGCTCGTAGCGGTAGACGTCGCGGCCGCGATCGTTGCGCCAGCCGTCGCGGTCGCGATCCCAGTTGCCGTTGCGGCTGGCGTTCCAGCCGCGGTCGTTGCCGCGATTGTTCCCACGGTCGTTGCCGCGCTCGGCGTCGCGATTGTCGTTGCGGGGCGCGCGGTCCGCCCGCGGCACGGCCTGGGCGCGGCGACCCCCATCGCGGGGGCTATCGTTGCGCGGCGCGTCGGCCTGCGGCGCGTCGTTTCGGGGCGCCTCGGCTCGGGGCGCCTCGCGGCGTCCACGGCTGGACTCGGCGCGGCGTCC
>JBIKUN010000238.1:0-3700 GCA_044347565.1 Vicinamibacterales bacterium | reverse complement strand
CGCGTGTTGTCGCCGAAGGTGCCGGCGGCCACACGCTGGTAGGCACTGGCATTGAACCAGCTCTCCACGGTCTTCTGCCCGTCCGGGTCGCCGACGAGGTTCGGCATCCACGTGGCACCTTCGATGCCCCCCTGGGTGACCGTGAACGGACGGCCGCTGCGCGCCGTGTAGATGCCGGCCACCGTCCAGCCGCCGAGCAGCGCGTTGCCCACCTTCCCGAGGTTCACGGCGCGGCCGTCACCGATGGGCGGCTGCACCACGAAGTTCGTCACGAGACGGTGCCGGATGTCGAAGTCGGCCGGGCCCTTCCACGCGTCGATGTTGTTGGTGTCCTGCTGCCGGCCCGACGTCGCCGCGAGGTGCTCAGGCGCCTGGTCCTGCGCGTCGCCGAGCGTGTAGGCCACGCGGAAGCTGTAGCCCTTCGAGAGCCGCTTCTCGACCGAGACGTCCATGCCCTTGTAGCTCGACTCACCAATCGGGTCGCGCCACTGGATGTGCGCGAAGTTCGGATAGGGCCGGGCGCCGTTGCCGTTGGCTGGCTGGTTGAGGTTGCGCAGCACGGCGATGTTGCGGCCGATGTTGCCGATGAAGTCCACCGAGGCCACGAAGTCGCCGCCGAGCTGGCGCTCGACGCCGGCCGCGAACTGCTGGTACTGCGCGTTCGTGCCCACCGGGTTGGCGGCGCGAATCAGCAGGCGGCTCAGCACGATGTTCGCCGGATCGAGGTAGTTCGCGGGGAAGCCCTGGCTCATGACGAGCACGGGCGCCGTCGTCGAGGTCGTCTGCTGGTTGATGTTGCGCAGGCCGGGCGGGTTGAGCGCCACCTGATCTTCCGAGCCGATGCGGTCGAGCGGGTTGTAGAACATGCCGTAGCCGCCGCGCAGCACGGTCTTGTCGTCCATGGCGAACACGATGCCGATTCGCGGCGCGAAGTTGTTGCGGTCGGGCTTGACGAGCGCCCGGTCTTCGAGCGAGCCGTCCGAGGCGAAGAACAGCGTGCCGGTGGCCGGGTTGAAGTTGGCCTGGCGGTTGTCACGCTCGTAGGAGGGCGTCATGAAGTCGTAGCGGAGGCCGAGGTTCAACGTGAGCTTCTCGGTGGCGCGCCAGTCGTCCTGCACGAAGAACGCCGTCGAGTAGCGGCGCTGGTTGACCACGTGCACGTTCGAGAGCTCCGCTGTGCGCGCCCAGCCGAGCATGTAGTCGGCAATGGCGTTGCCCGTGAACTGGCCGCTGAACTGCAGGTTGCCGCGGGTGGACGGGATGTCGACGTACTCGTTGTTCATCGGCGCCATGATGTCGAAGCCGACCTTCACCTGATGGCGGCCCTTGAGCCACGACAGCGTGTCGAGGTACTGCACCTGGTCGGTGTGCTGGTACTTCGGCATGAAGTTCGGCGAGCCGATGCGCAGGTGCCCGGCGATGTCCACGCCGATGACGCCGCCGGCGACGATCGGGTCATTCGGCACACCAGGCACGGTCGGCCCGACCTGGCCGAACGGATCCTGCTGACCGTCGGAGATGCCGCGCGCCCACGACACGCGCGCTTCGTTCACGAGCGAGGCGCCGAAGACCTTCGTCCAGCCGGCGACGGTGCTGTGCGACTTCAGGAAGTTGCGGCCCCAGGCCGAGGTCGCGGTGCCGTCGACGACGCCGCCGAAGAAGCCGGGCACGAAGCGCGTGCGGTCGGCGAAGATGTAGCGCACGAACAGGTTGTCGCTGGCGCCGGGCTTGACGTCGCTGCGGAACAGATACCGCTCGCCGTTGTCTTCGACGTTCGGCTGGCGGATGAAGTTGTTGTTGCCCGTCGCGTTCGGCAGCGGCACGAGTCCCATGATGGCGCGCGCCACCGGGTCGATGCGGTTGGCCGGGATGGTGTTGTTCGGGAACGGCAGGCCCGTGAGCGGGTCGCGAATGGCGCTCGCGAACACGCCGTTCCGCTCGTCGGCGGTGGCCACCCGGCCCGTGCGCAGCACCCCCTGCGTGATACGCGTGGCCTCGACGTCGCCGAAGAAGAAGGCTTTATTGCGCAGAATGGGCCCGCCGAGATTGAACCCGAACTGATTCTGGTTGTTGGTTGGCTTGGTCAGGTTCTGCCGCTTCGCGAAGAACGTGCGCTCGTCGAAGCGCTCGTCGCGGAAGTAGTCGTAGGCGGTGCCGAAGACGCGGTTGGTGCCTGACTTCGTGGTCACGACGATGGCGCCACCGGGGGCGCGGCCGTATTCGGCGGCGAACGGACTCGTCACCACCTTGAACTCGTCGATGGCGTCGATCGAGGGACGCGACACCTGCGTGCTGAGTTCCTGCACGTTGGTCGAGATCGAGTTGTTGTCGACGCCGTCGAGCAGGAAGTTGTTCTGCAGGGAGCGGTTGCCGTGGATGCTGACTCCGCCCGTGCGACCGGCGTTGGTCGTGCCGGTCTGTTCGGTGTAGCGGTCGCCCTGCACGCCGGGGATCGTGAAGAGCAGATCGTCCCAGTTGCGGATGGCGAGCGGCAGGTTGGCGATCTCGTTGCGGCTCACGACCGTGCCGAGAGCCGCCGCCTGGGTTTCGAGCAGCGGCGCCGCCGCCTGCACCTGCACCGTCTCGTTCACGCCCCCGGCGGCGAGCGAGACGTCGAGCCGGCCACGCTGCCCGGTGGAGAGCTGCACGAGCTGGGCGTAGGTCTGGAAGCCGGCCGCGGACGTTTCGACCAGGTATTCACCGGGCGCGAGGTCCACGACCAGGAAGGCGCCGTCGCTCGTCGTGGTCGTGGTGCGGCGGATGCCGGTGGCGTCGTTGGTGATGGCGATCGTGGCCGCGGGCACCACCGCCCCGGACGGGTCGCGGACGACACCCGTCAGGGTGGCACGGTCGATCTGTGCGCCGGCAAGGCCAGGCACGAGCAGGAGCGCCATGGCGCTCAGCAGAATGCGAATCGTTGTCATGCCCTCGAGCCTACGCCGCGCAGTCGACGAATCCGCTACGACCGTGACAACGACATGTGACGGCACTACTGGCGCGGCTTCGCGGCCGCGCGTTCGCGCTCCTCTTCCTCCTCGTCTTCGATGACGCGGATGAACCCCGAGCGCACCGGCGGCGGCATCGGCGACGCGGCGCCGCGCACCGACTTCCATACGATCTCGTTGAGTTCGTACTCCGGCGTCATGTCGGCGACTTCGAAGTTCATCTGCAGCGAGGCCTGCGAGCCCCAGGCGCCGGCGCCGTTCTTCTCGTCGAGCGGAATGCGGGCGGCCAGCGCCTTGAACGGCGTGAGGGTCGGCGTCGGCTGGAACGCGTTGTACATCGGCGTGGCGGCGGCGTCGTACTGGCTCATCGGCGGCAGGCCGAGGATGAGCTCCATCGTGCGCAGCATGCCGGAGGTCGTGTAGAGCGTGCTGTCGAGCGCGGCGCGCTTCGTGAAGGGGCTGATGACGAGTGCCGGCGACCGGTGCGAGTCCACGTGGTCGGGCCCGTTCTGCGCGTCGTCTTCGAGCACGAAGATCGCCGATTCCTTCCAGAAGCGGCTGTTCGAGATGGCCTCGACGAAGCGGCCGAGCGCGGCGTCGTTCTCGGCCACCATCGCCCGCGGCGTCGGCTTGCCGGCGCGGGTGCCGAACGTGTGGTCGTTGCCGAGGCGCACGATGTTCAGGTGCGGCAGGGCGCCGCTCTGCTCGAACTGGCGGAACTCCTCGAGCCACACGTCGATGCGGCGGTTGTCGGG
>JBIKUN010000021.1:0-43876 GCA_044347565.1 Vicinamibacterales bacterium | reverse complement strand
CGCTCAGGTCGCGGGTGGCGACCGAGGCGAAACGCACCGTGCCCCCCTGGTCCTTCCAGGTGAGACGGGCGGGCACCGCGACGCGCTGACGCGAGGCGGTGCGCTGGGTGGCGCTGACGTTGGGCGTGAGAATCGAGTTGGCCACGGTATCCCCCAGGGTCCTGAACGTCGGTACTGCAAGCATTGCAATACCTGCCAACTCTCCAAGATCCGCGCCCACCCGTTCAGTTCGAGTGCTTAAAGAGCATTTATATGACTGTAGATGACAAAAAGAGCTTTTAGATGATCCCTGTGGCGGTCAGTGTTTCGCCTTTTGTGGATACTTGGTATTCATACGCCTTGAGAACTGGATACTCGCTACTCAGCCAAGATGCCCGGCGCCTTCGATTCCGAGTCGCTTCAGCTTCAGATACAGGCCGCGCCTCGTCAGACCGAGCGTGCGGGCCGTCTCGGCGATGTTGCCGCCTGACTTCTCCATGGACTCTGCGATGAGGGAACGTTCCACCTCGTCGACGAGGTCCGCCAGTGTCTGGCCGGCCTTGAGGGTGGGCGTGCCGTTCGTGCCGCCGCTCGCCCCCTGGGCCGGGGCGGGCGCCTCGGACGTGAGGTCCGGGGAGAGATTTTCGGGCACCACGGTGCTGCCGGGCGCGGCGAGGGCGACGGCGCGCTGCACCTCGTTGCGGAGCTGGCGCACGTTGCCCGGCCACCAGTAGGACGCAAAGAGGCTCAGCACTTCAGGACTGAGACCGACATCCGGCTTGCTCAGCCGGTCCGCCGCCTCGCGCAGGAAGAACGTGGCGAGGTGGGGGATCTCATCGCGGCGCTGCCGCAGCGGCGGGATGTGGATGCGGATGACGCTCAGCCGGTAGTAGAGGTCTTCACGGAACTTGCCCTCGCTGACGCGCTGCTCGAGGTCGGCGTTGGTGGCCGCGAGCACGCGCACATCCACGTGCTGCGGCCGCGTGTCGCCCACCGGCAGGATCTCACTCTGCTCGAGGAAACGCAGCAGCTTCGGCTGCACGTCGAAGGGCAGGTCGCCCACTTCGTCGAGGAAGAGCGTGCCGCCGGCGGCGGCGCGCACGAGACCGGGCTGGTCGTTGACCGCGCCGGTGAAGGCGCCGCGCCGGTGTCCGAAGAGCTGCGAGTCGGCGAGGTCGCGCGTGGTCGTCGTGCAGTTGTAGGGCAGGAAGGTGGCGGCGCTGCGCGGGGAGCCGACGTGAATCGCCCGCGCGACCAGTTCCTTGCCCGTGCCGCTTTCGCCGGTGATGAGCACGGTGAGGTCGTTGCCCTGCAGGCGCTGCACCTGTTCCACGACGCGCTGCATCGATGGCGACGCGCAGATGAAGCCGGTGAGGAGCGGCTCGAGCGGACGTTCGGTGCTCGTGACACGCGTGGCCACGGGGCGCTCGCGGGCGCCACAGAGGTCGAAGCCCTGACGGGCCACCGCCGCCATCATCCGCGTGCGGCGCAGCGCGAGGTCGCTCCACGGCCGGGCCGAGGCCACGGCCAGTACGCGCGGCCCGTCCGGGTCGGCGCCGAGCGGACGTACGACCGCCGGCTGGCCGGCGAAGCTGCCGCCGGTGCTCGCGGCCGTCGCCAGCGTGCGCGCCGCGGCCGAATCGCCGCCCGCGCTGGCCAGAATCCGCAACTCGCCGCCAGGCGGCGCCACGTAGACCACGGCAAGATCGGCGAGCACCGCTTCGCGCGCCGCCATCACGAGCTCGTGGGCGAGCAGGTCGGGCAGCACCGAGGCGTTCACGAGCCGCTGCACGATGGCATCGTCGGCGTCGGCAGGGGACCCGAGGTAGATGCCGGTGCCGGGCGTAGCCGGACCGCTCAGGGCCCGCTCGGTGTCGTCGAGGTCGCGCCGCGAGCCGAGGGCGCGGAACTCGTCGCGCGCCTGCGTCAGGTGGCGGTCGGACACCGAGCGCGCACCGGCGTCGCGGGCCAGCCGTCCGAGCGCGAAATGGCTGACCGCGGCCTGGTAACGTTCGCCGACGAGTTCGAACACGCTCACGCTCTGCGCGATGTCGTGATACGCCTCGTTCGGCCGGCCCTCCGCCGCGTGCAGCAGACCACGCACGCGCAGGAACTCGCCCCAGGCGCCGGGCGTCGTGCGCGGATCGATGCGGCCTTCGACGGTAGTGAGCCGCGCGTCGGCGTCCGTCGGGCGCTGCGAGAGCACGAGCGCTTCGGCGGCGATGATCTCCGCGTCGAGACGTTCGGCCGGCGGCGCGCCGTCGGCGTCGATGATGGCGTCGGCAAGGCCGAGGGCGTCCTCGGGCCGGCCGCGGCGGTTGGCCAGACGGGCCGTGATGACCCGCACCGACCACTCGTACCAGCGGCTCGTCTCGCGGCCGTAGTTGCCGAACGCATCGGCGGCGCGCGTCAGATGTTCGGCGGCACTCTCGTAGTCGCCGCGCATGAGCGCAATCTGCGCCAGCGTATCGTAGACGGCGCCGGTCGTCTCCTGCGCGCGGAGATTCGATGTCTGGGCCGAGATCTGCAGGGCGCGCCGGAGCGCCGTCTCGGCGGGGTGCAGCTCGCCGAGCTTCACGTTGATCTGGCCGAGGGTCGCGAGCGCGGCGGCCAGCCGGTCCGGCTGGTCGGCGGATTCGAGCAGCGCCACGGCGCGTTCGGCGAGCGCGCCCGCCTGGTCGTAGCGTCGCCGCAACTGCGCCACGGCGGCCTGCCGCATGTAGGCGAGCGCGAGCACGTCGTCGGCGCCGAGCGCGGCGGCCAGACGTTCCGAGTTGCGCAGGGCCGCGTTCGCGTCTTCGTACCGCCCCTGCTGCGCGAAGATGACGCCCGAGACGGAGTGCACCTGCGCGAGATGCCGGCGATCGCCGGCGGCATGGAGGGCGGCCGCCGCTTCGGTCAGGTGCTCGCGGACGATGGTGTGGTCGCCGACCTTCTGGTAGCAGAGCACGAGCTCCAGATGCGCGAGACCGATGCCGCGCGAGTCGTGCGCGGCCTCCGCGTGTTTGAGCGCCCGGGCGTGAAGGGCGATGGCGCGCGACTGTTCCCCGACGGCGTAGGCGACGCGGCCGTGCATTCGCCACAGCGTCGAGAGCAGGGCCTGCGGGAGTTGCTCGCGGATTTGATCCGGCGTGCGGCCGAGCACCGTGGCGGCGCGCTGCGGATCGCCCTTGAGCAGCCAGGCTTCGGCGAGCGCCCCGCGAATCACGAGTTCGTCGAGACGCTTCAGGCTGCGCGACTGCAGGAGGGGGGCGAGGAGGTCCGCCGCCGCCGTGCCGCGGCCCCGCTCGAGCAGCGCGGAGGCGCGCGCGAGCGCCGGCTGCAGGGGCGTACTGATCACCGGGGCGAGTATACGCCACGGGATCCGAGGTTGTCGGCGCCGCCAAACACTTGTAGTCTCGACGGGTGACGACCTCTTGTGCGCCGGCCGGCGCGACGGGGCCCCGGCGATGACCGGCGCGGGACGCACCGATACCGGCCCGGTCCGTACGGCCAACGAAGACCACTGGCACATCGATGCCGGGCGGGGGCTCTTCATCGTCGCCGACGGCATGGGCGGCCATCAGGCCGGCGAGGTCGCGGCACATCTCGCGGTGGCCGAGGTCGTGGCCGATCTCGTGGCCTCGGCCGGCGCGGCATTCGCCTGGCCGCTCGGCCGTGATGCGTCGCAGTCGCGCGCGGCGAACCGCATCGGCCATGCGCTGCGGCGGGCCAACGACGCGGTCTACGCCGCCGGCGTCTCGGATCCGGCGCTTGTCGGTATGGGCACGACGCTGACCGTGCTGCTCGTGGACGAGGGGCAGGCGGTCATCGGCAGCGTCGGCGACAGCCGGGCCTACCTCGTGCGCGGTGCCGGAATCGAACTGCTGACGCACGACGACACGTGGCTGGCCTCGGTGCTCGGGAGCGATGGCGCGCGCGAGGCGGCCGCCCGCTCCCACCCGATGCGGCACGTGCTCACGAGTGTCATCGGCGCGCGCGACCCGGCGCGCGCCGAGGTGCTGACACGGGCGATGGAGCCGGGCGACATCCTCGTCCTTGCGACCGACGGGCTGCACAACGTCGTGGACGACACGAGCATCGGTCAGCTGGTGCGCGGGTATCGCCCCGACGCGGCAGCGCAGGGACTGTTGGACGCGGCGCTGGCCCGTGGGACGACCGACAACGTCACCGTCGTGGTCGTGCACGCCTGAGACGCGACACGCGGGCGAGGGCGCGGGTGTGCGAGGCGGGAACCTCGGGCCCGGGCATCCGTCATAATGGGCGGACGATGATGTTGCGGCCGGCCGCCACCCGCGTGTGGCTCTTCGTGGCGATGACGGGCATGGCGTGTGACGGCGCGCCCGCCGCCGACCCCGCCGACAGAGCGGCCGCCGTGGCGCCGCAACCAGCGCCCACCGCTGCGCCCGCTGCGCCTGCCACCTCCACGCCCGTCCCCGCCGCCCGTCGCATCGTGATCCTCGGCGACAGCCTCACGGCCGGTCTCGGGCTCCCGGCCGACCAGGCCTATCCGGCCCTCCTGCAGACCCGCCTCGACGCGCGCAGTGCCGGCTGGCAGGTGGTGAACGCCGGCGTCTCCGGCGACACGTCGGCCGGCGGACTCCGGCGCCTCGACTGGTCGCTCGACGGCGGCGCGGCGATTGTCGTCATCGCCCTCGGCGGCAACGACGCCCTGCGCGGTCTGCCGGCGGCCGACCTCGCGCGCAACCTTGATGCGGCGGTGCAGCAGGCGCAGGCCGCCGGCGCACGAGTGATTCTGGCCGGCATGGAAGCGCCGCCGAACACCGGCCCCGAGTACACGCGGGCGTTCCGCGCGGTTTATCCGGCCATCGCGTCATCGCGTGGCGCGACGCTCGTGCCGTTCCTGCTCGACGGCGTGGCCGGCATCGAAACGCTGAACCAGGCCGACGGCATCCATCCGAATCAGGCCGGCGCGCGCCTCGTCGCCGACACCGTCTGGCGCGTGCTCGAGCCTGTCGTGCGCGACCTCGAGGCCACCCCTACCCGATGATTACCCTGCGCGGCGTCTCGAAAACGGTTCAGAGCGGCGACCGTCCGCTGACCATCCTCCATCCCCTCGACCTCCGCGTGCCCGACGGACAGTTCCTCGCCATCGTCGGACCATCGGGCAGCGGCAAGACCACGCTGCTCGGCCTGATGGCCGGCCTCGACGCGCCGAGCGGCGGCACGATCGACATCGGCGGCACCGAGATCACGGCGCTCGACGAAGACCGCCTCGCGGTGCTGCGCGGGGCGCGCATCGGCTTCGTGTTCCAGTTCTTCCACCTCGTGCCGTCGCTCACCGCGCTCGAGAACGTGCTCGTGCCGATGGAACTCGTCGGCAGGAAGGGGGCCCGCGAACGCGCCTCGGCACTGCTCGCCGAAGTAGGGCTGGCCGAGCGCGCGCATCACTACCCGGCGCAGCTCTCGGGCGGTGAACAGCAGCGCGTCGCGATTGCCCGGGCGCTCGCCAACGATCCGCCGCTCATCCTGGCGGATGAGCCCACCGGCAATCTCGACGGCCAGAACGGCCGCCACATCCTCGACCTGCTGCTCTCGGTGCGCACGGCCCGGCAGGTGACGCTGGTGCTCGTCACGCACGATCCCGAGATCGCGGCCCTGGCCGACGCGAAGCTCACGATGCGCGACGGCCGGCCGGTGCCGGAGCTGACGACCGCCGACATCGGAGGCGCGCGATGAGGTTCGTCGCCGCGATGGCGCTGCGCGAGATGCGCGCCTCGTGGCGTCGGCTGCTGTTCTTCTTCCTCTGCATCGCGCTCGGCGTCGGTGCGATCGTGACGCTGCGCTCGGTCATCCAGAGCGTGCGGCAGGTGTTCGCCGGCGAGGCGCGGGCGCTGCTCGGCGCGGACCTCGTCGTCTCGAGCTCGCGGCCGATCGACGGCGACGTGGCGCAGAAGGTCGATGCGCGGCTCACCGCCGCCGGCGCGCAGGTGACACGCACGGCGGAGACGGCCACGATGGCGCGGGCCGGCGGCCGCACCGACGGGCCGGCCCGGATGGTCGAGCTCAAGGCGGTCGAGCCCGGCTTCCCGTACTACGGCACGCTTGATCTGGAAGGCGGCGCCGGGTATTCACATGCGCTCGTCGCCGGCGGCGGCGCGCTCGTGAGGCCCGAACTGCTCGCGCAGCTCGGCATCACCGTCGGCGGCACCCTCGCCCTCGGCGGCCGCGACTTCACCGTGCGTGGTGTCATCGAAGCCGAGCCCGGACGCCGCCTCGGCGCCTTCAGCCTTGGCCCGCGCGTCATCGTCGATCTCGCGGACCTCGAGCAGACCTCGCTCCTCGCCTTCGGCAGCCGCGTCACGTATCAGCAGCTCGTCAAGGTGTCCGACGCGGCCGTGGCAGGTCTCGTCACGGATCTGCGGGAGGACGCGAAGAACTCGTTCCTGCGGGTCCGCTCCTATACGACCACCGAGGGCGATCTCGGCGAGGACTTCGCCCGCGCCGAGAACTACCTGAGCCTCGTCGGCCTCATCGTGGTGATCCTCGGCGGCGTCGGCGTGTCGAGCGTGACGCGGGTCTTCGTGCAGCAGAAGATCCGCAGCATCGCCATCCTCAAGTGCCTCGGCGCGCGCGGCAGCCAGGTGCTGGCCATCTATATGGCGCAGGTGCTGGCGCTCGGCGTGCTCGGCAGCGTCGTCGGCGTGCTCATCGCGATGGCCGTGATGGCGTGGATTCCGGCCTTCCTCGGCCCCGCTGTCACCGCCGGCATCAACGTGAGCTACCGGCTCACGCTCTCGGCCATCGCGCAGGGGGCCGGCACGGGCCTGCTCGTGTCGATGCTCTTCGCCCTCGTGCCGCTGCTCGACGTGCGCCACGTGAAGCCCTCGCAGCTCCTGCGCGACGAAGAACTCGCGGCGCGGCGCGACTGGGCGCGGCTGGCCTCGGTCGTGGCCGTGGGGGCGGCGCTCGTCGGTGTCACGATGTGGCAGGCCGGCTCGGTGCGTATCGGCGGCATCGTCGCCGCCGGCTTCGCCGTGCTCGCCGTGGTGCTCTATCTGGCCGGGCGCGGTCTCATCGCGGCCGTGCGTCCGCTGGCGGCGTCGCCGTGGTTCCCGCTCCGGCATGCGGCGCTGCAGCTCACGCGTCCCGGCGGGCAGGTGCACCTTGTGCTGCTCACCGTGGGCCTCGGCACGTTCTTCATCCTCGGTGTGCGCGCGCTCCAGGACAACCTCGTGCAGGAGGTGTCGGTCGACATGGCGGCCGACGCGCCCGACATGTTCCTGCTCGACATTCAGCGCGACCAGCTCGACGGCGTCGTCGGCGCGCTCACCGCGGCGCAGCCGGCCGGGGCGCCGGCGCCGCGCGCGCTGCCGGTGCTGCGAGCGCGCGTGACCGGCGTGCAGGGCCGCGAGGTCTCACTCGAGAACTACGAGGACGTGCGCGGCCGCGGCTCGCTCGCCCGCGAGTACACGGTGACCTACCGCGCCACGCTCGAAGCCAACGAACGCATCGTGGCCGGGGCGGCGTGGGACGACACGCCGGCGCCCGGCGGGGAAGTGTCGATCGAGGAAAGCCTCCGCGACCGCTTCGGCATCGACATCGGCGACACGATCCGCTTCGACGTGCTCGGCCGCGTGGTGGCGGCCACTGTGACCACGGTGCGCCACGTCGAATGGAGCGACAGCCGCGCCGGCGGGTTCATGTTCGTCTTCCGGCCGGGCCTGCTCGATACGGCGCCGCATGGGCACATCGCCTTCGTGCGCGGCCCGGCCTCCGCCGCGGATCGCGCCCGGCTGCTCAGCACGCTCGCCCGCGACTATCCCAACGTGTCGGTCATCGATGGCCGCGAGATGCTCGCCGCGGTCACCACCGTCATCGACAACGTGACCCTCGCGGTCACCGTCGTCGGGTCGCTCGTGGTCGTGAGCGGACTGCTCATCCTGGTTGGGGCGGTGGCGATGACGAAGTTCCGCCGCGTCTACGAGGCCGCCATCCTGAAGACGCTCGGGGCGACGCGCCAGGTCATCGCGACCATGCTGCTGCTCGAGTACGGCGTGCTCGGCGCGCTTGCCGGCATCCTCGGCGCCGCCGGTGCGGCCGGATTGACGTGGGCACTTAGCCGCTTTGCCTTCGACATGACCTACCGGGCCCCGACGGCGCTGCTTCTGCTGGGGGTGGCCGTGTGCGGCGTGACCGTCTCTGCCGTCGGCGTCGTGTCGAGCTGGGACGTGCTGCAACGACGGCCGCTCTCGACGCTGCGCGGCCGCTAGCTGGCGGCTCCGGGGGCGGCCGCGAAGCCGCGTGTTATCATCGGGTGTTGGCCGGGCAGTCGGCCCGGGCGCCGTGGAGCACTCCCATGAACGTGGCCGTGTACAAGGACCTCCTGTTGCGGAAGCGGGCTGAGCTGGCCTCGTCGGCCGGCGTCAAGCCCATCCAGCACTCGATGGAGCACAACAACGGCCGCCAGGGGGACATGGCGGATCAGGCGAGCGGCAACAACGAGGTGCACATCGCCCTCAAGCTCAAGCAGACCGACGCGAAGATCCTGCAGGCCATCGACGAGGCACTCGTGCGGATCGACAAAGGCGCCTACGGCGTGTGCCGCGACTGCGGCGAGCCGATTGCCGAGGCGCGGTTGAACGCGATTCCCTGGACGCGCGTGTGCATCACGTGCAAGGAGAAGCAGAAGGCGTGACTCCGACCGATCTGGCCCCGTTGCTCCGCGAGTTCTATTCCGAGCGCCTGGCGCTCCTGCAGCGCCATATGACGTCGGCGCGCGGCGTCAGCGATTACGACGTGAACAACGCGTATCAGTATGTGATCGCGCGTGAGGAAACCCATGTCTACTGGGTGCACCGCGCCATCCTCGATGTGGGTGCCACGGTGCCGGCGGCGGCCGGTGACGCCGGTGCCCCCTCGGGCCGCGAACGCGACCTGGCGGCGGCCGATGCCGCGGCCAACAAGGCGTTCGTCACCAAGTGGACGCCGAAGGTGGCCGAGGTGACGCACGCGCGGCACCGCAAGATGCTGCAGGTCGTGCTCGGCGAGATGCAGGAGCACGAACGCCTCTTCCAGCAGGCGGGAGAAGGCCGCATCGACATCATCGGTGTGCCGCTCGCTGGCACCGAGCGCCACGGCGTCGTGCTCGGCACCCGCTGGGTGGAGTGACCCGCAGCCGCCCGGCGACGCCCTCCGTGCGCGTCGCCGTGGCGCTTGGCAGCAATCTCGGCGACCGGGCCGCGCATCTCGCCTGGGCCCTTGCCGCGATTGCCGGACTCGTCACGGACCTGCAGTGTTCTCCGTTCGAGGACACCGCCCCGCACGACGTCCCTGACGTCCAGCCCGACTACCTGAACGCCGTCGCCATCGGCCGCACCACGCTCGGCCCGCGCGCGCTGCTCGACGCGCTGCTGCGGATCGAAGCAGCGCGCGGACGCACACGGCCAGGCGTACGCGCGGCGCGCACGCTGGATCTCGATCTCATCCTGTATGGGACTCAGGTGATCGAAGAGCCCGGGATGCAGGTGCCGCATCCGCGATTTCGGGAGCGCGACTTCGTGCTCGGGCCGCTCGCCCGGCTCGCGCCCCGCTGGCGCGATCCGGTGAGCGGGACGACGCTCGCGGCGCTCAGGCATTCACGCCGGCTGCCCGGGAGAGTGTAGGCAGCCGGCGGAACGGGCCGCCGCGCGGACTAGTGCCCGGCGGGAGCGTTGTGCGACTGGCCGCGCTTGAAGATCGCGCCCAGTCCTTCCTCGAAGAGCGTGTACATCGCCGGCACGAACACCAGCGTGATGAGCGTGGAGGTGAGCAGGCCGCCGATGACCACGCGTGCCAGCGGCGCCTGCAGCTCGGCGCCTTCGCCGATACCGAGGGCCATCGGCACGAGGCCCAGCGCCGTGCAGATGCTGGTCATCAGGATCGGCCGCAGGCGGTGGTGGCCGGCCTGTTCGATGGCCTGACGCAGCGGCAGCTTGTCGCGGCGGCGCAGCGTGTTGGCGTAGTCGACGAGCAGAATGGCGTTGCTCACGACGATGCCGGCCAGCATGATGACCCCGATGTAGGCCTGCATGCTGAAGGGCGTGTTCGTCAGCAGCAGCGCGCCGACGACGCCGATGGCGGCGAGCGGGATCGAGAACATGATGATGAACGGATCGCGCAGCGACTCGTATTGCGACGCCATCACCGTGTAGACGAGCACGATGGCCAGGATGAGCACGAGCTGCAGCTCGCGGAACGAGCGCGTCTGGTCTTCGACCTCCTGGCCGAAGCTGATCTCGAAGTCCTTCGGGATATTCAGCTCGGGCAGGCGCGCCTGCACGTTGGCGACGGCCTCGCTGAGCGTCACTTCCACTTCCGAGTTGACGCGGGTGATGCGCTCCTGGTTCTTGCGATCGATCTGGGTCGGGCCGGTATCGCGGTTGACGACCATGACGTTCTTGGCCGGCAGCACGCGTCCGCTCGGCGTGCTGAGCAGCACGTCACCGACCGACGAGATTTCGTCGCGGTCCGACTCGCGCAGCCGCACCACGATCGGGTACTCGTTGCCCGCCTCGCGGAACATCGCCGCCTGCGTGCCGGCGACGTTCGTGCGGATGGTGTTGGCCACGCCGGTCACGGTCATGCCGAGCACCGCCGCCTTGTCGCGGTCGACGTTCACGGCGAGCTCTGGCCGGCCTTCGTCGCGGCCCAGACGCGCATCGGCGATGCCCTGGGTCGTGTCGAGGATCGACTTCAGATCCTGGGCGACCGTCTTGGCCTGATCGAGCTCGTGCCCGCGGATCTCGACCGAGAGACGGCTGCCGTCGCCGCCACCACCGCCGCGCATCATCATCATCTGGCCGCCCGAGGCGCGGGTGCGGATGATGACGCCGGGCAGCCCCGACAGCTGGCGCCGCAGGTCCATGGCGACCTGGTCGCTGGCGCGGGCGCGCTGGTCCTTCGGCGTGAGGCGCACCGTGATGCTGCCGCGGTTGGTCGAGCTGTTGCCCCAACCACCGCCACCCCCGCCGCCGGCCTGCGTGATGAGCATGGTGGCTTCCGGCGTGGACTGCCGGATCGTCTCCTCGAGGCGGATGAGGACTTCTTCGGTGGTCTCGATGCGGGTGCCGACGGCGAGTTCGGCGTCGATCGTCACTTCGCCTTCGTCGGTCGTGGGCTGCAGTTCGAAGCCGACGCGGCCCAGCAGCACGATGGCGGCGACGAACATGACGAGGCCGACGGCGAACACCGTGGGCCGGTGCTGCAGCGACGCGTGGAGGGCGCGCGCGTAGGCGGCGTCGAGGCCGGCCAGGGCGCGTTCGCTCCAGCGGAACATCACGCCGATCGGCCCCGTGCGGCTCTCGGCCGGCGGCGCCAGACGCAGCAGCCGCGAGCACAGCACGGGCACGATGGTGACGGCGACGAAGAGCGACATCGCCAGCGAGAAGGAGACGACCGCCGCGAGCTGGCCGAACATGATGCTCGAGACGCCCGTCAGGAAGAGCATCGGCACGAAGACGGCGATGTGCGTCAGCGTGGAGGCGAGGATGGCGCTCCACACCTCCTCGGCGCCTTCGATGGCCGCCGTCATGCCGTCCTTGCCCATCTCGAGGTGCCGGTAGGTGTTCTCGAGCACGACGATGGCGGCATCCACGATCATGCCGATGCCGAGCGCCAGGCCGCCAAACGTCAGCGTGTTGAGGGTATAGCCGCCGAAGTAGAGCAGGGCGAACGTGCCGACGACCGAAATCGGAATCGACGTGCAGATGATGATCGTCGAGCGGATGTCGCGCAGGAACGCGAAGATGACGAGGATGACGAGGAGGCTGCCGACGAGCGCGTGTTCCTGCACGCTGCCGATCGAGCGCTGGATGTAGACCGCCTGGTCGTCGAGCACCTGCAGCGTGACGCCGGGAATCTCGCGGTTGATGCGCTCGATTTCGGCGCGCACTCCTTCGGCGATCTGCACGGTGTTGGTGCCCGACTGCTTGGTCACGCGCATGCGGATGCCGGGATTGCCGTTGATGCGCGTGAAGCTGCGGCGGTCTTCGGTGGTGTCGCGGACCTCGGCGATGTCGCGCAGGTAGACCGGCACGCCGTCCTTGGTCATCACGACCAGGTTGCGGATTTCGTCGATGTTCGTGAACTGTCCGGGACTGCGGAGCAGGAACATGCGGTCGGCTTCGAAGACCTCGCCGAGCGGGATGTTCTGGTTCTCGGTGCGCAGGATGTTGACCACCCGGTCGACCGGCAGATTGAGTGCGGTGATCTTCTCGCGCGAGAGGTCGACGCGGATCTGCCGGCGCAGACCGCCGTCGACGCTGACGGCGGCGACGCCGGCCACACGTTCGAGGCGCGGCGATAGATCGTTCTGCGCCATCTCGCGCAGCGTGACCGGATCGAAGTTGCCTTCGACGCCGACGCCCATGATCGGGAACGACGTCGAGTCGAACTTGAAGATGGTGGGCGGGTCGGCGTCTTCGGGCAGGCGGCCGCGCACGCGGTCGATGCGCGAGCGCACTTCATCGGCGGCCTCGTTGAGATCCGTGCCCCACGTGAAGTTGAGGCGCACGGTGCTGTTGCCCTCGGACGACGTGGAGTTGACCTGGTCGAGGCCGGCCACGGCGCTCACGGCCTGCTCGATGGGGCGCGTGATGAGCTCCTCCATTTCGAGCGGGCCGACGCCCTGGTAGGTCACGCGGACCGTGATCGACGGGAAGCTCACGTCGGGCATCAGGTCCACGGGCAGGCGGGTCAGCGAGATGGCGCCCAGCAGCACCACGACGAAGCTGAGCATGAACATCGTCACGGGCCGTTCGATGGCGAGTCTCGGAATACTCATCGGTCCTCCAGGTCGTACAAAACGTCGGAACTACTGCGCGGGGCGGGCGCCGGGACGGCCGCGTGGACGGCCGCCCTCGACCGCGGGGGCGGCATCGGCCCGCGGCATCGGCGCGCCGCCGGCTGCCGGCGCGGTGGGGCCGCCGCCCGCGGGCGGAGCGCCTGCCCCGGGCTGGCCCTGGCCACCGGGCCGCCTGCCGCCGGGACGGCCGCCGCCCTGCGGCTGACCGGCCACGATGAGGGTGTCGTTGTTCCGCAGCGCCGAGGCGCCGCTCGTCACGACCGTGTCGGTGCCGGTGATGCCGGCGCGGACTTCGACGCGTTCGCCATTCTCGATGCCGATCTCGATCGGCTGGAACTTCGCCTTGTTGTCGGCGTCCATCGTGAACACGCCGCGCGTGCCGTCGTAGTCGACAACCGCCACCTTGGGCACGAGGGTGGTGTCGCGGCGGCTCTCGATCGTGACGCTCATGCGGGCATACATGCCCGGCTTGAGACGGACGTCGGCGTTCGGCACTTCGATTTCGATCTCGGCGGTGCGGGTGGCCGGGTCCAGTACCGGCGCGACCCGGGCGATGCGGCCCGAGAAGGTCTCGCCAGGGAAGGCGTCGACGGTCACACGGGCCGGATCGCCGGGGTTCACGAGCCGCAGGTCCTTTTCGACGACGTTGGCGACGAGGCGGACGGAGCTGATGTCGACGACCGAGGCCACCGGCGACTGCTGCGAGGCCCAGGCGCCGACGTCCATGTTCCGCTTACTGACGAAGCCGTTGACCGGCGAGACGACGTTCGTGTTGCCCTTGGCGATGCGCAGTTCGTCGAGCCGCGCCTGTGTCTGCGACAGTTGCGCGCGCGCCAGGTCGAGCTGGGCCGACGAGGCGGCCTGCCGGGCTTCGGCGTCGTCGAGCGACTGGCGCGGCAGCAGCTGCCGCTGGAACAGGTTCTGCGACCGCTCGAAGTTGACGACGGCGAACTTCAGGTCGGCCTCGCGCTGTCGAATGGTGGCCTGGGCCACCTCGAACGACGCTTCGGCCTGCTTCACCTGTTCGTTGATTTCCTGGTCTTCGATGCGGGCGAGCGTCTGCCCGCGCGAGACCCGGTCGCCCAGCTTGACGTTCATCGAGACGAGGCGCCCGGCCGTTCGCGGCACGACGTCGACGGTCTGCGCGCCGATGAGATTGCCGACGACGTTCAGTTCGGCAGTGATGTCGCCCTTCGACGCCTTGGTCACTTCGACGGTCATCGGCGGACGGAAGCCGCCGCCGAAGCCGCCGCCGGGACGTCCGCCGCCCCCACCGGGCTGCTGTCCGCCCTGACCGCCCGGGCGTCCGCCGCCCTGCGGAGCACCGCCACCCTGCGGGCCACCGGCACCCCGGTTCGCGGCCCCCGTCTGCGCGCCCTGCGGCGCACTCGACGACTGGCTCGAGCACGCGCTCGTGGCCAGCAGACTCCCGGCCATCACCGCGATGCCCAGACCCATCCACACCGTGCTGCGCATAGTTCTTCCGCCTGACACACCTTCCGTGACACGCCATCCGCGAAGACGCCGTGTCACTGGTTACCGCCGCCCGCGCCGCCGATTCCGGCGGGATTGCCGCCACCCGCGGCGGCGCTGTTGACGCCACCAAAGTTCGCGCCGCCGCCGGCCGGCGCCTCCTGCGAGCGCTCGAACGTCACGAGCGCGCGCTTGTAGTCGGTCAGGGCCCGCAGTTCGACGTTCTGTGCGTTTTCGAGATCGCGCTGCGCCTGGACGACGAAGAAGTTGGTCGACAGGCCGACTTCGAACTTGCTCTGCTCGGCCTCGAGGCGGCGCTCCGCGAAGTCACGCGCGGCGCGGGCGGCCTCGACGCGGCGAAGGTTGGCCTGCACCTGCAGGGCGGCGTTCGTGACTTCGGTCGCCACCTGCAGTTCGAGGGCGCGCAGTCGCGTCGACTGCTGCGTGCGCAGCACCCGCGTCCGCGCGAACTGGCCATCGGCGTTGTTGCCGCCGAGCGGGTAGCTGACCGTGAGCGCCGCGTTCCAGGTGGGGAAGTCGCGCGCCTGCAGCAGCCGCAGCGCATCGGAGTAGCCGCCGGGAATCGTGCCGGTGATGACACTGCCGAGACCGGTGCCTGAGCGCTGGAACTGGGTGCCGCCGATGCCCTGCGCGCCGTAATTGAACTGCAGGTCGACGGCGGGCCGGGTCTGGTTGCGCCAGAAGCGCAGGCTGATGTCGTTGCTGTCGAGGTTCTTGCGCGCCGTCACCAGATCCGTGCGCTTCTCGAGCGCGGTCCGCACGGCGGTCCCGATGTCGATGGCCGGTGCATCGAGCTGCGGCGAGTCGGTCGCGTGGAGTTCCTGCTGCCACATGGGGTCATCGGTGCCGGTGACGATGAGGCGCTTCAAGGTCAGTTCAGCCGTCGCCAGCGTGGCTTCCGCCTGGGCGACGCTCTGGCGGCGGTTGGCGGCCTCCGCCTCGGCCTGCACGATATCGAGCGGGGCGAGCGTGCCCACTTCGACTCGAGCCTTGTTGTCTTCGACGAGGCTCTGCGCCAGTTCGAGCGAGCGCACGGCGACGTCGAGCGAGGCCCGTGCGAAGGCCAGTTCCCAGTAGGCGTTGCGGACGTTGGCGATGGTCTGGGCGATCGTCGCGCGCAGGGTCTCGTCGCCGATGTCGCGATTGATCTGGGCGATGGCGATCTGCTGGCGGATGGTGTCGATGCCGAAGTCGCGCAGCAGCGGCTGCACGTAGGTGGCCGTCAGCGTCGAGGTGAAGGTCGGATTGAAGTTGGCGAACACGTTCGATGTCGCCAGCCGGCTGTTGTTGAACGTGAGCGAGACGCTGCCGCCGCCCCAGGGCACATCCTGCGACACCCCGAAGTTGTAGGTCGTCGTGTCGTTGGTGACGCGCTGGCCGCCGTTCAACTGGTTAGTGGGCGGGATGACCTGCGCACGCTGCCCCATGGTGGAGCTGGCGACCGGCCGGAAGTTGTTGCGCAGGCCCGCCAGCTGGAAGTCCGCGGCCTGCGGGGTCAGGCGCTCGACCGCGATGTCGAGGTTCTGCCGCAGCGCCAGTTCGACGGCGTCCATCAGGCGCAGGTCGCGCCGCCCGCCGGCCGCCTGTGCGCGGGCCGGCGCGTCCAGTGCCGGGGCCGCGAGGCGCTCGGTCTCGAAGCGGGCCACCGCGGCCCGCACGAGGGCGTCATGCCGCGCCTCCTGCGCGCCGGCTGGCACGGCCGCGGCACCGGCGAGCGACGCCGCCAACGCCAGGAAAAAACCACATCTCGTCATCGTTGAACAACCTTCGTGCAGGGCTAGGCGCCGGGTCTGGGCCGCGTGTGGCCCCGCGTGGAACGTGCGTGCTCGTCGAAGAGCACCTTGAGCTTCGTGGACTGGTCGGAGGTCAGAACGCGGCGCATCCGGTAGAGCATGAGCGCGCGCGTGCGGCCAAGGTCGCCGCGCGCAGCTTCGACCCGGATAATGAGTTCAGTGGCCGTGGCCTCGTCGGCACGCGCGTCCTGCACCATGGCGGAGAGCTCCGCCTGGAGCTTGTCCACGGCCGCCTTGTAGGTTCGCATCGCCGGACCGGCGGCCTGGAAGATCTCTTCGAGGCGGGTCACCTGCTCGGGCGAGAGCACCAGCTCGCGCTGGAACTTCTCGTGCTGCCACCACTTGAAACTCTGGGCGGCGGAAGGGGCCGGGGCGCCAACGAGGAGCACGGCCGCGACGACGGCGCAGACGGGAAACGAAAGGTGCCGTGGCATGGGTCTGTCTGGATTACGACCGGGCGCCGCGCCCTGTTTACTATGGCGCGGTGGCGACGGTCGGCTCGGCCGTGAAGGCCGTGAGGGCCTTCACGACGGCTTCGACGAGGTTGTCGGGCGTCGAGGCTCCGGAGGTCAGGCCGATCGTGAGCGGCCCGGCCGGCAGCCAGTGGTTCGAGACCACTTCGGCCTTGGTGCGCGCGTCACGGTGCCGGATCTCGTCGGACGATACGAGGCCGCTCGGATCGGCGATGTGGTAGGTGGGCACCTTCTCGGCGCAGATTCGCGCCAGATTGCAGGTGTTGCTGCTGTTGTAGCCGCCAATGACGATCATGGCGTCGAGCGACAGTTCCGCCAGCATCGCCAGGACGGCGTCCTGGCGGTCCTGCGTGGCGCTGCAGATGGTGTCGAAGGCGCGGAAGTGGGCGGCTTCGGCCTCGGCCCCATAGCGCTGGCGGATGGCGGCGCGGAACTGGTCGCCGATGGCGAACGACTCCGTGCTGAGCATCGTGGTCTGGTTGGCGCAGCCGATGCGGCTCAGGTGCAGGTCTGGATCGAAGCCAGGCGAGCACGCCTCGCGGAAGCGTTCGAGCAGCGCGGCGCGGGCAGCGCTCCCCGGCGGATGCGCCGCGGTGATGAAGTCGCACACGAGGCTCGCCTCGCGGGTGTCCAGCAGCACCAGATAGTGTCCGTCCGGCAGCTGCATGGCATGCGAGGCCGTGGCCCGCGTTTCCTCGTGCCAGTGTTTGCCGTGGATGATCGACGTGTAGCCGTCGGCGGCGTAGCGCTTGACGTTCTTCCAGACGTTCAGCACGGACCCGCAGGTCGTATCGACCAGCGTGCAGCCGAGCGTGTCGAGCCGCACCAGATCTTCGACGGTGACGCCGAAGGCGGGGAGGATGACGACGTCGTCGGCGGTCAGCGCGTCCCACGACTCGCCGGCGTCCGACAGGAAGCGAATGCCCTGCGCCCGCAGCTGATCGTTCACATGCGGGTTGTGGATGATTTCGCCGGTGAGGAACACGCGTCGCGCCGGGAACTTCAGCCGCGCCTGATACGCGTAGTCGACCGCGCGATCCACGCCGTAGCAGAAGCCGAACTCGCGGGCGAGATGGATGGTGAGGCGGCCGGCCTCGTAGCGGTAGTCGCGGGCCTTGATCTGGGCAACCAGGTCGCTGTGGTAGCTGGCCGAGAGCTGGCCGGCGACCTCGCGCTTGAGGTCGAGGCCCTTCTTGAAGATGAGTGATGGCACCTGAGTTATCGCGCCTCGTACGTGATCGGGGTGAGACCGTCGAGGGCTTCGAACTCCGGTCGGATTTCACGGGTCAACATCTCTTCGACGTCGCTCAGCAGCCGATCGTCCCGCCGGGGATCGATGGCCGGCTCGGCGGCAGCCAACCGGGCGGTCCCGGAGGGGGCCAGCGACGGCGTGACCGGGCTGCCGCCCGGCAGGCGGCCCACGCCGATGCCGAGGATGATGCCGGCGGCGGCCGCCGCGAGCACCCAGCGGCGGTCGGCGGCCGGCGGCGCCTGACGGGAGGCGGCGGGCGGGGCGGCCGGGAACGGCAGGACGCGCGCCGCCGCGCCGAGTCTGCCGATGCGGTCGAGGATCGACTGGCGCTGACGCGCCAGATCCGCCGGCGTGAAGGCGGCGTCGGCGGCGGCCCGCGCGGCCACGCGGGTGGCCGCGAGCCGCACGGCCAGACGGTCGCGCTGGCACCGGCAGCGGGCGCACGACTCCAGGTGCGCCGCGGTGGCGCGATCGGGCGGCTCGACCAGGCTCATGCCGAGGGCCGCGGTATCCAGGTGGCGTCGGAACAATCGCATCAGGGCGCTCCCAGCACCCCGCGCAGGCGGCGGAGCGCGCGGAAGAGATGCACGCGCAGGGTCGCGGCGTTCATCCCGAGGGTTTCGGCGGCATCGCGCGGCGACGCCTCTTCGAGGTGACAGAGCAGGAAGACTTCCCGCTGGCGCTCGGGCAGGTCGCGCACGGCGTCGGTCACCGCCCGCCAGCTCGCTTCGGCCAGCAGCCGGCGTTCCGCCGACGGCTCGTGGCTGGGCATGGTGTCGAGCGCGTCGGCCGCCAGGACATCGCCTGGCGCGGCGCCCGGTGTGCGCCGGCGGCTCTTCAGGCGGTCGAGGCAGGTATTCACGAGAATTCTCGTGAACCACGCGTCGAACGGCTGATCGACCCGGAATGATGTCATGTGCGTGTACACCTTCACGAACGCGTCCTGCACGGCCTCGTCGGCGTCAGCGGCATTCCCGAGGTAGTAGCAGGCCAGCCGGACGGCCCGGCGCTGCCACATTCCCACGAGTGCTCCGAACCGCTCGGCCGCCTCGTCGCGGCGGCCGGCCTCGATGAGCCCCTTGACGTCGGCCGCCACGACCGACGCGTCGTCGGTCGGCGGAGCGGCACGGTGGGGGCCCAGGAGGCCTGTCATGATGGATACGTCCGGCCAGGGCACGCCGTTTACGGAGTCTATCAAGAGCCAGCATCGTATTGACTTCTTGTAAACATGCTCGGTACGATCACGCGATTCGGCCGCAGATTCCTCTGGCGGCCGCAGGAGACCGAATGGCTTCGACGCAAGGAACGTCCAGACTGGACGCGCACGGCATCTCGACGACCGGATCCGTGTACTGGAATCTGACGGCCGCGGTGCTCTACGAGCACGCGCTGCAGCGCGGTGAGGGCATGCTCGCCGCCGAGGGACCGCTCGTCTGCCGCACCGGCCAGCACACCGGCCGCTCGCCGAACGACAAGTTCTTCGTGAAGGAGCCGTCGAGCGAGGCTCATATCCACTGGGGCAAGGTGAACCGTCCCCTCGCCCCCGAGCACTTCGCGGCCCTCCGCGCCGACGTGGTGGCGCACCTCGGCAACAAGGACCTGTTCGTCCAGAACCTGCACGCCGGCGCCGACCCCGCCTACCGCCTCCCGGTGCGGATGGTCAGCGAGTACGCCTGGCACAGCCTGTTCGTCCGCAACCTTTTCATCGTGCCCACGGCCGGTGAACTCGCCGCCCACTCGCCCGAGTGGACGGTCATCTGCGCGCCGACCTTCAAGGCCGACCCGGCCAAGCACGGCACCCGGTCGGACTGCGTGATCGCGGTCAACATCGCCGCCAGGGAAGTCGTCATCGGTGGCACGAGCTACGCCGGCGAGAACAAGAAGTCGATCTTCACCGTGCTCAACTACGTGCTGCCGCTCAAGGGCGTGCTGCCGATGCACTGCTCGGCGAACATCGGCACGTCGGGCGACACGGCGCTCTTCTTCGGGCTCTCGGGCACCGGCAAGACGACCCTCTCGAGCGACCCGGAACGTGGCCTCATCGGTGACGACGAACACGGCTGGAGCGACCGCGGCGTCTTCAACTTCGAGGGCGGCTGCTACGCCAAGACGATCCGCCTGTCGGCCGAGGCGGAGCCGCAGATCTACAGCACGACGCGCCGTTTCGGCACGGTGCTCGAGAACGTCGAGTTCGACCCGGCGACGCGTGTGCTCGACCTCGATTCGTCGAAGTACACCGAGAACACCCGCGCCGCGTACCCGATCGAGTTCATCGACAACGCCGTGCCCGGCGGCCAGGGCGGGCACCCGTCTACCGTCGTCATGCTGACGGCCGATGCCTTCGGCGTGCTGCCGCCGATTGCGCGCCTGTCGCCCGACGCCGCCATGTATCACTTCCTGTCGGGGTACACGGCCAAGGTGGCCGGAACCGAAAAGGGCGTCACCGAGCCGAGCGCCACGTTCTCCACGTGCTTCGGCGCGCCGTTCCTGCCGATGAACCCGAACGTCTACTCGAAGTTGCTCGGCGAGAAGATCGCGACGCACAACGTCAAGGTGTGGCTCGTGAACACCGGCTGGACCGGCGGCCCCTACGGCGTCGGCTCGCGCATGAAGATCGCCCACACGCGCGCCATGCTCCGCGCCGCGCTCTCTGGCGCGCTCGATGCGGTGGCCTTCGAGCGGCATCCGGTGTTCAACGTCGACGTGCCGACGAGCTGCCCGGACGTGCCGGCCGCCGTGCTCAATCCGCGCGGCACCTGGCCCGACGGTGCCGCCTACGACGCCCAGGCGCGCAAGCTCGCCCAGATGTTCGTCGACAACTTCAAGACGTTCGCGGCTGACGTCGATGCCGCGGTGGTTGCCGCCGGCCCGCGGGTGTGAGCCCGACCGCGTCACGCGTGGAGCTCGAGCCCGTCATCGGGCTCGAGATTCACGCGCAGCTCCAGACCGCGACGAAGATCTTCTGCGGTTGTCCGGCCCGTTTCGGCGAGACCGCCAATCATGACGTCTGCCCGGTGTGCCTGGGCATGCCGGGGGCGCTGCCGGTGCTGAACGGGCAGGCGGTGGACCTCGCCATCGCTGCCGCGCTCGCCTTCGGTTGCACGGTGCACGAGACGTCGGTCTTCGCGCGCAAGAACTACTTCTACCCCGACCTGCCGAAGGGCTACCAGATCTCGCAGTACGAGCAGCCGATTGCCACCGGCGGGCACGTGATCATTCAGGTGGAGGGCGGGACGCGCGCGATTCGCCTGACGCGCATCCACATGGAAGAGGATGCCGGGAAGTCCGTGCACGAAGGCTTCGCCGATTCCGACCGCCGCACCTACCTCGACTACAACCGCGCCGGCGTGCCGCTCATCGAGATCGTGAGCGAGCCGGAACTGCGCACGCCGAACGAGGCGGCGCACTACTTCGAGAGCGTGCGGCGCCTGCTCGTCTGGATCGGCGCCAACGACGGCAACATGGAAGAGGGCAGCCTGCGCTGCGACGCCAACGTCTCGGTGCGGCCGCGCGGCGCGACGACGCTCGGCACGAAGGTCGAGGTCAAGAACCTCAATTCGTTCCGCTACCTGCAGAAGGCGCTCGAGTACGAGATCGCGCGGCAGACCGACTGCGTCGCCCACGGCGAGCGGATCATGCAGGAGACCCGGCTCTTCGACTCGGCGCTCGGGCGCACGTTCTCGATGCGCAGCAAGGAAGAAGCGCACGACTACCGCTACTTTCCGGAGCCCGACCTGCCACCGGTGGTGGTGGCGGAGGCGCGGCGCGCGCGCGTGGCCGCGGCCATGCCGGAACTGCCCGACGACCGCGGCGCGCGGTTCGTGCGCGACTACCGCCTGCCGGAGTACGACGCCGGCGTGCTGACCGAGTCGCGTGGCCTTGCCGACTACTTCGAGAAGGTGGCGGCGGCCTGCGGCAACCCGAAGGCATCGAGCAACTGGGTGATGGGCGAGGTGCTGCGCGTGCTCAAGGCGCGCGAGTCCACGATCGCCGAGGTCGGCGTGACGGCCGAGGCACTCGGCGCGCTCATCCGGCTCATCGACGGCGGCACCATCAGCACGACGGTCGCCAAGGGCGTCTTCGAGCAGATGTACGGCACCGGACAGGACGCGGCCGCGATCGTCGAGGCCCAGGGGCTGGCGCAGGTGTCCGACGACGGCGCGCTGCACACACTCGTGCAGCAGGTCGTCAGCGCGCAGCCAGACGCCGTGGCGCAGTACCGGGCCGGCAAGAAGGCCACGTTCGGCTTCCTCGTGGGCGAAGCGATGCGCGCGTCGGGCGGCAAGGCCGATCCGAAGCGCCTCTCGCAGCTCCTGCGCGCCACGCTCGACGCGTAGATTCGATCGGCGGGCGGCGCGCGCCCTGCTACTATGTCCGCGTCGGCGGCGCGACGGCCGCGCCGCCCGCGCGACTTCCCGTGATCGAACTCCACAACGTCACCAAGATCTACGGCACGGATGTGACCGCGCTCGACCGCCTGTCGTTCACGGTGGAGAAGGGCGAGTTCGTGTTCCTCACCGGCCCGAGCGGCGCCGGCAAGTCGACGTTGCTGCGCCTGCTGCTGCGGCAGGAAGTACCCACCGAGGGCACGCTCAGCGTGGGCGGCCGCGAGCTGGCCACGCTCTCGACCCGCGAGGTCCAGGCCTACCGCCGTTCGCTCGGCGTTGTCTTCCAGGACTTCAAGCTCATCCCCACGAAGACGGTCTTCGACAATGTCGCCTTCGTGATGCGCGTGCTCGGCGTGCCGGTCGAGCAGCAGCGGCGCCGCACCTACCAGGTGCTCAAGGGCGTCGGCCTGCAGCACCGCGCCCTGGCGTATCCACCGGAGCTCTCCGGCGGCGAACAGCAGCGCATCGCGATTGCCCGCGCGCTCGTGAACGAGCCGCAGGTCGTGCTGGCCGATGAACCGACCGGCAACCTCGATCCGGACCTGTCGCTCGAGATCATGGACGTCTTCCGCGACATCAACGCCGCCGGTACCACCGTGCTCGTGGCCACGCACGACCGCGCGCTCATCGCGCACGTCGGCCGGCGGGTGCTGCATCTCGAATCGGCCCGCGGCGCGAGGACCGAGGCATGAGGGCGCTCGTCTATGCCTGGCAGGAGGCTGTCGCCAGCCTGGCGCGCGCCCGCTGGACGCTCCTGCTGTCGATTGCCACGATTGCCGTGGCCTTTGCCATGCTCGGCGCGTTCCGCGTCGTATCGGGCACGGTGGAACGGGTGGCCGGCGGCTGGTCGGAAGCGGCGGAAGTGTCGGTCTACCTCGACGACGTGGTGACGGAGGCGGAACAGGCCGCCATCCGCCAGGTCATCGAGCGGAGCGGCATCACGAGCGGCGTGACGCTCGTGTCGAAGGAGCAGGCGCTCGCGCGTTTCGGCGCCGAGTTCCCGGAGCTCGGCGACGTCACGGCATCACTCGACGCCAATCCCTTCCCCGCGTCGTTCGAAATCCGGCTCTCGGAAGCGGGTATGGCGGGCGGCGCCGATGCCCTGGCCTCGAGCCTCGCGGCGCTGCCCGGCGTGGCCGACGTGCGCTTCGATCGCCAGTGGCTGTCGCGGCTCATCGCCGTGATCACCGCCCTGCGCACGGCCGGGTGGCTCGCGGCCCTGGCGCTCGTGCTCGGCGCGGCCACCACGGTCGTCTCGGTGGTGCGGCTCTCGTTCGAAGCCCGTCGCGATGAGATCGGCATCATGGCGCTCGTCGGCGCGCCGGTGGCCTTCATCCGTGGTCCGTTCGTCGTCGAGGGCGCCATCCAGGGGGCACTCGGGGCGCTGACGGCGATCGGCGGCTTGTCACTGCTCGGGCGCGCGCTCAACCGCGCGCTCGGCCCGCTGGCCGCGGCCCTTGGCAACGATGCGCTCCGGCCGCTTCTGTGGACCGACATCGCCGGCCTGCTCCTCGGCGGCGCGCTCGTCGGGGCGGCGGCGGGACTGCTCGCGACATGGAAGTGGGACCCCCAGGGACCGCTGGCCCGTTGACAGGTGCCGGGGCCCGCCTTAGACTCGAAGACGGACTGAATGCACAGGACCCGAGGCCCCATGCCGCATTTCCTGAGCGCCCGCCCCCTCCAAGCCCCTGTACTCTCCCTCATCGATTTCTACCGCGAAGAGTTCGTCAAGCATCAGGAATGCCTGGATGCCCAGCGCGAATACTTCTCGGAGCACGCCATCCGGTCGGTCGAAGTGGCGCTCTGCCGGATCATCTCCGAGATCGACGCGCTCTCGCACACGGCCGACGCGGATGAAGTTGTCGCCCGCCTGCTCAGAGAGTTCGACGTCGTGACCAGGCTGTCGGCTTGGACCGACCCGCTCCGCATCAACTAGCCGCATTCGGCGGCTCCCGTCGCGCCGATGCGCTTGCCATCGCCGTCGCCGGCGTGGCGGCCGTGTCGCCGCGCGTGCTCATGCCCCGCGTGGCCGATGCCGTGCGTGTCGCGGGCGCGAGTCGCGATGCTCGTCTGCACGTCATCGCGGTGGGGAAGGCCGCGGCCGGGATGTATGCGGCCTTTGCCGCCGCGCCGCCCTGGCCCATCGCACGGGGCCTCGTCATCGCGCCGCAACGTCCGGACGACTGGCGACTGCCCGTGCCGTTCGTCGAAGGCGGGCATCCGTTTGCCACCGCAGGCAGCGAGCACGGGGCGCGGCTGGCGCTGACGGTCGCCGCGGAGGTCCCCGCGGACGGTTGCCTCGTCTGCCTCCTGTCGGGCGGCGCCAGCGCGCTCATGGCGGCGCCGATCGACGGGCTGACACTGGCCGTGAAGCAGCAGGCCGTGGCGCACGTGATGACCGGAGGGGCGGACATCACGGCGCTCAACGCCGTGCGCAAACACCTGTCGCGTGTGAAGGGCGGACGGCTTGCCGCGGCGTGTCCCGGCTCGGTCGTGACCTACGCCATCTCCGACGTGATTGGAGACGACCTCAGCGTGATCGGATCCGGGCCGTGCGTGCCCGACAGCTCGACCTGGGCCGACGCGGTGGCCGCCGTCGAGCGGTATGGGGGCTGGGCTGGGCTGCCGGCCGAGGTGCGGGCGATCCTCGAGGCCGGACGCCGCGGTGCGCTGCCCGACACGCCGAAGGCCGCCGATCCACGCCTGGCGCGCGCGACGGCCGAGGTCATCGGCGGGCGCCGGCAGGCGATGGCCGGTGCGGCCGCCGCCGCCGAGGCGCGTGGCTACCGGCCGGTCGTGGTCGAGGCGCCGGTCACCGGCGAGGCCCGGGCGGCCGCGGCGGCGTGGTGGGAGTCGGCGCATGCCGCCAGCGCCGGCAACGGCGGTCCGGTCGCGATTATTTCGAGTGGCGAGACGACCGTGCGGGTGCGCGGACGCGGACGAGGCGGCCGCAACCAGGAGTTCGCCGCCGCCCTCGTGCAGGCGCTGGCCGAGTCGGGGGGCGCCGCCGTCGTGGCGTCGATCGGCACCGACGGCATCGACGGCCCGACCGATGCCGCCGGTGGCATCGTGGATGCGGGCTCGGCCGGGCGCGCCGCCACGGCCGGGCTCGATGCCGCGCGTGCGCTCGACGACAACGACTGCTATCCGTTCCTCGACGCTACCGGCGATCTCGTGCGTCTCGGGCCCACGGGGACCAACGTGGGTGATCTGCAGGTGCTGCTCACCGGCCCGGCCTGATACGCTTGAGCCGCGGCCTCCCGCGCCGCGACCGTGCCCGTGCCTGCGTTCGATCGTCATCACCTCCTGGAACAGCTCCGCGCCGCGGCCGGTCCGCCGGCGACCGCGCGCGATCTGGCCCGCCAACTCGCGATCCCCCGCGAGGTGCAAGCGACATTCCGTCGCGAGCTGAGGGCGCTCGTGGCCGACGGCGCGCTCGTCATGGTGCGCGGCAATCGCTACACGCTGCCCGACCGTGTGCACGACGTGACGGGCCGGCTGCAGGGGCACGCAAGCGGCATCGCCTTCGTGCTGCCGGATGGCGGCGGGCCCGACGTGTTCATTCCGGCGTCGCGCCGCGGCGGCGCCATGCACGGGGATCGCGTGGTCGCTCGCGTCGAGTCCGGGCGCGACGCCGAGCGGCTCGAAGGGCGCATTCTCGAGGTGCGGGAACGCCGGAGTGCCCGTATCGTCGGCCAGCTTCGGCGCGATCGCCGCGGCGTGGCGCTCGTGCGGCCCTTCGACGCCCGGCTCGACACCGACATTCGCGTGCCGGCCGATACGCTGCTCGAGGCCGCCGACGGCGACATGGTCACCGTCGAGATCACGCGCTGGCCCGGTCCGACGGCCGAAGCCGCCGGCCGCATCGTGGAAGTGCTCGGGCCGCTCGATGACCCGGGCGTCGACACCGAGGTCGTGCTGCGCAAGCACGGCATCCCCGACGACCATGCGCCGGACGCCGTGGTCGAGGCGCGGGCCCGCGACGCGGCCGTGCATCCGCACGAGATCGCCGGCCGCACCGACTTCCGCGGCGACATCGTGGTCACGATCGACGGCGAGCACGCCCGCGATTTCGACGACGCCATTTCGGTCACGCGGCGGCCGAACGGGCACTACTGGCTCGGCGTCCACATCGCCGACGTGGCGCACTACGTGCGCGAGGGCAGCGCGCTCGACCTCGATGGCTTCGAACGTGGCACGTCGGTGTATTTCCCGGAACGCGCCGTGCACATGTTCCCGCACGAACTCGCGACCGGCGTCTGCAGCCTGAACCCGCACGTCGACCGGCTGGTCCAGAGCTGCCTCATGGAGGTCAATCGTCAGGGCGACGTGGTGCGCTACGAGCTGCACGACGGTGTCATCCACAGCCGGGCGCGCATGACCTACACCGCGGTGAACGGCATCGTCGCCGAGCGCGACGCCGCGCTGCGCGAGATCCACGCGCCGCTCGTGCCCACCTTCGAGCTGATGCACGAGCTCTTCGCGGTGCTGAACGGCCGCCGCCGTCGCCGCGGCTCCATCGACTTCGATCTGCCGGAGGCCGAGGTGCGGGTCGACGCCGATGGCGCCATCGCCGACATCGTCGCCGCCGAGCGCAACGTCGCGCACCGCATCATCGAGGAGTTCATGCTCCTCGCCAACGAGACCGTGGCCGCGCACCTCGAGGCGCAGGGGATGCCGTCGCTCTACCGCGTACACGAAGCGCCCGAGCCGCTCCGGGTGCTCGAGTTCGAGGACTTCGTCTCCTCGCTCGGCGTGAGCCTCGACGCCGCGCCGGACGGCGTGCATCCGCGCGACTTCCAGCGCCTTGTCGACCGCATCAAGGGCACGCCCGAAGAGCGGCCGATTGCGTTCCTCATGCTGCGCACGATGCAGAAGGCCCGTTACGACGCGCACAATCTCGGTCATTTCGGTCTCGCGGCGCACACCTATACCCACTTCACGTCGCCAATCCGCCGCTATCCGGACCTCGTCGTGCACCGCGTGCTGCGCGAGCTGCGGCACGGCGAGGCGGATGAGGAGCGGCGGGCCGAGCTCGAGGAGGCGCTGCCTGAGGTGGCGCAGCACGCCTCGGCCATGGAGCGCCGTGCGCAGGAGGCCGAACGCGAGCTGCTGCAGTGGAAGAAGGTCCGCTTCATGACCGACAAGGTCGGCGAGATCTTCGCCGGCTACATCACCGGTGTGACGGCGTTCGGTCTGTTCGTGCAGATGACGGACCACTTCGTCGAGGGACTCGTGCACGTCTCGACGCTGGCCGATGACTTCTACCGCTACGACGAGCAGGCGCGCGTGCTCTTCGGCGAACGCACACAGCGGATCTTCCGGCTCGGTGACGCCGTGCGCGTGCAGGTGCTGCGCGTCGACATGGACCGCCGCCAGGTCGAGCTCGGCATCGCCGACGTGCTCGACACGGTGCGGCGCGACGAGCGGGCGCGCGGGCTCCGCCGCAGTCACGCGACACCGAAGAAGGGGCGGCCGGCGCCGCCACGGACGGGGACGCGGCGCCGCGATGGCCGCCGCGAGCGCAGCACGAAGAAGGGCCGGCGCTGATGCGCACGATCGTCGTGGGCACGGCCGGGCACATCGACCACGGCAAGAGCGCGCTCGTGCGGGCGCTGACCGGCACCGACCCGGATCGTCTGAAGGAAGAGAAGGCGCGCGGCATCACCATCGAGCTCGGCTTCGCGCATGCGCCGGTGGCCGACGACGTGATGGCGTCGTTCGTGGACGTGCCCGGTCACGAGCGCTTCGTCCGCGCGATGCTGGCGGGTGTCGGCGGTATGGACATCGTGCTGCTCGTGGTCGCGGCCGACGAATCGGTGATGCCGCAGACGCGTGAGCACTTCGACATCTGCCGGCTGCTCGGCGTGGGCCGCGGCCTCGTCGTCGTCACGAAGACCGACGCGGCCGAGCCTGGCATGACGGAGCTCGTGAGCGACGAGGTGCGCGAACTCGTCGCCGGCTCGTTCCTCGAGGGCGCGCCGATCGTGCCGGTGTCCGCCCGCACGGGCGACGGCCTCGACGTCCTGCGGCGCACCATCGCGGCCCTCGCCCGCGAGGTGCCGACGCGGAACGATCGCGGGGCGGCGCGGCTGCCGGTGGATCGCGCCTTCACCATGAAGGGGTTCGGCACCGTGGTCACTGGCACGCTCGTGCACGGCACGATCGCGGTGGACGATGAGCTGGCGCTCCTGCCCGACGAACGGCGCGTGAAGGTGCGCGGACTGCACATGCACGGCGGGGCGCGGCCGCGGGTCTCGGCGGGGAAGCGCGTGGCCGTGAACCTTGCCGGCGTCGATGTGGCGGACGTGCCGCGAGGCAGTGTGCTCGCGACGCCTGGGGCGTTCGGCGTGACGAGGCGCGCCGACGTGCACCTGTCGATGTTGCCCGGGGCCACGCTCAAGCACGGCGCGCGGGTGCGTGTGCACCAGGGCACGGCGGAACTGCTGGCGCGGGTGTCGGTGGCCGGCGCCGCTGGTCTCGTGGCCGCGGGCGGCGAGGCCGACGTGCGGCTGCGCTTCGAGGCGCCGGCGGTGCTGACGCGCGGTGATCGCCTGATCGTGCGCAGCTACTCGCCGCTCGTGACGGTGGGCGGGGGCGTGGTGCTCGATCCGCTGCCGCCGCGGCCGGGCGTCCGCACGCCGCGCGGCGCGGCCCGCATGGCGGCGCTCGCGGTGCAGGCCGACGGGCTCGCCGACCGCGCGGCGGCCATCGGCGTGCTGGTCGCGTCGTCCGGCGCGGGCGGCGTGTCGGTGCCGGAACTGTCGCGCCGCGTCGGCGCGACACGAGCGGAGGTGCTGCTGGTGGTGGACCGCCTGGTAACGGCGGCGACCGCGGTCCGGGGCGGCGACTGGGTGGTGGCGGCAGACGCGCTCGCGCGGCCGATCGCGACGATGCTGTCGGGACTCGCGGACTTCCACCGCGCGCATCCGCTCGCGCCCGGGCTCGGGCTCGAAGACGCACGCGGGCGCTGGTTCCGCGTGGTGCCCTCGTCGGTGGTGGACGGCGTCGTCGCATCGCTCGTCGCGAGCGGCCTCATCATGGCCACCGACACGCTGGCGCTCATCTCGCACCGCGTGTCGCTGTCGGCGGAGGATCAGGTGACGCGCGAGTGGCTCGATCAGCGCTTTCACGAGGCCGGTCTCGCGCCACCCGACGTCGGCGCGCTGCCAGGCGAGGCGCGGCGACCGGCCGCGGCGGTCGACACACTGGTTCAGCTGCTGCTGAAGGCGAAGACGCTCGTGCGTGTGGACACCCTGGTGTTCCACGCGGACGCACTCGAGGCGTTGAAGGCGGAGATTCGTGCGCGGAAGGCGGCCGCCCCGGACGGGCGGGCGACCGTGGACGTGAAGACCTTCAAGGACACCTACAACGTCACGCGCAAGTATGCGATACCGTTGCTGGAGTATCTGGATAGAGAGCGGGTGACACGCCGCGTGGGCGACGCGCGCATCGTGCTGTGATGCCACCGGGCGGCGGCGACGGCGGGGGCCTTACTTCGGGCTTTCGTCCTTCATCCCGGACTTGAAGTTCTTGATGCCCGCGCCGATGCCACGACCGAGTTCCGGCAGGCGGTTGGCGCCGAAGATCAGGATGACGATCGCCAGGATGATGAGCATCTCCGGCAGACCGAGTGGCCCGATGAGAGCAAGTGCGTGCGTGGTCATGACCCCGATTCTAGCACCGGTCGCCGGTGGGCGCCGGGCGATGCGCCCGCGAGGCGCCGGGCGGCGTCCAAAGGGAAAAGGACGCCGAGCGGATCGCGGCGCGCGTCGATTGCCCTTGTCTCCGGCGAGAAGCGTCGGTCAGAATTGGGGCACGCGCCGCCCGTCCCCTTCGCTGACCGCGCATGTCCGAACCACAGAGCACGGCCGACACCGCTAACCGGGGGTCCGCCCGCCCGACGCACATCCTGCTCGATCGACCGCACGATGTGTCGTTCGACTTCGAGCAGCAGCGGATGGGGGGCGCCTTTGGCGTCTCCGTGGCGTCGCACGTCGCCATGATCGTCCTCGTCTTCCTCGCCGTGCGCTACATGCCGCGACCGCAGGTGGCCGAGTTCATCCCCGAGCGTCTGCCCGACGACATCGTCTGGATTGCCGAGGAAGGCCCCGGCGGCGGTGGAGGTGGCGGCGGCGACAACACGCCCGAGCCGCCCAAGGTAGTCGAGCTGCCCGGCAAGGACAAGGTCAGCGTGCCTGTGGCGGTCGAGCCGGAACCCGTCAAGGAAGAACCGAAGCCGGAAGAGCCGCCCCAGGAGACGTTGATTCCCGCGGTGCAGACCGCGGCTGCGCCCACCGAAGCCCCGGGGGCGATCGCGGCCGAGTCGCCAGCGTCCACGTCGGCCGGCAGCGGATCGGGTGGCGGCGGTGGCACGGGCACCGGCGGCGGCTCCGGCTCCGGCGACGGCACGGGGCTCGGGCCGGGGAACACGGCTGGTGTCGGCGGCGGAGCGTACGACATCGGCAACGGCGTGACCTCACCGCGGCTGCTGAAGGAAATCAAGCCGGTCTATACGGCCGAGGCGATGCGCGCCAAGGTGCAGGGCGTGGTGCAGCTGCGCGCGGTGGTGTTGCCCGACGGGTCGGTGGGCCGCGTCGAAGTGCTGAAGTCGCTCGACGCGGTGTTCGGCCTCGATCAGGAAGCCATCAAGGCGGCGCGGCAGTGGCGCTTCGCGCCGGGCATGCGCCTGGGTGAGCCGGTCGCCGTCCGCGTCGTGCTCGAGCTGTCGTTCACCCTGCGGTGACGCGGAGAGATGTCGTGACGCAATCGGTGCGGTGGCTGGCCTTCGTCCTCGTCGGCGGGGGCGTTCTCGGTGCGGCAGCCTGCGAGGCCACGGGCCGCGCGGCGCCGGTGGCTCCGCCCGCCGTGACGGCGGTGGAGCAGCGCGTCGGTACCGAGCGGCTCCGCGTTCAGGTGGTCGCGACCTATCCGCACGATCCGAACGCGTTCACGCAGGGGCTCGTGCTGGCCAGCGGGCGGCTCTTCGAGAGCACCGGCCTCGAAGGCCGATCGAGCCTGCGCGAAGTGGAACTGACGACCGGCCGCGTGCTGCGGCGGCTTGACGTGCCGGCGCCGGTGTTCGCTGAGGGGCTGGCGCTCGTCGGCACGCGCCTCTTCCAGATCACCTGGAAACACGAAACCGTCTACACCTACGACCGTGACACGTTCAAGAAGGGGCCGACGTTCCCCTACAGCGGCGAAGGCTGGGGCCTCTGCCACAACGGCCAGGAGCTCGTGATGAGCGATGGCAGCGCCCGGCTCACGTTCCGCGGCCCCGAGACCTTCCGCGTGATGCGCGAAGTGGTCGTGCGCGAGGCGGGGCGACCGGTCGACCAGCTGAACGAACTCGAGTGTGTCGGTCCGCACGTCTACGCCAACGTGTGGATGACCGATCGCATCGTACGCATCGATCCGAAGACGGGCGCGGTGACGGCGACCATCGACGCCTCGAACCTGCTGCCGTCCGCCGAGCGCTACGGTACCGACGTGCTGAACGGCATCGCGCACGACCCGGCGAACGACACCTTCCTCATCACCGGCAAGCTCTGGCCGAAGCTGTTCCGCGTGCGCTTCGTGCGCTGACGCCCCGCAAAAAGAAAGGGCCCGGTGGAAGCACCACCGGGCCCGACGATCAACCGATCACACGATCACGAGATCATTCGATCTCGCGTCTGTGTCAGTACATCCCGCCCATGCCGCCGCCACCGGGCATCGCCGGGGCTTCCTTCTTGTCCTCGGGGATTTCCGAGACGAGCGCTTCGGTCGTCAGCAGCAGGCTGGCGATCGACGAGGCGTTCTGCAGGGCATTGCGGACGACCTTCGCCGGGTCGATGACGCCGGCCTTGACGAGGTCTTCGTAGACGTCGGTGGCCGCGTTGAAGCCCTCGTCGCCCTTGCCTTCCTTCACCTTGGCCACGACGATCGAACCTTCGTGACCGGCGTTGGTGGCAATCCAGCGGCAGGGTTCTTCGATGGCGCGCTTGATGATCGCGACACCGACCGCCTGGTCACCTTCGAGCTTCAGCCCCTCGAGCGCCTTGCTGGCGCGGATGAGGGCCACGCCGCCGCCGGGCACGATGCCTTCTTCGACGGCCGCCTTGGTGGCGTGCATCGCGTCTTCGACGCGCGCCTTCTTTTCCTTCATCTCGGTCTCGGTGGCCGCGCCCACCTTGATGACCGCGACGCCGCCCACGAGCTTCGCCAGGCGTTCCTGGAGCTTCTCGCGGTCGTAGTCCGACGAGGTCTCTTCGACCTGCATGCGGATCTGCTTGACGCGGCCTTCGATGGCCTTGCTGTCGCCGCCGCCCTCGACGATGGTGGTGTTGTCCTTGTCGATCGTGACCTTCTTGGCCTTGCCGAGGTCTTCGATCTTGATGTTCTCGAGCTTCACGCCGAGGTCTTCCGTGATGGCCTTGCCACCCGTCAGCACCGCGATGTCCTCGAGCATGGCCTTGCGGCGGTCGCCGAAGCCGGGCGCCTTGACGGCGGCGGCGTGCAGCGTGCCACGCAGCTTGTTGACCACGAGGGTGGCGAGGGCCTCACCTTCGATGTCCTCCGCGATGATGAGCAGCGGACGGCCGAGGCGCGCCACCTGCTCCAGCACGGGGAGGAGGTCCTTCATCGAGCTGATCTTCTTCTCGTGGATCAGGATGACGGGGTTCTCGAGCACCACTTCCATGCGCTCCGGATCCGTCACGAAGTAGGGCGAGAGGTAGCCGCGGTCGAACTGCATGCCCTCGACCACGTCGAGCGTCGTCTCGAGCGTCTTGGCCTCTTCGACGGTGATGACGCCGTCCTTGCCGACCTTCTCCATCGCTTCCGCGATGATGGTGCCGATGGTCGTGTCGCTGTTGGCCGAGATCATCCCGACCTGCGCGATCATGTTGCCCTTGACGGGCTTCGCCATCTTCTTGATCTCGGCCGTCATGGCCTCGACCGCCTTCTCGATGCCGCGCTTGAGCTCCATCGGGTTGGCGCCGGCGACGACGTTGCGGGCGCCCTCGCGGTAGATCGCCTGGGCCAGCACGGTGGCCGTGGTCGTGCCGTCACCGGCCGTGTCCGAGGTCTTGCTCGCGACTTCGCGGACCATCTGGGCGCCCATGTTCTCGAGCGGATCCTTCAGGTCGATTTCCTTCGCCACCGTCACGCCGTCCTTGGTGATGGTGGGGGAGCCGAACTTCTTGTCGAGAACGACGTTGCGGCCCTTGGGGCCGAGGGTCACCTTGACCGCATCGGCCAGCTGGTTCACGCCGCGGAGGATCGCCTGCCGCGACTGCTCGCCGTAAATAATCTGCTTCGCCATGTGCGCGTATCTCCGTTCGACCTGGGTTACTTCTCGAGCACGGCGAGGACTTCGTCCTCACGCATGATGAGGTACTCGTTGCCGTCGATCTTGATCTCCTGGCCCGAGTACTTCCCGAAGAGGATGGTGTCGCCGGCCTGGACATCCAGCGCGACCTTCTTGCCATCCTTGTCGGGCTTGCCGGCGCCAACGGCGACGACCTTGCCCTGCTGGGGCTTTTCCTTGGCGCTGTCGGGGATGATGATGCCCCCGACCTTCTGTTCACCTTCCTCGATGCGCTCGACGAGGATACGGTCGTGCAGCGGACGCAGCTTCGTTGCCATATCTGGGACTCCGGTCATTCAATCTGCGGCCCGTCGGGGCCGCGAAGTCAGGATGCCGGCCCACCGGAACGGCGACTCGCCGGCCGGGTGGACCCATCCGTGCGCTTGGCACTCGCCCCCAGCGGGAGCTAGCACTCGCGTCACTAGACTGCCAAGGGTAACGACAAGCCGCGGGGCCTGTCAAGGGCGGGGACAGGAGCCGCGTTCAGGCGGCGGCACTGCGGCGGACGCGGATCTTGAGGGCGGCGACCTTGCGCGTCAGGGTGTTGCGGTGCATGCCCAGGGCGTCGGCGGCTTTGCCGACGTTGCCGTCGCAGTGGGCGACGACGCGCGCGATGAAGCGGCGTTCGAACTCGCGCTGAGCGTCGTCGAAGTGCACGCCCTTGTCGACCATTTCGTTGACGATGCGGTCGAGCTCCTCACGCATTCGGGGTCTCCAGCGCGCGGCCGGTCAGCCGCGTGTAGGCGTCGAGATACTTCTCGCGCGTCCGCCGCACGACGTCCTCGGGGAGCGTCGGCACCGGCGGCTGCTTGTTCCACTTGATCGATTCGAGATAGTCGCGCACGTACTGCTTGTCGAAGCTCGGCTGCGCGCCGCCGGGTGCGTACTGGTCCCTCGGCCAGTAGCGCGACGAGTCGGGCGTCATCACCTCGTCGATGAGCAGCAGCTCGCCCTCGCCGGTCAGGCCGAACTCGAACTTGGTGTCGGCGAGGATGATGCCGCACGTCTCGGCATGGGCGACACCCGCCGCGTAGAGCGCAAGCGTCAGCGTCTTGAGGCGGGCGAGCAACTCCGCCCCGACGACCGCTGCGGCGGCCACCTCGGAGATGTTCTCATCGTGGCCGGTGTTGGCCTTGGTGGCCGGCGTGAAGAGCGGCTCGGGCAGGCGGTCGGACTCGCGCAGGCCGGCGGGGAGGCGCACGCCGCACACCTCGCCGGTGGCGACGTAGTCCTTCCAGCCGGAGCCGGAGATGTAGCCGCGGGCGACACACTCGACCGGCAGCGGCGTGGTCTTCCGCACGAGCATCGAGCGGCCACGCAGTTGCTCGCGATGCGGCGCGAGCGCGGCCGGAAACGCGTCCACGTCAGCCGAGATCAGATGATTCGGCACGAGGTTGCGCGTGCGGTCGAACCAGAAGTTCGACAGCTGCGTCAGCACGCGCCCCTTGTCGGGAATGCCGGAACCGAGCACGTAGTCGAAGGCCGAGATGCGATCGGTGGCGACCATCAGCAGGCGGTCGCCGACCTCGTAGAGATCGCGCACCTTGCCCTGACGGACGAGCGACAGACCGGGCAACGACGTGGAGAGGAGAGGTGAGGCCAGTGACACGGTGGGATCGCGTGAGAAGAATGTGCATCGTAGTCATTCGACGTGACCGGTGCAAGGCCCCGGGCGGCGTCATGTAGTATTGACCCACCCGATCGCGCTCGCGGCCGCCGCGGCCGCTCGGCCCCAACCCCATGCGACCGTGGCTCCGCAACACCGTCCTCGTCGCGCTGATGCTCGTCCTGGTCGGCGTCTTCCTCCGCAACGCGAATCTCGCGGAGGTCTGGCACGCCGTGCGCACGGCGCATCCGGGACTGGTGGCGGCCGGTATCGGCTGCCTGTTCGTCACCTACGCGCTGCGCGCGCTGCGCTGGCAGGTCATGCTTGCGCCGCTCGGGCCGACACACTTCGGCCCGGCCTTCCGCGCCACCGTCATCGGCTTTGCCGCGTCGTTCATCCTGCCGGCGCGCGCCGGCGAAGTTCTGCGGCCGTGGCTGCTCGCGCGGCGTGAGGGTCTCGACACGGCGGCGGTCATCACGACCATCGTCATCGAGCGGCTGCTCGACTTCGTGGCGGTACTGGTGCTGCTTGCGGCGTTCTTCACCTTCTTCGATCCGGGGCTCTCGGCGATGGACCCGGTGATGTTCCAGACGGTGAAGACGTGGGGCACCCGCGCCGGCTACGCCGCCGTGGCCGGCATGCTCGGGCTCATCGGCGCGGCCGCGCGTCCCGACCTGCTGCTGCGCGTGGTCGACGCCGTCACCGCCTGGCTGCCCGCGAGGGTGCGCGGCGTTGTCACCGGCCTGGCGGGGCAGTTCGCCGTCGGTCTCGCCGTGGTGCGCGATCCGGCACGGCTCGCCCTGGCGCTCGCCTGGTCGTTCCCGCTCTGGATCATCATCGCGGCCCAGATCTGGGTGGTGTCGGTGGCTGTCGGCGTGACGCTGCCGCCGTCGGGCGCACTGCTCATCATGGCGCTCCTCGTCGTCGGTGTCGCCGTGCCCACGCCCGGCGCCGTCGGCGGCTTCCACGAGGCCTATCGGGTGGCCGCCACCGCCTTCTTCGGCGCCGACAACGACCACGCCGTGGGCGCCGCGATCGTCTTGCACGCCGTGGGGTTCGTGCCTACGCTGATAGCCGGGGCCTGGCTGATGGCCCGCGAAGGTCTGTCGCTGACGCATCTCGGCGCCGAGGCGAAGCGCGCGAAGCGCGAGGAGACACGCCCGTGAAATGTCCGTACTGTGGCCAGCTCGGCGACAAGGTCGTCGATTCACGCGAGAGCAAGGAAGGCGATGTCATCCGCCGCCGGCGGCAGTGCCTGAACGGGGAGTGCGGCAAGCGCTTCACGAGCTACGAGCGGATCGACGAGATCCCGTACATGGTCGTGAAGAAGGACGGCACGCGCGAGCGCTTCGAGCGCCAGAAACTGGTCGCCGGCCTGCTCAAGGCGTGTGAGAAGCGGCCGGTCTCGGTGGCGGCGATCGAAGGCGTGGCCGACCGCGTCGAGACGATGCTGCAGGATCGTGCCGAGAAGGAAATCGCCACGGCCGAGATCGGCGCCTTCGTCATGCAGGAACTGAAGGCGCTCGACAAGGTGGCCTACGTGCGCTTCGCCTCGGTGTACCGGCATTTCCGCGACATCGGGGAGTTCATGACCGAGCTGAAGGATCTGCTCGGCGCAAAGGAGTAGGCGGCCGCCGCCTCCGTCCGCATGGCGACGCCTTCGCTCCCGCGCGCGGCCGGCTCCGCGGCTCCGGCCGGGAGCGCCGCGGCGCGGCGTCCGTTCCGCGACAACCCGCGCCTCATCCTGCTCGGCATCCTGCTGCTGCTGGCGGCGCTTGCGAGCCTGGTCTGGCTGGCCAACCGCTCGGCCCGCCTCTCGCCCGACTTCCTGACCGGGTTCGTGCTCTACGCGCTCAGCGCCACGAACGTCATGATGCTGCTCGCGCTGGGATTCTTCCTGGTGCGCAACGTCGTCAAGATCGTGGTCGAGCGCCGGCGCGCGCTGCCGTTCGCACGCTTCCGCGCCAAGCTGGTCGCGCTGCTGCTCGGCCTCACGCTCGTGCCGGCCGTGCTCGTCCTCGCCGTGGGCTCGCAGGTCGTGCTCACGGCCGTGGACCGCTGGTTCAACGCGCCGATGGATGAAGTGCTCGCCTCGGCGAGCCGCATCGCCTCCGACTACTACCTCGAGCGCCAGCGCGTCGTGAGCGACGAGGCGACGCGCATGGCGCAGGCGCTCTCGCGGATCGACCTCACCGACGTCGACGCCGTGCGGGCGATCGTGTCGCCGGACGTGACCGGCCGTCGCGTGTCGCTCGTCCAGGTCTACCGCAGGGCCGACGGCGCCGCGGCGACGCCGGTGCTCGACGTGGCGAACCCCGGCCTGCCGGCCGGCTCGGCGCGCTCGGGTGCCGACCGGCTCGCCGCGCGGGCGATCGAAACCGGCAAGCTGCTCTTCGAGCCGGTGCCCGACGCCGGTGGCGAGCTGCTGCGGGTGGCGCAGGCCATTCGCGCGCCCGACGGGCGCCTGGTGGGCGTCGTGCTCGCGAGCGACCTGCTCACCGGCGAGATGGCCGACCGCGCCCGCCGGATGACCAAGGCCTACGAAGACTACACGCAGCTGCGCGTGCTCAAGCAGCCGCTGGCCGGCGTCTACCTGTCGTTCTTCGTGATGGTCACGCTGCTCATCCTCGTGGGCTCGACGTGGATGGGGCTCTACCTCGCCAAGCGGATCACGCGGCCGGTGCAGATGCTCTCGGCGGCGGCCCGCGAGATCGGCGCCGGCCGGCTCGAACATCGCATCGAGCACCAGGCCGACGACGAGTTCGGCCACATGGTCGAGTCGTTCAACGCCATGGCCGCGGACCTCTCGACACGGCAGCGGCGGCTGGAGCGGGCGTCGCTGGATCTCGAACAGCGGCACCAGGCCGTCGAACGCCGCCACCGCTCGGTCGAGACGATACTCGAGCGGATCGCGACGGGCGTCATTTCGATCGACGCCGCGGGCCATGTCGGCCGAGTGAACTCGGCGGCCGCCCGGCTGCTCGGTCTGCCCGCCGGCGTCGAAGGGCGGCCGGTGGCGCAGGTGCTCGGTGCCGACCTCACCGCCGTGACGGCGGTGCTGGACGATGCCGCCCGCGCCCGCTCGGAGTCGGTGGCGCAGGAAGTGAGCATCACGCGCGAAGGCCGTGAGGTGACGCTGGCCGTCGCCGCGACACGGCTCTACGGCGCGGCCGGGTTCGAGGGTACGGTGCTCGTGCTCGACGACGTCACGCCGCTTATCCGCGCGCAGAAGGTGGCGGCGTGGCGCGAGGTGGCGCGGCGCCTGGCGCACGAGATTAAGAACCCGCTCACGCCGATCCAGCTCTCGGCCGAGCGCATGCAGCGCAAGCTCGGCGAGGCCGGCGCGCCGCACGAAGCGCTCGTCAGGGAGTGCACGAGCACGATCATCGCCGAGGTGGAGTCACTCAAGGGCCTCGTCGACGAGTTCTCGCAGTTCGCGCGGATGCCGGCGCCGAAAGCCGTGCCGTCGTCACTCAACCAGGCCGTCACCGAAGCGCTCACGCTCTACCAGGGCCTCTTCCCGTCGCTCACGCTCGACCTGCAGCTCGCGTCCGACCTGCCGCCGGTGCGGCTCGACGACGAGCAGATCAAGCGCGTCATCATCAACCTCGTGGACAACGCCGTCGAGGCCATGCACCGGCAGGGCCGCATCGTGGTCGAAACGGCGCACGACCCGGTGCACAAGGTGGCGCGCGTCGTTGTCGCGGACGACGGCCCCGGGATCCCCGAGGGCGACCGCGACAAACTGTTCCTGCCGTACTACTCAACGAAGGGCCGGGGCTCGGGCCTGGGCCTTGCCATCGTCCGCCGCATCGTCGCGGAACATGGCGGCAACGTCGAAGTGTCGGACAATAGCCCGACAGGCAGCCGGTTTACGATCGAGCTCCCGTGCTGACCTGAAGTTCCATGGCCGCGATCCTCATCGTCGACGACGAACCCGGTGTGCGTTCCGCCCTTGGCGGCGTGCTGCGTGACGAAGGCTACACGGTGGAAGCCGTGGAGTCGGGCGAGGCCTGTCTCGAACGGCTGGTGGAGCAGGAGTTCGACGTCGTGCTGCTCGACGTGTGGATGCCCGGCATCGACGGTCTCGAGACACTGCAGCGCCTGCGGGAGCGCAAGGTCGACAGCCAGGTCGTCGTGATCTCGGGTCACGGCAACGTCGAATCGGCCGTGCGCGCCATCAAGCTCGGCGCCTTCGACTTCGTGGAGAAGCCGCTGTCGCTCGACAAGGCCGTGCTCGTCGTGCGCAACGCACTGCGCCAGCGCGCCCTCGAGGTCGAGAACCGCGATCTGCGCGCGCAGGTCGATCGCCGGCACGTGATGGTGGGTGAGAGCCCGGTGATGCGCCACCTGCGCGAGCAGGTGCTGCTTGCGGCGCCCACCAACGGCCGCGTGCTCATCCTCGGCGACAACGGCACGGGCAAGGAACTGGTGGCGCGCACGCTGCACGCCCACAGCCGGCGCCGCACCGGACCGTTCGTCGAGGTCAACTGCGCCGCGATTCCCGAGGAACTCATCGAGTCGGAACTCTTCGGCCACACGAAGGGCGCCTTCACGGGCGCCGTGGCCGACCGGCGCGGCCGCTTCGAACACGCCCACGGCGGCACTATTTTCCTTGACGAAATCGGCGACATGAGTCTGAAGACGCAGGCCAAGGTGCTGCGCGCGCTCCAGGAGCAGGCCGTGCAGCCGGTGGGCAGCACGGCGACCATCCGCGTCGACGTGCGCGTGGTGGCGGCCACCAACAAGGACCTGCAGGAAGAGATCCGCGCCGGCCGGTTCCGCGAGGATCTGTTCTTCCGCCTGAACGTGGTGCCGATCTTCGTGCCGCCGCTGCGTGACCGGATGGAAGACATCCCGCGCCTGGCGGAGCACTTCATGGCGACGCTCTCGGCGGAGTACGGCCGCCGCGTGAAGCGGTTCGTGCCCGAAGCGATGGCGCGGCTGCAGCACTACGCGTGGCCGGGCAACGTGCGTGAGCTGCACAATGTCATCGAGCGCCTGCTCATCATGGTGCACGACCACACGGTGACGGCCGAAGACGTCAGCTTCATCGACGACGGCGGCGCGGCGGCCGCCGTGCCGGGCGGCGCCACGGCGGGCCCGGTGACGGCGCTGGCCGAGGCACGGGATGCCTTCGAGCGCGGCTATATCCTGCGCGTGCTGGCGGCGCACCAGGGCAACATCTCGCGCACGGCGGACGCCCTCGGCGTCGAGCGCAGCAATCTCTACAAGAAGATGCGCGCCTTCGGCATCGCGCCGGCCCGCCGCGACCTCGAGTAGCCCGCGGTCAGTCGGGCAGCAGCCGCGTCTCGAGGATCTTGTCGGGCGACCAGCCGGCCACGCGCAGGTAGCGGGCCGCGACCTCCGCCAGCGCCGCCGCCGGCACGAGCCCCACGACTTCACTCTCGGCGATGGCTACTCCGTGGCGCGCCGCCTCGCGCGCGACCGCATCGAAGACGACGGCGATCGGCGTGACGTCGACGTCTGTGAGGTTCATCGACACCTGCACGAGCCCGCGCGCCGGCAGGGGGAGGGCCATGGCCTTGACGTGCGGCAGGCCACCGCTGCTCGCGCGCACGGCCGCGGCGACGGCGGTCCCGATCTCGAGGCGATCGGTCGCCAGATTGATGTTGTAGGCGACGAGGATGCGGCGGGCGCCGATGGCGACGGCACCGAAGCTCGGGTGGGGGGCGGCCGGCCCGAAGTCGGGCGCCCACTCCGGCGTGCGCAGCTTCTCGGCCAGGCCTTCGAAGCGTCCGCGCCGCACGTGCTCGAGGCGCTGCCGGTGCGGCGCGCTGGCCGCGTGTTCGTAGAGCAGCACCGGGATGTTGAAGCGTTCGGCGATGGCGCGGCCGGTGGCCCGGGCTGCCGCGACTGCCTGCTCCATCGTGGCGCGGCCGATCGGCACGAACGGCACGACGTCGACGGCGCCGATGCGCGGATGGGCGCCCGCGTGCTGCCGCAGGTCGATGGCGCCCAGGGCCTCCTCGCAGAGTCCGAGGAGCGCGTCCGTCAGGGCCGGCGCCTCGCCGACGAGCGTGAAGACCGCGCGATGGTGATCGGCGTCGCGATGGACGTCGAGCAGGCGCACGCCGGCGGCGCGCGACAGCCGTGCCGTCATCCGGTCGAGCACGCGCGGGTCGCGCCCCTCACTCACGTTCGGCACACACTCCAACCGGGCCATCAGCGCGTTGTAGCACAGCCGGCGGACGCGCACCCGGGTGCTATACTCACGGCGATTGGCCGGCATGATCGATCCGACGTCCGCTGACTCGCCGTCCGCCCTTCCGCTGACCGATGCCGAACGCGAGGTGCGCATCGAACAGCTCCTCGTCTCGGGACTCGACGAGTACTTCGCCGGCCGCATGGATCACGCCGTCAACGTCTGGACGCGCGTGCTGTTCCTGGATCGCACGAACGACCGCGCCCGCGCCTACATCGATCGGGCCCGCCGCGCGCAGGCTGAACGGCAGCGGGAGTCCGAAGGGCTGATGCATCAGGGCCTGCAGGCGTTCGACGAGGGTGACGTCGAACGGGCCCGGCACCTGCTGACCGCGGCGGTCGAACGCGGCGCGCCTCACGAACAGGCGCTCCCCGTGCTGTACCGGATCGGCCTGCTCGATGTGGCCGCGCCGGCCGCGGCCCCGCCGTCGGCCCGGTCACGCTGGCGCCGGACCGACCGTCCGGCCAGCGGCGCGGCATCGTCGCGGCTCTGGCCGTGGCTCCTGGCGGCGGCCATCGCCGCCATTGGCGGTGTCGCGGTGTTCGTGGCCGAAGACCGTACGCCCTCGGTGCTTGCGACGTCGGCGATCGACGTGGGCACGGCCTCGCTGCCTGTGCCCGCCGCGTCCGACGCGCATCTGTCGCGGGCCCGGCAGTTGTTCGAGGCGGGGAAGCTCCCGGACGCGCTCCGCGTGCTCGACCGTGTCGACCAGGGCGATGCTGCGTACGTCGAGGCGCAGGCGCTGCGCGGACGTGTGCAGCGGGAACTGCTGGCGGCCGCCGGGCCCGGCAGCCGGGAGGCGACGCAGCCATGAAGTGCCCGAAGTGTGCGTACGTCGGCTTCGAAGAGTCGGCTCGCTGCCGCCATTGCGGCTACGACTTCTCGCTCATCGCGCCGGCAGCGGTTGCGGCGTCGCCGCTTCGCCCGATCGATTCGCCGCGCCTCGCCTCCTACCGTGACCCGGCCCGCACCGCGGCCGCGGCCGACCTGAGCCACGACGCCGCACCGCTCGTTGATTTGCCCCTGGCGTCGCCGGCGAGTGCGTCCGCGCCGGTGGGTCTTGCCGGTGACGCGTCGGCGGCACCCGGCGCCGTCCCGTCGCTGCCGCCGTCACTCTTCGCGGATCCGCAACCGCCCCCGGCCCGCACACCGCTCGCCGTGCGGCGCACGGCCGACCGACCGCGCGGCCGCGCCACCCCGCACGTCGTGCGCCGGCCGCGCCCGGTGCTGCTCGAGCCGGCGGCCGACAACGCCGTACCGCCGGCCGAGGCGCCGGCGGAGGCGGTCGTGGCCGCGCCGCCGCTCGCGCGCCTGCTGTCGGTGGTCGTCGATGTGGCCCTGCTGTCAGGCATCGATGCCGCCGTGGTGTACCTGACCGCGCAGATTGCGAGCGTGCCGATGGGGCAGGTCCTGACACTGCCCCTCGTGCCGCTGGCGGCTTTCATCGTTGGCCTGAACGTGGCCTATCTGGCCGTTTTTACCGCCAACGGCGGGCAGACGCTCGGCAAGATGGCTACCGGGCTGCGGGTCGAGGCCACCGACGGCGCGCTCACGTTCGGCGGGGCGGTCGTGCGCGTCGGTGCGGCCCTCGCCGGCGGCCTCATGGCGGGTGCCGGCTTCCTCCCGGCACTGTTCCGCGCCGACCGTCGCGCCGTGCACGATCAGGTCGCGCACACGCGCGTCGTCAAGGTCAGCGCATGATGCGTCGTCTCGCTCTCGCGTTCGCCAGCGCGGGCTACACCGGATTCTTCCCCTTCGCGCCGGGCACCGTCGGCTCCGCCGTGGGCGTCGTGCTGTGGTGGGGCGCGCGGCTGGCCGGCGCCTCGGTGGCCATCGAAGTGGCCATCGTCGTCGCGCTCCTCGTCGTGGGCGCCGTCGCGTCCACCGCGGCCGAGGGCGCTCTTGGCACGACCGACCCGGGGCCCGTCGTCATCGACGAAGTGATGGGGATGGGCGTCACGCTCATCGCGGCACCGCTCACGTGGCCCGTGGCGCTGCTCGGATTCCTGCTGTTCCGCGTCTTCGACATCGTGAAGCCGCCGCCGGCGCGGCAGCTCGAGAAGGCCCACGGCGGGTGGGGCATCATGCTCGACGATCTGGCCGCCGGCGTCTACGCGTGGGCCGCCCTGCAGGCCGCGCTCTGGACCGCGCCGGGATGGCTGGCATGAGTCACGCCGACCCGGCGCCGCCCGCCGCGGCGATCATCGCGGTGGGCAGTGAGCTGCTCGCGCTCGGCCGCGCCGACACCAACTCGCCGCACATTGCCGCGGCCATGCAGCGCCATGGCCTCGCGGTGCGGTTCACGACCGTCGTCGGCGACGACCTCGGCGACCTGACCGACGCCGTGCGTCACGCGCTGGCGCGCGCCGACCTCGTGGTGTGCACGGGCGGCCTCGGTCCGACCGACGACGATCGCACGCGCGATGTCGCCGCCGCCGTGCTCGGCCTGCCGATGCGCGAAGCGGCGGACGTGCTCGCAGGCATTCGTGAGCGCTTCGGGCGGCGCGGCA
>JBIKUN010000020.1:0-43971 GCA_044347565.1 Vicinamibacterales bacterium | reverse complement strand
ACTCACGCTGCCGGTCGTCGGCGCCGAACATGCGCCGGCGTTCGTGCAGTGGCTCGGCCAGCAGACCGGCGTGAAGGTCGTGCCGGGGCCGGCCGATCCGGAACAGGCCGTGCTCGACCGCGCCGAAGACGTCGTGCTCATCATCGAGAACGACTTCATGGCGCGCATGGGCCGCGCGCAGACGGCCGAGGTGAAGCTCGTGAGCGAGAGTACGCGCGAGCGGGCGCGTCCCAAGATCGCGCGCGTGCGGGCGCTCGTCGGCGGTTACGCCGGGCAGCTCGCCAGCCTCCGCCTCATCGCCCGGGGCGTCGCGCCAGGAATCGCTTCGCCCATTCAGATCGAAGACGTGGAGGTGTCGAGCAGCCAGGCGCGCCTCGCCACGCTGCTGTCGATTCTGCCGCTGCTGCTCGTCATCGCCGGACTCGTCGGCGGCATGCAGATCGCCATCGACTCGACCGCCGGCGAACGCGAACGCGGGTCGCTCGAGCCGCTGCTGCTCAACCCTGTGCCACGCTGGGTGCTGGCGGCGGGGAAGTGGCTGGCCGCCTCGGCGCTCGGCTGTGCGTCGGTTGTCTTCTCGATGGTCATCACCGTCAACGTGCTGCGGCGCATTCCGTGGCACGACCTCGGCATCCGCTTCCGCGTCACCGACGGCGAGCTCTTCAGCCTGCTGCTGCTCATCGTGCCGCTCACCCTCTTCCTGGCGGCGATGGTGCTCTTTGCCTCGACCTTCGCGCGCAGCTTCAAGGAAGCGCAGGGCTACTTGGGCATGTTGATGCTGCTGCCGATGCTGCCTGGCATGCTGGCCACGATCTACCCGCTGTCGCGCCGGCCGTGGCTGGCGCCGGTGCCGGTGCTCGGGCAGTACGCGCTTGCCTCGGACGTGCTCAGCGGGCAGCCGCCCGGCGTGTGGCTGTTCCTCGTGGCCGGCGTGTCGGCACTCGCCTGCGCGCTGCTGCTCGTGTGGCTCACCGCCCGCGCCATGTCGCGCGAGCGCATCATCTTCGGACGGTAGCGGCATGACTCTGGCAGTCAAGAAGACGCTCGTCGCCATCGCGCTCTTCGCGGTGTCGGCGGCGATGGTCTACGGCACGTGGCTGGCGGTCGACGACATGCGCGCCAAGCTGATGGTGGCGCAGGTCACCGTGGACGGCGGCGCGGTCGTGGTCGTGAACGACGGCGACTTCGCGTGGAGCGACGCGCAGTTCGTGGTGAACGGCACCTACCGGGCCGCGGCGCCCGGCACGCTCGCGCCCGGCGCGCGCCAGGTGCTGGCGCTCACCGCCTTCGTGGATCGGCACGGCAACTCGGCCGCCAGCGCCGGCGGCCCCGTGCACGATGTGACCGCTACCGCTACCCGGCACTCCCGCTTCGGCACGTTCAACACCGACCGCCCCACCACGGGCCGCTGGCTCCTGCCGTAAGCGTACAAGCGAAAGGGCCGGCGAAATCCGCCGGCCCTTCGCCAGAGACTGCTGTGCGGCGCAGTCAGCGCTACACGGGCGCCGCGGTCGAGGTGACGGCGGCGCGCTTCGGGAAGATTTCCTTGAACGCGGTGAGGAACCTGGCCATGTCTTCGTCGCGGCCAATTGACACGCGCAGGTGGTTCAGCATCGGCGGGAACGGACGGCCGACGAGGATGTTCTTCTCGCGGAACGCCTGAATCGTCGGCTGCACCGTCTTGTCGTGCAGGCTGACCATGAAGAAGTTCGTCTGCGACGGGATGACCGGGTAACCCCACGCCTCGAGTTCCTTCGAGGTGCTGTTGCGCAGCGCGATCGTCTTGCGGCGAATTTCAGCCTGACCGGCCGTGTCCTTGAGCGAGGCCGCGGCGGCGAACTTCGCCAGCACGTTCACGCTGTTCATCGCATACGGACGCATGCGCTGCACGATTTCCGCCGGGGCGATGGCGTAGCCGATGCGCATGGCGGCCAGGGCCGCGATCTTCGAGAAGGTGCGCGCCACGATCACGGGACGGCCTTCGAGCACGTAGGGCACCGAGGTGCCGTAGGCCGGGTCGTCCACGTAGTGGTGGTAGGCCTCGTCGATGAGGATGGGCATGTCCTTCGGAATGCCCTCGACGACCTGCTTCACTTCCTTGGCCGAGATGACGACGCCGGTCGGGTTGTTCGGATTGCAGAGGTAGAAGAAGCCGATGTCGCGTGCGTTGCGGTTGGCGGCGGCGATCATGCCGGGGATGTCCTGGCGGAAGTCCTTCAGCAGCGGCACCTTGATCGCTTCCGAGCGGATGCTGGTGGCGTGCGAGAAGACCGAGCCGTAGGACGGGTCGGCGCCGAGGACGAACTTGCCGCCCTGCAGGTAGGTCGTGCCGACGACGTCGAGCACTTCGCCCGAGCCGGCGGTGAGCAGGATGTTCTCGCGCTTCACGCCGTGGTGTTCGGCGATCGCCTGCATGATGTTGCCGTCGGGGTTGCCGTAGCGGTTGGCGTACTTGAAGGCGTGCTGCATCGCCTCCATCACGGCCGGGGGCGGACCCCAGTTGTTCTCGTTGCTGGCAATCTTCACGTAGGCGTCGTACTGGGCCTCACCGCCGGTGAACTGTTCGGTGCGCACCTGCCCGAGGAGGCTGGCGGGCTTCAGGCCCAGAGCGCCGACGGCCGCGGCCACACCACCGAAAAACCGACGACGAGAAAACGGATGCCTGACGTCCATGCGAAGTCCTCCAGTAAAAATCGGATCGAACCCAAGAAATGTACCCGATATTCGGTCCGAGTGCGCGGCCTCCAGAGGCCTTCGGGGGTCATTTCGTGTAATTTTCATGATTGGGGCGTCTGGCCGGCGCGGCATCCATCCCTCGGCCGCATGAGGTGGAGTCGTGGCCGTGCGCTAGAATTCCGGTCCGGCGCCGCGCCTGGCGCTCTGGAGCAGACATGAAACGTCGCGACTTCCTCACCTCGTCGGTGGCCGGCACGGTGGGCGCGGGGCTGGCGGGTGCCCCGGCCGAGGCGCTGACCGGCGCCGGCCTGCGGCAATCGGCCGCACCCACGCGCCGCATCCTGATCGCCGGGGGCGGCTTCGGCACCGCCTTCATCCGCTACATGGCGGAACTGACCGGCAAACCGCGTCCGAAGCTGCTCTACCTGCCCACGGCCTCCGCCGACTCGCCCCAGGGCATCATCAGCTGGTATCGGGCCTGCGCGCCGCTCAACGTCGAGGCCTCGCACCAGGTGAGCTTCATCGCCAGCACCCAGCAGCCGCGCGGGTGGGACGAGGTGCTGCTCTCGGTGGACGGCATCGTCTGCTCCGGCGGCAATACCCTCAACCAGCAGGTCATCTGGAAGGCCCACGGCATCGACGTGCTGCTTCGCCAGGCGTGGGACCGCGGCATCGTCCTTGGCGGCGCCAGCGCCGGGTCGCTCTGCTGGTTCGAGGAAGGCACGACCGACTCGCGCCCGAAGGAGCTCTCGACCGTGCAGTGCCTGGGCTTCCTGAAGGGCAGCCACTGCCCGCACTACGACGCCGAACCCGGCCGCCGGCCGCTGTACCACAAGCTCATCGGCTCAGGCCAGATGAAGCCTGGCTATGCCTGCGACAACGACGCCGGCATCTACTTCGAAGACAACACGGTGAAGCGCGTGGTGGCGACGCGCGCCGACGCCGACGTGTTCCACGTGAGCCTCGTGGACGGCAAGGTGGTGGAAAAGCCCCTGCCGGCCGACCGCATCGCGTGACCGGCTAGACTGCGCCGAACGTGTCGAGCGCAGTGTCCTTCGTCTCCCGGCTCACGATGAGCCCGGCAAACGAGAGCGCCGCCGCGCCGGCCAGGTAGTAGCCCACCGCCTGCAGTCCGTACCGCGCGGCGAGCCATTGCGCCGCATACGGGGCAAGCGACGCGCCGAAGATGCCGGCGAGGTTGTAGGCGAGCGAGCTGCCCGTGTAGCGCACCTGCGCCGGGAAGAGCTCGGCGAGCACGGTGCCGATGGGGCCGTAGGCGAGGCCCATGAAGAGGAAGCCGAGGGCCACGGCCACGACCGCGCCCACGGTGCCGAGCGCGAAGAGCGGCGCCATCACGAGCGCGTAGGCGGCCATGCCGGCGTTCACCCAGAGCAGCAGACGGCGGCGCCCGTGTTCGGCCATCTTGGCCGACCACGGAACCGCGGCGGCGAAGAACAGCGTGCCGAAGAGCTGAATGAGCAGGAACTGCTCGCGCGTGTAGCCGAGCTCCGCCGTGCCCCACGAGAGCGTGAACACGGTCGTGAGATAGAAGTCCACGTAAATCGACACGCCGATGATCGTGCCGACGGCCAGCGCCCACGGATGGCGACCGACGACCGTGACGAACGGCACGCGGACGCGCTCGCGGTGGTCGAGCACCTTCTGGAAGACAGGCGTTTCGGTGAGCGTGAGGCGCACGTAGAGGCCTACGGCCACGAGCACCGCGCTCGCGAGGAACGGCAGGCGCCACGCCCAGGCGAGGAACTGCTCCTCGCTCACGAGACGCGAGATGAGCAGGAATGACGCGCCCGAGCAGAAGAAGCCGATCGGCGCGCCGAGCTGCGGGAACATCCCGTACCACGCGCGTTTGCCGGGCGGTGCGTTCTCGGTCGCGAGCAGGATTGCGCCGCCCCATTCGCCGCCGAGGCCAAGGCCCTGGCCGAAGCGGCAGAGCGCGAGCAGCGCCGGCGCCGCGAGCCCGATCGAGTCGTAGCCGGGCACGAGGCCGATCGCCACGGTGGACACGCCCATCGTGAGCAGCGCCGCCACGAGCGTGGCCTTGCGGCCCACGCGATCGCCGAAGTGGCCGAAGAGCGCCGAGCCCACGGGCCGCGCCACGAAGGCGATGGCGAAGGTGGCGAGCGAGGCGAGCGTGGCCGTGGCGGGATCCGACGAGGGGAAGAACAGCCGCGGAAACACCAGCACGGAGGCCGTGGCGTAGATGTAGAAGTCGAAGAACTCGATCGCGGTGCCGATGAGGCTGGCGACCAGGATCTGGCGCGGCGTGTTCACCGGACGCGCGACCCCGGCCGTGGGCTCCGGGCGAAGGGGGCGCGACACCGGCCCACTATAATCGCAGAGAGTGATGGCCCAAGACCCTTCGGCCCCGGCAGGTACCGGCGACACACCCGCCGCCGCGGCCTGGACGTTCGTGCGGGCCCTGGCCCGCGACGCCACCGCGCTCGCCACACGCGGTCTGCCCGCGGCCTTCATGCGCGCGCCCGATGGCGCCCTGCTGCCGGTAGCGCCCGGCGATGTGCGCACGGCGGTGTCGTGGCAACCGGGCCACGGCTGGGTGCTGCCGCCCGTCGCCGATGGCGTCGCGGACGACACCTACGCGCTTGCCGATCTGTATCTGCCCGTGTGCAGCGCCACGGCCGGTGCGCCGATCGTGCTCGGCCATATGGGGCAGAGCCTCGATGGCTTCATCGCCACGCACACCGGCGACTCGCGCTACGTCACCGGCGACGAGAACATGCGGCACATGCATCGCCTGCGCGCGCTCTGCGATGCCGTCGTCGTCGGCGCCGGCACGGTGGCAGCCGATGATCCGAAACTCACGACGCGTCATGTGAGCGGCCCGAATCCGCTGCGTGTCGTCATCGATCCGATGGCGCGGCTCTCAAGCCAGTTCCACGTCTTTCGGGACGGCGACGCACCCACGCTCTACATCTACGCGCGCCGTCATATGAGCGGCGTGGCGCCGGCGCCCGGCCTGGCCGACGTGCTCGCCGTGGGTGACGGCCCGCACGGGCTCGACCTTGCCGAAGTCATCGCCGCGCTGCGGGCGCGCGGCTGCGAGCGGATCTTCGTGGAAGGCGGCGGCGTGACGGTGTCGGCCTTCCTCGCCGCGGGCCTGCTCGATCGCGTGCAGGTCACCGTGGCGCCGATGTTCATCGGTGGTGGACGTCCAGCCTTCCGCCTGCCGGCCGCGAACCTGCTCGCCGACTGCGCGCGCCCGGGCTGCCGCGTGTTCCGCATGGGCGGCGACATGCTCTTCGACTGTGACCTGCGCGCCACGGCGGCCCCGGCCGCTGCCGGCGACGCGCCGATCGTGCGCGTGTTGTAGCGCGGCGGCACGGCGTCGCCCGGCCCACCACCATGGACATCCGCGACCTCCCCTTCGGCACGACCGACTGGCGCCAGGTGCCGGCCACGAACCATCCGGGCACGACGGGCCACGCCACGTGGCGCACGCGGCAGTTCGGCGCGATCCGCGTGCGGATGGTGGACTACTCACCCGGCTATCTCGCCGACCACTGGTGCAGCAAGGGCCACATCCTGCTGTGCCTCGCGGGCGAGCTGCGCACGGAACTCGCGGATGGCCGCGTGTTCACGCTCACGCCGGGCATGAGCTATCAGGTGGCCGATGGCGCCGAGCCGCACCGATCGAGCACGGCCGGCGGCGCGACCCTCTTCATCGTGGACTGACCGTATACTCCTCATCGTGGAGTTCGAAGCGATTCAGCGCGTGCTCGCGGCGTTCGAGCGGGAAGGCGTGGCGTATGCGATCTTCGGGGCGACCGCGCTGAACATCCACGGTCTCTCGCGGTCCACGGAAGACGTGGACATCTTCCTGGCGCCCAGTCGGGACAACATCGAGCGGGTGAAGCGTGCGCTGCGCAGCGTTTTCGATGACCCGTCGATCGACGAGATCACCGCTGACGATCTGCTCGGAGACTACCCCGCCGTTCAGTACGTGCCTCCTGCCGGAACCTTCCATCTCGACCTGCTGACCCGTCTGGGCGAGGCATTCGCCTTCGAGGATCTCGAGGTGGCCCGCGCGCCGTTTGGCGACATCACCGTGAGCGTCGTCACGCCCAGAACCCTGTACCTGATGAAGCGCGACACCGTACGCCTGAAAGACAAGGCCGACGCGGCACTCCTCAAGGAACGTTTCTCGCTGGAGGATGACTGAGTGCCGGTCTACAGATTCCGCGACGTCGCCGAGATGAACCGGCCGCTCTGGCGAACCCCCGGAGATCCCCGACTCTACGCGTCGATTGCGGCCGTCTGGGCTCGCGGGGCCCGGCTCTCTCCCCGATCCTTCGCGCCCGGCGTCCGGCGATTCCGCAGCATCGGCGAACTGGAAGCCTCGGCTGATGCGCCGGGCGTCGAGCCGACGCGTCGCTGATCGCGCCGTGCCGATGTCACCCTCGGGTCGCCGCCAGGTCCACGTGGCCCACGCGCACGCCTGACACGCCGGCATCCACCTGCGCCAGCCGACGCGCGAGCCAGGCGTCGATCGTCGCTGCTTCAGTGAGCGCGCGCTCGCGCGCCGCGACGGCCCAGCCGGCGAGGAGCTGCCGCTGCAGCTCGGCGTGCGTGCTGTCGAGCACCCAGTCGCTCTCCGCCGTGTGCACGGTGAACCCGGCGGCTTCGAAGGCCGCCACCGCCGCGCCGGCCGCGTCGGGCCCGAGCGCCGGGCCGAAGCCCTTGTCGGTGCGCTGATGCTGATTCACGAGCGCGCGCACGTGTTCGTCGCCCTCATCGGCGGGGGCACACGCGATCCGGCCGTCGTAGCTGAGCGTGCAGAGCACGTCGACGCCCGCGGCGCGGCAGCGCGCCGCGAACGCCTGTAGCCAGGCCGGCGACACGAGATCGAGCAGGGCCGAGGCCGTGACCAGTCCACAACCGTCGAGCGGCAGCGTGTCGAGCGCGCGCAGATCACCCTGCCGCACGTCGAAGCCCACGCCCCCCTCGCGCGCCACCGGCGTGACCAGGCGCCATGCCTGCGCGAGCAGCGCCGCGTCGTAGTCCACGAGCGTCCAGTGCGCCACGCCCGGGAGTCGCGGCAGCAGATAGCGGACGTTCGAGCCGCTGCCGGCCGCGAGATCCACGGCGCGCCGTCCGGGCCGCGCGCGCAGCCGGTCGGCGATCCGGGTCGTGAGGTCGGCGCTGCGGGCCGCGTGATCCGCCGGCTCGCGCAGGGCGAGCCAGTCAGCGCTGAAGGATTCCATGCGTGCTGAACCTCGTGAGGGCGGCGGCCATCGCGGCGGCGGCATCGTGCCACCGCGGCAGTGTGTCGCGGCGCGCCCGCGCGCCGGCCGCCAGCTGGCGCCGCAGATCCCAGTCGGGCGAGAGCAGCAGGCCGAGCGCGTAGGTCCAGCCGCCGACGTTCCCCGGCTCGAGCAGGAGGCCCGAGTCCTTGCCGACCAGCTCCGGAATGGCGCCCGTGTACGAACTGACAACTGGCAGACCACGCGCCACCGCTTCTGCCACCGCCATACCGTAGCCCTCGTAGCGTGTGGGCAGCACGAAGAGATCGGCGGCGTCGTAGGCGGCATCGAGGGCGGCCTGGCCGAGTTCGCCGGCGAAGGTCACGCGATCGCCAAGGCCGTGCGCGCGCACCTGGTCGACGATGGCGGCCGCGGTGGGCGGCTGCAGCCGATGGCTGCCCACACACGTCAGATGCCACGCGAGGTGCTTCAACTGCGCGAGCGCGGCGATGAGCACGTCGTAGCCCTTGCGCTCGACGAGTGACGCCACGCACAGCATGCGCACCGGCCCCGCGCCGCTGTGGCCACTGCCGCGGGCGAGCGGGCCTGGTGTCGTGCCCGGCACCACGACGGCGATGTCTTCCGCGGCGATGCCGTACGGCGCCAGGGCCCGCGCCGTGGCTTCGCTCGTGACGACCACGCCGCGCGTGCAGGCGAGCGCGCGCGTTTCGCTCTCGACGAAGGCTCGCGCCGTGGCGGCATCGAGACCGTTTTCGAGGGCCAGCGGATGGTGCACGAGGCCCACGACGCGCAGCCGCGCGGCTTCCCGCGCCGCTTCGTCCGCCATCGCGCCGAAGGCGAGGCCATCGGCGAGCACGAGGCCGCCGGCTGGAACGGCGGCGAGTTCGGCCACGGCATGCGCGCGGGCGTAGGCGGTGGGGAAGGGGAAGCTGTCGTCGAGACGGCGGATGTCCACCGTCCAGCCGAGCGCGCGCAGCCCGGCCACGATCTCGCGGTCGTAGCCGTAGCCGCCGGTGCGCGTCTCGAGGTCGCCCGGGACGACGAGCGTCACCGCGGAGGGCGATCCGCTCGTCAGGGGGGGCATGGCGGGCGGCGGCTTACGTCAGGCGGCCTTCGTAGGCGCCCCACGCAACGTGCGATTCCTTGAGCGTGACCTTCACGGTGTCGAGGCCGAAGGCGCCGGGTCCGAGCGTCCCCGCGCGCACCGCGTCGGTGATGCGATCGAAGATCGTCTTCGCGAGGAACTCGGTGGTGGTGTTCTTCCCGGTGAACTCCGGCACCTCGTCGAGATTCCGGTAGTTGAGGGCGGCGAGCGTGGCCTTCAGCACGTCGATGGCGCGGCCGATGTCGACCACGATGCCGTCGGGGTCGAGCTCGGCGCGCCGGAACTCGACGTCCACCACGTAGGTGGCGCCATGCAGCTTCTGGGCGGGCCCGAAGACGTCGCCGCGGAAGCTGTGGGCAATCATGAAGTGGTCACGAACGGACACGCTGTACATGCGGATTCCCGGGAACGGGCGGCGTCAGGCCGCGGAGGAGACGGCCGCAGCATACCGCACCCGGTGGCACAACGTGCCGCCTTCGTCGCTGGCCACGGTGACCATCGTGCGGGGCAGATCGCCGAACGCCGACTCGCCGGTGATGAGGGCATCGAGCTCAGGATGCGCGAGCAGCGACAGCGCCTTGGTGAGACGGCGGGTGTGCGTCCAGCGGGCGCGGCGCTGGGCGGGCAGATGGCCCACCTGCGACGACTTGAGCGTGAGGCGCTGGGCGTGGAAGCCCTTGCCGAGCGATGCGTGCACGGAACGGTCGCCGTACCAGCTCAGTTCGACCACCATCGCCTCGAAGCCGGCGAGCGCGAGCGACGCATCGAGGCCTTCCGACGATCCGCTCGCATGCACGACCACATCGCGGTCGCGGGCGGCCCGCTCGAAGGGCGCATACGCCACGCCGAGCGCGGCGGCCGTGGCGGCGCGCGCCTCGACCACGTCCACGAGTTCCACCTCGCAGCCGGGCATCTGTGCGGCGAGCCAGGCCACGAGGCAGCCCACGGTGCCGGCGCCCACGACGGTCACGCGATCGCCGGGCGCGATCCCCGCATCCCACACGCCGTTGAGGGCCGTTTCCATGTTCGCCGCGAGCACGGCGCGCGCGGCCGGCACGTCCTCGGGCACGACGTGCACGGCGGTGGCCGGCACGATGTAGCGCGTCTGGTGCGGATAGAGCGCGAAGACGGTGCGGTCGCGCAGCCCGGCCGGGCCTGCCACGACGCGGCCCACGTTCGCGTAGCCGTACTTCAAGGGGCCGGGGAAGTCGCCCACCTGAAACGGCGCCCGCATCCGCTGGTATTCTTCGGGCGGGACGCGTCCATGGAACACGGTCGATTCGGTGCCGCGGCTGATGCCGCTATAGAGCGTCTCGACGACCACGTCGCCGGCGCCGGGGGCGGCGAGCGTCTCCGGGCGCAGCTCGCCCCGGCCGGGGGCCACCGTCCAGAACGCGCGCGCCGTTTCGCTCATCCTGTTCAGCATAGCGCCGCGCGAGCCCGGCGATGACGCCGCCAGGGGCCGGAATTCACTGGGCGAACGTGATCACGAGCGTGCGGCTCGTGCTGGCCCTGTCGCTCTGGGCGCTCGGTCCGGCCGCCAGCTGGACGATCGTGGCTATTGCGTCCACCGGCGCCACGCTCGACCTGGTGGATGGCCCGCTGGCCCGCCGGTCGGGCCGCGTGAGCGCGTTCGGGGCCCGGTTCGACATGGAAACCGACGCGTTCCTGATCCTGACGCTCTCGGTCTTCGTGTGGTGGACGGGGCACGCCGGCCCGTGGGTGGTGGCCTCGGGCGCGATGCGCTACGCCTTCATCGCCGCCGGCTGGGGACTGCCGTGGATGCGCGGCAGCCTGCCGCCGAGCGTCCGCCGGCAGGCGGTGTGTGTCGTGCAGATCGTGGCGCTCATCGTGGCGCTCGCGCCCATCGTGACGCCGCCGCTCTCGACCGCGATCTCGGCCGTGGGCCTCGCGATCCTGACCTGGTCGTTCGCGCTGGACGTCGCCTGGCTCGCCCGCCACCGCCATTTGTAACGGGGTCTGTCACGGTCACGGCGTGTTTTCGAGATGTGAGGGTGACAGACCCCGTGACATCCCGTGACCGTGACAGACCCCGTTACAAATGGCAGCTAGACGGAGGTGAGCTGGTGGCCCAGCTTGTCCTTCTTGGTCTTGAGATAGCGGCGGTTGGCGTCCGACGGCTCGACTTCGAGCGGCACCCGTTCGGTGATGACGAGGCCGTCGCCGGTGACCCGTTCGAGCTTCTTCGGGTTGTTGCTCATGAGCCGCAGCGACGTCACGCCCAGCAGCTGGAACATGTGCACGGCCGTGGTGTAGTCGCGCAGGTCGGCCTCGAAGCCGAGCTGCTCGTTGGCCTCGACGGTGTCGCGGCCACGGTCCTGCAGCGCGTACGCCCGGATCTTGTTGGCGAGGCCGATGCCGCGCCCCTCCTGGTGCAGGTAGAGCACCACGCCACGCCCCTCAGCCGCCACCCGCGCCAGCGCCATGTCGAGCTGCTGTCCGCAGTCGCAGCGCGATGAGTGGAAGATGTCGCCGGTCACGCAGGACGAATGCACGCGGGCGAGCACCTGCTGCCCGTCGCCGAGGTCGCCCTTGACGAGCGCCACGTGGGTGGCGCCGTCGAGGCGGCTCTCGAAGACGTGGATCATGAAGTCGCCGTGCTCCGTCGGGAGCTCGGCGGTGGCCACCAGCGAGACAGGGGGGCGTCCGCGTAGTGCCGCGAACAGGGATTTCAGTCGGGCGATCAACGGATCTCGAATTGTACCGCCGAAGGCCGCTGGGGGCACGCTAGACTAAGCAGATGTTTCGCACCGGGAAACTTGCCGCCGCCCTGCTGGCGGCCGTCGTGCTGGTGGGCTGCTCGCAGCCGATCGAAGTGAGCACCATCCAGATCGGGCGGTCGCTCAACGTCGACCAGAGCGTGGCCAGCCAGACCACCACCTTCAAGCCGAATGAGACCGTCTACGTCTCGGCGCTCAACAGCGCCCGCGGCGACGGCACCATCAGCGTGCGCTGGTACATGGGCGCGCAGCTGCTCAGCGAGCGCGAGAAGCGCGTGTCGTTCAAGGGCGCCGGCGCCACCGAGTTCAACATCTCGAGCGCCACCGGCTTCCCGATTGGTGACTACAGCGTGGAAGTGTTCGTGAACGGCGCCTCGGTCGGCTCGCGCAAGTTCAACGTCAGCAAGTAGCCCCTCCTTCCCGGAACGGAGCGCCGTGGCCCAGTTCATCGACACGCTCACGACCTGGCTCTTCCAGTACGTCGTGGTCTGGATGCTGCTCGGGGCCGGCGTCTTCTTCACGATCAAGCTGAACTTCGTGCAGTTCCGGCGCCTGCCGGAGGCGTTCCGCGCGATGCTGGCGGCGCAGCAGAGTTCCGCCACGGGTGGCGTGCTCACGCCGTTCCAGTCGTTCATGACGGCGCTCGGCGCCACGATCGGCACCGGCAACATCGCCGGTGTTGCCACCGCCATCATCTCGGGCGGTCCGGGCGCGCTCTTCTGGATCTGGGTCTATGGCCTCGTCGCCACGGCCATCAAGTTCAGCGAGGCCGTGCTCGGCGTGAAGTACCGCAAGACCGAGGGCGACACGCTGCAGGCCGGGCCGATGCACTACCTGCGCGATGGCTACGGCTCGCCGATGCTCGCCAAGGCGTTCGCGCTCATCGCCGGCATCGGCGCGCTCACGACCACGCCCTTCACGCAGCCGAACTCCATCGCCATCGTCTTCGACAGCGTGTTCGACATTCCCACCTGGCTTGCCGGGATCGTCATCGCCGTGCTCGTGTGGGCGGTCATCATCCGCGGCATCAAGTCTATTGGCCGCGCCGCCGAGAAGCTCTCGCCGCTCAAGGTGGGCCTGTATCTGGTGGGTGGCCTCACGGTGATCGTGATGTTCGCGGACCGCCTGCCCTACGTGCTCTCGATGGTGTTCCGCGAGGCGCTCACCACGCAGTCGGTGATGGGCTTCGGCTGGTTCGTGGCGATGCGCTACGGCATCGCCCGCGGCGTCTACGCGAACGAAGCCGGCTACGGCACGGCGGCGCTCGCCTACGGCACCGCCAAGTCTGACCGCCCGAGCCAGCAGGGCCTGCAGGCGGTGATGGAAGTGTTCATCGTGTCGTTCGTCACCGGCACGATCAGCGCCCTCACGATTCTCGTGAGCGGCGTGGCCGAGACGTCGATTGCGGCGGCGCACGCCGGTCAGCCGTACGTGACGAGCACGGCCGCCGTGGCCGCCGCCTTCAATCTGGCCGTGCCCACCGTGGGCGGCTGGGTGGTGGCCTTCTGCGGCTTCCTTTTCGGCTACACCACGCTCATCGGCTGGTCGTTCTACGGCGAGCAGTGCCTGGAATACATCTTCGGCCGCCGCATCACCATGCCGTACCGCTGGGTCTACTGCCTGCTGATTCCGCTTGGCGCGTCCATCAAGCCGGAAGTGGTGTGGGCGTGGGGCGACCTCATGAACGTGCTGCAGGTCTTCCCGAACATGATCGGGCTCATCGGGCTGAGCGGCGTGGCCGCGGCCTACGCGAAGAAGGGGGTCTGAGGTGTCGGTCGGGGCCCCGTTCATCTACAAACTCGTGCCCGCCGCCTCGTGGCAGCAGGCCGAACTGCTCGGCCGCTTCGTCGGGTCGCCGGTGGACCTGGCCGATGGCTACATCCACTTCTCGACCGCCGCGCAGGTAACCGAAACGGCGGCAAAACACTTCGCCGGCGTGACCGACCTGCTGCTCGTGCGGGTGGCGACCGCGGACGTCGAAGCCACGCTGCGCTGGGAGCCGTCGCGCGGCGGCGCGCTCTTTCCCCATGTCTATGGCGACCTGCCACTGAGCGCGGTGCGCTCGGTGACGCCCCTGCCCCTTGGTGACGATGGCCGCCATGTGTGGCCCGACCACGTCGCCTGATTGCCTGGAGCTTCGATCATGCGTCTGACTGGATGGTTCCGCTCGCTCGCCCTGGCCGCGCTCGTCGTGGCTGCCGCCGCGCCCGCGTGGGCGCAGGGTCCGGCCGCCGCCGCCGAGGCCGAGGTCCGCACGGTGGTCGCCGACTACAACGCGGCCTACGAGAAGAACGACCTCGACACCTACTTCAAGGCGTTCGCGCCCGACCTCACGCAGTGGTTCCCCTCGGGCCGCGTGGACCTGCCCACGTACCGCGCCGACTGGACGAAGACGATCCAGTCGGGCAGCCGCAACGAGAAGGTGGAGGTCCGCGACCTGCGCGTGCAGGTGAGTCCGTCGGCGGATGCCGCGGTGGCCACCTACATCCTGCGGGTGACCTTCCGCAGCGCGAAGGGCGAGGTGAGTACGGAAGACAACCAGGAGACCGACGTGCTCTTCAAGCGCAACGGCGCGTGGACCATCGTCCACGTGAACTACGCCCCCGCCAGAGCCAGGAAGTAACGGACTTGCCAAATGGCCCTGTCCTCATCACAATTTTCGCGAGTTCGCAGTTTTCGACCGGAGGCCCGACATGACGCGTCTTGATGTCGTGACCACCCGTCGCCTGAAGACAGTCGTCGGCATTTTTCTCGCGCTCATCGCGAGCGCGTGCGCAACGTCCAGGCCCACGGGTAGTCCTCAACCCGCCACCGCTCCCGCCGCGCCCGCCGCCGCGGGCACGACCCGCCCCGCCGCTGGCGCCCCCGCCGGCGCCGCCGGTGCGGCAGCCGCCACACCCGCCCCGCCGGCCCGCAAGACCGCCACGGCGAAAGACGGCACGAAGCTCGCCTACGACATGACGGGCACCGGCCCGTTCCTCGTGATGCTCCACGGCGGCGGCCAGTCGGCGCGCTCGTGGGCCGATCGCGACTACGTCACGAAGCTCAAGGGCCAGTTCACGCTGGTGACGCCCGATCAGCGCGGCAGTGGCGCGAGCGACAAGCCGGCCACGCTCGAGGCCTACGCGCTCGACACGCTGCTCGACGACGTGCTTGCCGTGGCCGACGCCGCCGGCGCCACGCGGTTCCACGTGTGGGGCTTCGGACACGGCGCGACGCTCGCGCGGTACCTGGCGGCGCGCAGCGACCGCGTGATCTCGACCGTGCTCGTGGCGAGTGAGTTCGGCCCGGCGCTCTCCGGCACGGTGAAGGACGCCGTGACCGGCATGCGCGCGAAGTGGCTGCCGCTCGTGCAGCAGAAGACCGCCGGCACGCTCAAGGTGGACGCGCTGTCGCTCAGTGACCGCACCGCGTGGGACAACGGCATTGCCGTGTCGGCCATGTCGCTCGGCGCGATGCTCGACTATCCGCCCCTCGAACCGGCTGCCATCAAGGTGCCCACGCTCTGGCTCGTCGGCGCGGCCGACACCTCGGCGATGGAGAACGCCAAGGCCTACGAAGGGAAACTGGCTGGCTCGAAAGTGACGTTCAAGTCGTTGAGCGGCGCCAGCTACACCGATAGTTTCGCGAAGAGCGAGGTGCCGCTCGCCGAGGCGCTGCCGTTCCTGGCGGCGCAGGCCAAGGCGAACCCGTAAGCGTCAACACGCCCCGTCAGGACGGGGCGACGCCGCCCGCCTACGCCGTCGGCACGATCAGCCGGTCGGGGTTGGTGGTCATGTCCTGATCGAGCAGGTCGAGCAGGGCCTTGGCGATCGGACCAGGCGCGCCGGAGCCAATCGGCGCGCCGTCCCACTCGACGATCGGCGCCACCTTGATCGAGCTGCCGATGAGCAGCATTTCCTTGGCGGCGCGCGCCTCGGCCACCGGGATCTCGCAGACCTCGACGCCCGTGATGAGCCCCTGCGCGACCAGCTGCGGCGCCAGAGCCAGCAGCCGCAGCGACGTGCAGCCCGACAGGATGTGATCGAAGGTGGGATGGCGCAGGACGTTGTCCTGCGTCACGAACGCCACGTTCATGTTGGAGCTCTCGCCCACGTTGCCGAGCGCGTCGATGAACACGCCGTTGTCGAGGCCCTTTTCCTTGGCCTCCATCTGCATCAGCACGTTCGGCAGGTAGTTCGTCGTCTTCGTGATCGCGTAGAGCGACGGCTTGATCGGATAGGTGGTGGTCATCACCTTGAGGCCGCTCGTGTACCAGTGCTCCGGGTAGACGAGGCCGGCGAAGACCATCACGAAGAAGCCGGGCGCGGCGCCCTTGGCGGGCGAGAGTTCGAGGCTGCCCGGACCCGACGACAGCCAGTAGCGGATGGCGCCGTCGCTGTGGCCGGCCCGCGCCGTGGTCTCGATGATGATGGCCTTCATCTTCTCGCGCGACGCCGGCAGCGTGAGCTTCGCGCGCGCCGCCGAGGCGATGAACCGATCGAGATGGGCGTCGAGGTCGTAGATCTTGCCGTCCACGAGGCCGGCGGTGTCGAACACGCCGTGGCCGCGGTGCACCATGTGATCGTCGAACGGCAGCACCATCAGCGCCGGGTCGGTCACGATGCCGCCGAGCTGACTCGAATAGAAGGCCCAGAAGTTGACACGCTGGTTCATGCGCAGCGTGCGCATGGCCGCAATCACGTCTTCGGCCGTGAGTACCGGAATGTAGTCGGACGACATGGGCGGAACTGTAGCACGGGCCACCGGGTCGTCCGGCGGCGGCCCCACGCTGATCGAGATCGGGACGGCGCCGGCGGTCAATCCCCCGTTCCAGGCGACGCAGTCCGCGCGTCTCGCGTCCCTCGCCGTCGCTGGATGTCTCGTGTCCGCACACGCGCCTGCCCCTTCGGCTATCCTTCGTCCTGCTGTGTCCCGCGGAGGCGCGATGATTCCGAAGGCCGTTACCCTTGCCACGCTGCTGCTGTGCGGTGTGAGTGCGTTCGCCCACGCCGAGCCGCCGCGCGGCAGCATCACCATCGAACGCATCGCCGACATCAAGTACCCGACGAACCCGTCGTGGTCACCCGATGGCACCAAGGTGGCGTTCTTGTGGGACGCGGCGGGCAAGCAGGATCTCTTCGTGGTGACACCCGGCCGCGCGCCGGTGCGGCTCACGGACTTCCCGGTGGATCCGCACCTGCTCGTGTCCGACATCGGCGCGTTCGCGTGGACGTCGAACGATCAGATCCTCTTCGGCAAGGACGGCCAGCTCTGGAGCGTGCGGGTGGGACAGGGCACACCCACGCCCACGCGCGTGGGCGGGGATCTCGCCGATGCCGCCGCCTTCGCGCTCTCGCCCAGTCGCGCGCAGATCGCCTTCCTGCGCCGCGGCCAGATATGGATCGCGAACGTGGCCGCGAAGACGGTGCGGCAGGTGACCAGCCTCGCCGAGGGGCTGAGTGCCGGCGTGCCGACGTTTTCGCCCGATGGCCGCTGGCTCACCTTCACCGCCACCCGCGGCGGCCTCGAGCCCGAAGACCTGCCGTGGAACGGTCCGCTCGTGCGGTCCATGGAGACCGTGAACCGCGAACGCCGCCTGGGCGTCGTGGCGGCGCAGGGCGGCGACGTGGCGTGGGTGCCCACCATGGGGCAGGTGAGCGGCGCGCAGTTCGGCGCCGACGGTGCGCTCGTGTATCAGGAACTCTCACCCGACGGTAAGACGCGCGAGATCAAGAGCCTGCGTGTGGGCGGACTGCCGCGCGTATTGTGGCGCGATCGTGACGAGAAGTGGTGGTCACCGACCAACCGCGACGCGAAGCTGCTCGTCTCGCCCGACGGCAAGTCACTGGCGTTCGTGAGCGACCGCAGCGGCTGGATTCACGTGTACGTGCTGCCGCTCGACGCCACGTCCGAGTCGCAGGCAAAGCAGCTCAGCACCGGCACCTTCGGCGCGGGCCTTGGCTCCTGGTCGCCCGACAGCACACGCCTCGCCTATCACCACAGCGCGGCCGGCAACCAGATGGAGCGCTTCATCGATGTCGTGGACGTGGCGACGGGCACGAGCCAGCCGGTGGTCACGACGCGCGGCGTGAACCTCGACCCGCTCTTCGCGCCGAACGGCCGCGCGCTCGTGTATCAGCGCACCGATGTCGAAAATTCTCTCGATCTCTACAGCGTGAGCCTTGGCGGCACGGCCCAGCCCGTGCGGCTCAGCGACTCGATGCCCGCGGGCCTCAACAAGACGGATCTGGTGGCGCCGACCTTCGTGTCGTTCCCGAGCCGCCTCGACAAGGCGCCGGTGCCATCGTCGATCATGCTGCCGAAGAACCTCGACAAGTCGAAGAAGCACCCGGCCATCGTGTGGATTCACGGTTCGGGCTCCGACCAGAACTTCCTCGGCTGGCATCCCGGCAGTTACCGGATGTATTACTCCGTGAGCCAGTATCTGGTGCAGCAGGGCTACATCGTACTCACGCCCGACTATCGTGGCAGCTCCGGCTACAGCCGCGACTGGGCCACCGGCGTGCACATGGGCCTTGGCGTGAACGACACAGCGGATGTGGCCGCCGGCGCCGACTATCTGAAGACGCTGCCCTATGTGGACGCCGATCGCATCGGCGTGTGGGGCCTGAGCTACGGCGGTTTCCTGACGCTGCAGGCGCTCAACACCGACCCGACGCTCTGGCGCTGCGGTATCGACGTGGCTGGCGTGGTCGACTGGGCCACCTATGGCGCTGGTTACACGACGCCGCGCCTGGGGACCCCGGTCGAGAACCCGGAGATCTATCGCGTGTCCGCCCCCATCAACTTCATGCAGAAGCTGGCCCGGCCGCTGCTCGTGCTGCACGGCACGAACGATCGCAACGTGCAGTTCCGCGATTCGCTACGGGTCATCGACACGCTGCTCAAGCTCGACAAACCCTTCGAGATGGGCGTGTATCCGGGCGAAATCCACTTCTTCCGCCGCGCCCACATCCTGCGCGACGCGTGGCGGCGCACCGAGGCATTCTTCGATACGCACCTCAAGCACGGTCCGGTGCTGCCGAGCCGCTAGGCGCGCCGAGTACAATCGAGGCGGAGGAGATTGCACATGCGTCGAGCCGTAATCGTGACTGGACTGTTGGTGGTGGGACTCTCATCGGGAGCCTTCGCGCAGGCGCCCGCGCCGGCCGGGCAGCCCTTCAAGGCGGGTGATCCCCTCAAGACCACGCCCAACGTGAAGGTCTTCGGCAGCTTCCGCTTCAGCGAGAGCCTGTCGTACGACGCCGACCGCGACCTCATCGTCTCGGTCAACGCCGGTATGGCGCAGGAACTCGTGCCGAACGACGGCTACGTGTCGCTCGTGAACCCCGATGGCAGCGCCCACACGCTCAAGTGGATCGGCGCCACCAGGAACGGCCTCACGCTGAACCACCCGCTCGGCAGCGACATCGCCAACGGCATGCTCTATGTGGTGGACATCGACACCGTGCGCTGGTTCGACATGAAGACCGGCGAGCCGAAGGGCAACGTGCAGGTGCCCGGCGTCATCCGCTTCAACGACCTCGAAGTGGCAGCCGACGGCACGATGTACGCGACCCAGACCGGCACGGCGGATGCGACGAGCTGGAAGGTCTACAAGATCACGCCGCAGGGGCAGTCGAGCGCCATCATCACCGGCGCGCCGCTCAACCGGCCGAACGGCATCGCCTTCGACCTCAAGGGCAACCTCGTGGTCGTGAACATCGGCAACAACGAAGTGCTCACCTTCTCGCCCGACGGCAAGCTCCTCACGACCGAGAACGCGGTGGACGGGGGCAACGACGGCATCGTCGTGACGGGCGATGGCACGAAGTACGTGTCGAGCGTGGTGCAGGGCACCGTCTCGCGCATCCGTCCGGGGCAGAAGGCCGAGATCGTGGCCTCGGGCATTCCGAGCGCGGCCTCGATGGCGTACGACTCGAAGCGCAACCGGCTGCTCATCCCGATGAACGACTGGAACGCGATCGCGATCGTGGACCTGAACGCGAAGTAGCGCCCCAGGCACACGCCGCTCGACCCGGCCGCCCGCCACCTGCTGCGCCACACGCTCGCCACGCTGGCCTACCGCGCCGGCAAGGTGCTGCGCGACGCGCCGGCAGACTTCGCGGCGTTCCGTCTCACGCCGGCGAGCCGGTCTGCCGTGGAGATTGTCTCGCACATGGTGGATCTCATGGCCTGGGCCGAGCGCCTGGCGCGCGGCGAGTACCGCTGGGAGGCCACCGGCGTGAGCGACTGGGACACCGCGGTGGAGCGGTTCTTCGCGGGCCTCGCGAACGTGGATGCGGCGCTGGCGGATACCTCCGCCGCGCCGTTTCCCGCCGGCGTGATGTTCCAGGGGCCGATTGCCGACGCGCTCACGCACGTGGGCCAGCTGGCGATGATGCGGGGCGTGGCCGGCGAACCGGTGCGCCCGGAAAGTTACGCCCGCGCCACGATCGAGCCAGGGCGCGTGGGCCTCGAGCAGGCGCCGCCGGGGCGTGAGTTCGACGGCGACGCGAGCCGGCCGGAGAAGTAGGCCGGCGAACCAGGCGCCGCCCACGTATGAATCGACTCCTCCCGACATCTCTGGCTCCGAACGTCTCCGCGCTGCTGCCCGTGCAGCCGCTTCGCTACGCGGGGCCGACGCTCGCGCGTGGAGCGACGATGCTCTACCTGGCCGTCATCACCGTGCGCAGCCTGGTGCACGTGCTGCTGCCAGACGGCGGAGCACACAGCATCGCGACGATCGATACGTCTGGCGTGGCCGGCGCGAACATCATCGCCATGTTCGGGCAATGGGGGGCAATTCAACTCCTGCTCGCGGCGCTCTTGTGGGTACTCATCCTCCGCTACCCCGGCTTCGTCCCCCTCGCGCTCCTTGTCTTCGCGCTTGAGCCGTTCGCGCGGGGACTCGCGGGATACCTGAAACCCATCGTCACCGTCGGCACCGCGCCCGGGGCCGCGCTGAACTGGGTGGTCGCACCGGTGCTGCTCCTTACACTCTGGTTGTCGCTCTGTCCGGCATCCCCCGAGCCCTGACGGGGCGGTAGGCGTCAGACGATGCAGTACTTCGAGGTGCTCGCAGGAACACTACTCGCCCTTGCCGGCGGCACCCTGATCCGCACGGCGAGTCGCGCGCTCTCGCTGCACACGGCCGCCATGTCCTGGCCCGCGGTTCCAGGTGTGGTCACCCGTAGCGAACTGTCCGAGCGCACCGATGGCGACGGCACCTCGTATCGGGCCGAACTCACCTGCTCGTACTCCACCGGCGGACACCGGTACACCACCTCACGCCACACGGAAGGTAGGACCTTCAGCCAACCCGAGCAGTCGGCACGGGCGCTCGTCTCGGCATTTCCCGTTGGCAAGGCCGTCGAGATTCGAATCGATCCGTTGAACGCCTCTGGTGGCGTGCTCGTGACGGGGAAGCCAGTTCACATGGTCGTCGTCCACCGAGTCGGCGTTGCCGCTCTTGTCGCTGGCATCTGCCTTGGGATCTACGGACTCCTCCGCGGCGCTTGACGGAGAACCTGCCCCTCGACTCGCCTGAACGAGGCGAGACGCACATCGTGTCTCTTGGAGGCTACACTGCGTGTGCACCATGACCTCCAATCGACCCTTCCTATTCCCCTCCCCCTCGCGCCGGCATGTCGTCGTCTGCGTCTTGTCGTGTCTGCTCAGCGCCAGCAGTGCCTTCGCCGCGGACCTCGCCGCCGACGTTGTGGGCTCCTGGAAGAAGGTGTCGCACACCGTCACCATGGAGGGCACGTCGATCGACACGCACGCGGCGCTCCTGAAGCAGCGGCCGTGCGCCGCGGCCGTGCGCTACAACGTCAAGGCCGACGGCACGTTTCGCCTCGACGCCTCGGCCAGCGACTGTGACGCGCGCTACAAGTCGATTCAGGAACGGCTGTACGCCGAGACGCAGTGGAGGGTCGAGGGCAACCGGTTTACGACGTCGGCCACTAACTTCGCGGTGGGGCAGACCTACACAGTGACCGTGTCGGGCAACCGGATGACCTGGGTGGGCACCGACGGGCAGGGCACGCTCGTGTTCCAGCGCTGACGCCGAAGTCCGCGAACGAGGTCGTGAGCCATGCAGAGCCACATCGCCCAGGTCGTCACCCTCACGACCTACGCGCATGCCATCGTGACCGGACGCCTCGCGGAGGCGCCATCCGCGTTCTATCCCGGCAACAGCAGCTTCACCTATTGTGAAAGCGTCAGGTTCGTCGACCGGGCCCGCGCGGGCGAGTCGTGGACCGAGACGGAGTACGCGCCAGACCCGGTGGCCTGGCTCGCACATCTGAAGGCCGCGCACGCCTCGGCCGTGCGGATGCACTACGGCGCTACTGGAGGGCAGGCGCTCGGCGAGGGCCATGTGTCAGACCGCATGCTCGCCGCGTTTGCCGGCGGCGGGGGCCGCTGGCTGATCGAAGTGATCACGCCGGACGGCTCGGACGTCTGGGAGCCGCGATGGGAGGTGGGTGACCAGGACCGCGCCGACCAGAGAATCTGGCGCGTCACGTACGCGCGAGTCGCCAGCGCCGCGTCCACGCCTGCCCGGCAGGCGGGTGACCAGGACGCGGTCACGCGCGACCTCGCGAGCACTCTCACGGCGATTGCGGCGTTCGCGCGCGCGCAGTCGCTCGCCAGCTTCGCCACCGCGTTCGAAAGCGGATTGGCGCGGCTGCGCAGCGCAGACCCCTTCGAAGCCGCTGCCAATGCCGATATCGTTCCGCCTGGCGTCGTCCCCATCGAGTCGTTGCGCCTGCTGGCGGCCGCGCGGGCCGCGTGGGTGTTCGGCGGGATGGGGTCATGGAACGACCAGGGCTTCGAGGGCGAGACGAACGCGCAGTACGAACGGCTGTCAGACGACCTGTACCGGCTGCTCAATGTGGCCATCGTCACCGCCGCGAACGGCGGTGACTGAGGGTGATGGCATGAGCTCCCCGGTAACGCCGTCCGCCCGTTACTCGCCGTCCTTCGAAAACCGGAACAGTCCGAAGGGCGTCGGCAACGCCCGTCGCACCGGCGCCGGATAGGGGACGTTGACGCCCTTGATGCTGTGCCACAGGATGCGATTGAGCTGGTCCTCGTCGATGCGATCGTACTCACTGAAGTCCATGGCTGCCGACTGCGTGGCGCCGTATCCCTGTGCCGGGTTGATGGTCATCAGGTCGATTTTCGCCGGCAAGGCGGTGAAGCCCGACAGATCCGGCGTCGACATGAAGGTGTTGACCATCGGCGGCGCCGCGGCGTCGTGTTGCGTCATCGGCGGCAGGCCGAGCAGGAGCTCGACGGTACGCAACATGCTGACGGTTGAATACATGTTGCTGTCGACGACCTTGCGCTTGACGTAGGGGCTGATCACCAGGCCGGCGGTGCGGTGGGAGTCGACGTGGTCCGGGCCGTTCTGGGCATCGTCTTCGATGATGAAGATGGCAAAGGCCGGCCACACCTTGCTCCTGGTGATGGCCTCGACGATCTTCCCGACGGCCACATCGTTCGACGCCACTTGCGCTTTGGGCGTGTAGGCGCCGGGGGTGGTGCCGTTCGTGTGATTCTCCCCGAGCGACATGAACATGAAGTTGGGAACCGTGCCGTTCGCGTCCATGTCCTTGAACTCGTCGATGAAGCGATCCGCGCGCTCGTAGTCTCTGGTCCGACGCGCCGGGGTGTTGGCCGGCCGCAACTCGAACTGCGGATCCGGGGTCTCCTGTTCGAAGCGCACGCTGCGCACCTGGGCCACGCCGCGGCGGTTGCCCATGCCGAAGGTCTTCACCGTCAGACCCTTCTGCTGCGCCAGTTCCCAGATATACGGCGTTGACTGCTCGCCGATGCCCCCGCTTCGATTGAGGGAGCCGTGACGCGAGTAGCTGAGCGTCCAGGCTCGCTGGGTGAACTCGTTGACGTACGCCGAGGTGGTCCACGGCTGCCCGTCCTGCGACACCTCGCCGCTGCAGTAGAGATTGTCGAGCAGCACGAACTGCTCGGCCAGGGCGTGCTGGTTGGGCGTCACGTCGCGGCCGAACAGCGTCAGGCTCGGGTCGCCGTTGCCCTGCTTCAGGTCCCCGAACACCTGGTCGTAGGTGCGGTTCTCCTTCATGATGAAGAGCACGTGCCTGATCGGCGACTTGTCGCCGACCGTCGTGGGAACAATCGAATCAGCGCTGACGCCCGACTTCTCGAGCAGGCTATCGCGATACAGCGCGTTGTCGTAGACCTGCTTCGTGTAGGTGGCGAGCCGCTGCGCATCAGGGGTGTCGATGAACGACACCAGGCTGGTCAACTGGTTGCCGTGATGGAGGAAGCTGACGGCGGGCACCACCGGGTCGATCGGCCGCTTGATCAGGCTTGGGCCGGTACCATTGCCTTTGCTGCTCGCGACGATCACGCGCTTGCCGTCGGGTGACGTGGCGACGAACGTCGGGTACCAGCCGGTCGGCAGGAAGCCCAGGGGCTTGCTCTTGCCGCGATCCTGCACATCGATCACCGACACCGAGTTGTTGTCGGCATTGGCGACATAGAGCCGGTCTCCGTCGGGCGAGAGCGCCAGGGAATTCGGCGTGCTGCCGGCGGGAGCCTTCGGTCCAAGGGCCGTGTTGATCACCTCAACCCGCTGGCGGGTCTTGAGGTCGAACGCCACCACGTTGTTGGTGTTGCCGCACGAGACGAACAGTCGATCGTCGGCGGTCAGGGCGAGGTCGTTGGGATGGTCGTCGGTGGGCAGCGTGGCGACAAGATTCGGGCGGGCGGCATCGCTGATATCGACCACCGAGACGTTGGCCCCCCCGAGATTCGCGACATACAGCGTCTTGCCATCTTTGGAGAGTTCAGCCGACAGCGGGTGGTCGCCGACCTTGAGGCGCGAGACCCCACGGCCGCCGCGGGTCTCGAGAATGTAGAGATGGTCGTCCGAGTTGTTGAGCGCATAGAGCAGCGTGCCGTCGGCTGAGACACCGATCCATGACACAACGGTGCGGTCCTTGGTGGCCCCGAAGAGCGTGTAGCCATTGAGGAAGGTATCCGCACTCGCGGATTTCCAGCCGTCCTGGTCCCAGAAATCGACATACTGGATGTCGCTGGTCGCATAGCCGGCGCCGCTCGAGACGAAGATGCGCCGGCTATCGGGAGCGAACGCCAGTCCGCTCCACGACCGATCCAACGGGATTGTCGCAATCTCCTTCTCGGTGGCCAGGTCGACGATGTGAAGGGCGTGCTGGGTGTAGCCGGTGTTCGTGAAGGCGAACAGCTTGCCGTTCGGGCTCACCTGCCCGCTCAGCACCATGTCGCCCGAGGGCAGGTGACGACCGGCCGGAGTCGTCTTCCAGCCGCTCGGCAGCAACGCGCTGGCACCGGCCCGGCCGGGGACCGTGATCTCGCGCCCTGAAGCCGGATGCTTGGCGCGAAATTGTTCGACAGCGCTCCAGGTGCCACCGGCGAGCAGGACAAGAACCAGTGCGTAGGCCAATCGTTTCATCATTCCACCTCAATAGCCGGAGCGAACGGCCAACTGGACGACCCGTGGGTCGCCGGCCGTCGTGATGCTGCCGAACGCCGCACTGGGAACGCTGGCATTCAGACTGCCGTAGATCGTGGAAGGGCGAGGTAACGCCTCGGCTCCAACGCGATAACGCCGACGCAAGATCATTGCGACCGCCGCGACCGTCACGCCGTCGTTAAAGAGTGAGTGACGATGCGAACCGCGATGACCGCGTGTCAACGCTGACCTACGGACGGGCGACCAATGGACCGAAACCGAGTACGCGCCAGACCCCTCGCCGGTGCCGCCACGATGACGCACGCGACCAGATACGGGTTCACGGGAATCGCGGCCCTGGCCGTGCTGAGCCTCGGGCATTGGCTGCGCGCACGAGCGGTATTCGATTCGCCGTGCGTCACGTTCATCCTTGGCGTGCTGCCGAACGTTGCCGCCGCCGTAGCCATTCCTTTTGTGGCCGCGGGTGCGCTCGCCGACATGCGCAAAGATCGCCCGGTGCCAGTGAGCCGGACCGTCTTCTCGATGCTGAACGCCGGCTCGGTCGCCGGACTCGCCGGCTGGGAGCTCGTGCAGCGGACGAGCGCGACGCTGCGGTTCGATGTGGCCGATCTGGTGGCGACGCTGGTGGGGGGCTTAATCGCGCAGGGACTCTTCGCGTGGATGTGGCATCATCCAAGCCGGACGCGATGAACACGTGACGGCCAGAGGCCGTGGAGATCTCTCAGTCATGACGAAGAGCGCAGCGACTACTACCGCGTCACCCTCCGCGCTCATCGACGAGCGCGTCGCGGCGCTCGACGACTGGCGAGGCCCGATGCTCGCGCACCTGCGCGCCGTCATCACGAAGGCCAATGCGGGAATCGTCGAAGAGTGGAAGTGGAACGTGCCGGTGTGGTCGTGCGACGGCATCATCTGCACCGGCGAGGTCTACACGAGCGTCGTGAAGCTCACCTTTGCCCACGGCGCGGCGCTCAAGGATCCGGCCGGGCTCTTCAACGCCAGCCTCGACGGCAACACCCGGCGTGCCATCGACATTCGCCAGGGCGACACCATCGACACGAAAGCGCTCACCGCGCTCGTGCGGGCGGCCCTGGCGAGAAACCGCGCCCATCACCCCGAGGTTGGCACGCGGGCCTGACGTTCGCCCCGGCCGCCGCACACCGAACGATGCGCGCGGATCTCCGTCTGCTGGCCGCGGCCCGCCGACAGCCGCAGGGCCGCGCCGCTACTTCGGCGCCACCACCGGCACCCACGCGTCGAACACGTAGGCGTAGAGCATCGCCACCACACCCATCACGATCATCAGCATCACGCTGTGCTTGATGGTGAAGCGGAAGAGGCGGCTCTCGTCGTCGGACGTCATGCCGGTAGCCGCCACGGCCACCGCAATCGACTGCACCGAGATCATCTTGCCCATCACGCCGGCCGCGGAGTTGACCGAGGCCGTGAGCACCGGGTTCAGGCCGAGGGCGTTGGCGGTCACCACCTGCAGGTTGCCGAAGAGGGCGTTGGCGGAGGTATCGCTGCCGGTCAGGAACACACCCAGCCAGCCGACCACGGCACTGAAGAACGGAAAGAGCACGCCGGTCGTCGCAAGCGCGAGGCCGAGCGTGGACGTCATGCCCGAGTAGTTCATCAGATACGCCAGGCCGAGCATCGACGCGATGGTCAGCATCGCGAACTTGAGCTGGTTGAAGGTGGCGGTATAGAGCTCCACGACCTTGCCCGGCGACACCCGCAGCACGAGGGCGGCCACGAGCGTGGCGAGAAAACACGCCGTCCCCGACGCGCTCAGCCAGTTGAGCGTAAAGACCGCCGCGTAGGGCGAGGGTGCGGCCGTGACCGGCGGAATACGTGTGATGGCGTTGTGCAGGCCGGGCACGAGCACACCGTTCAGGCCGGTCGCCGCCTTTGGCAGGAAGCCCGGCATGATGCCGTTGGTGAAGGCATCGATCTGCGCCTTGATCGACGGCTCACCCCACACGAGCACGAAGACCACGAGCAGCAGGTAGGGCATCCACGCCATGAAGATCTCGCCGCCCGTGTGCTTCTTGAGCGTGAGGCTGATGGGCTGGTCGCCCTCGAGGCGCATGATGTTCGTCGGCTTCCACAGCTTCAGCACGGCCACCATCACGATGATGCAGGTGAGCGAACTCAGGATGTCGGTGAGCTCCGGGCCCATGTAGTTCGAGACGAAGAACTGCATGCCGGCAAACGACACGCCGCAGGCGATGATCGCCGGCAGCACTTCCATCGCCCGCGCCCAGCCGGCCATCACCACGATGAGGTAGCCGGGGATGATGATCGAGATGAGCGCGCACATGCGGCCCACCATGGCCGAGAGCGGCATCACCGGCAGGCCCGTGACGGCGGCGAGTGTCGTCACCGGGATGCCGATCGACCCGAACGCCACCGGCGCCGTGTTGGCGAGCAGGCAGATGCCGGCGGCGTAGAAGGGATTGAAGCCGAGCCCGGCGAGCATCGCGCCCGAGACGGCCACCGGCGCGCCAAACCCGGCTGCACCTTCGATGAAGGCGCCGAACGAGAAGGCGATGAACATCGCCTGCAGGCGCCGGTCATCGGTGAGGCTGCCCACCGAGTCTTTGATCACCTCGAACTTCCCGGTGTCGACCGCCAGGCGGTAGAGCATGATCGACGAGAAGACGATCCAGGCGATCGGGAAGATGCCGTAGGCCGCGCCGTAGATCGTCGAGATCACCGCCAGGCCGGCCGGCATGCCGTAGACGAGCACCGCGACCACGAAGGCCGTGAGCAGGCCGCTCAGGGCCGCTTTCCACGCCGGTGCCCTCCAGACGCCGAGCATCAGGAAGAGCACCACGATGGGAAGGGCGGCGACCGGTGCCGAGAGAGCGAGGCTGCCGCCGAGCGGCTCGTAGTTGTGCGTCCACATAAGTGAGGGGCCCGAGAGTCCCGTCGCTTATAGCACAGGCCGCCCGTCGGCTCGTGGCACAATGCGACGGCGGCCATGTCCACCCCCCAGCCTGAGCCCTGGTTGCGTGGTCCCCTGCCGGGGATTCCCGCGTTGCTGCAACCCGCCGCGCACGCCCTCGTGATGGCGCGCGAGGACGTGGACGCTGCCGTCGGTGGATTGAGCGTCGACCAGACGTGGATGTCGCCCTCCGGCGTGACCCCGCTCGGGTTCCATGTGGCGCACCTGAGCGGCAGCACCGACCGGTTGCTGACCTACGCGCGCGGAGAGAGACTCGACGCGCTCCAGAAGGCGGCGCTGCTGCGCGAAGGCGGGCTGGCCGCTGAGTGCCCCCCGGTCGAGCGCCTGCTCGCCGACTGGCACGCCACCGTCGATCGCGCGCTCGCGCAGCTTGCGGCCACGCCCGAGGCGACGCTGGGTGATGCTCGCGCCGTTGGCCGCGCACAGCTGCCGTCCACCGTGCTCGGCCTGATCTTCCACGCCGCCGAACACGCCTCGCGCCACACGGGACAGATCGTGACCACCGCACGTCTCGTGCGCGCCGTCACGGAGGCGCAGGCGTCGTGACCCAGGGGCCGCCGTCAGGCGTGCCCGCCTCCGCGCCGGATCCGGCTCCGGGCGTCCGCTGGGGCGCGCGGTTCTCCCCGCAGGTGCTCGTGCTCGTGGTCACGCTCGCCGTGGCGTCGCGTCCCCTCAAGGGCGCCATTATCACGGGTGTCTTCTGGTGGTGGGGCGATACCTATCAGCAGGTCGACTTCGTGATGGACGAGGCGCAGGTGAACGACGGTGCGCCGTTCATCGACGGCCGCGTCGAGGGCTCGACCGACGTCACGCGGATCACCGGCATGATGGTGGGCGAGGCCGTGGCACCCGATGGCGCGCCCGGCGAGGTATTCTCGCCCGGCCGACGCGTGCGCATCTGGCGCTCGCCCACCGCGCCAGACTTCGGCGTGGAAGGGGCGTCGGTCAACGAGCTCTCCGTGGCCGCGCGTCCCGAGCTGCCGAGCCTTGGCGCGTTCCTCGGCTATGTCGCCGCGACGATCGTGATGTTGTGGGCGGGCTTCCGAGCCACGGGCTGGGCCGGCCGTCGCTGGGCCCGGCGTGGCGGACAGATCGAGATTCGCGGTAACGGACGGAGCCTATGATGACGGCGTCAGAATCCCCACGTGTGCAAGTGATTCGCCCGGGCGACACCTATGTGGGCAAGCAGGGCTTCACCTACGGCGCCGGCGCCTCGGCGGACACCGTGGGGGCGCGGCACATCTGCATGAACGTGCTGCCGATGCCGCCGGGGGCGCGCGCCAAGGTGCACTACCACGAGCGGATCGAGACCATCGCCTACATGCTGGAAGGCGAGTGCGTGGTGCGATTCGGCGACCGGATGCAGCACGAGGTGCTGGTGCGCCAGGGCGACCACGCGTTCGTGCCGGCCGATCTGCCGCATGCGCCGTGCAACGAGAGCGGCGCGCCGTGTACGTGGCTGGTGGTGCACTCGTCGGGCAGCGACCAGGAGGGCATCGTGCTGCTGCCTGAGCTCGACGCCGTCCTCGCGGCGCGATAGCTACCGTGGATCGAAACCACCAGCCTGGGTGCCAGACAGGGTGACCGACCCGCCGAAGCCGCGGTTCTGGCGTGGATGCGCGGCGACGGCGTGCATCGAGAGCCAGTGTCTCAGTGCTTCACGCCCCGCAGTTCGTCGCCGATTGAGCGCAGCATCTGCCAGAGTTCCCTCTCGGAGTCTGACAGCCCCGTCGCTCCCTGGCTGACGTCCACGGTTACGCCCTCAGTTCCCCGCGTAATCACCAGCGTCGCCTTCGGACCAACGGGCCGCGGCGCCGGCTGAGTCTCTGGCCGCCGAGGCTGCAACTTCATTTGATCGACCAACGCGAATAGGCGTGCGGCCTCCGCCGCGGTCAGGGGGCGGTGCGCCCCAAGATGAGAGGCCGGATCTGTGCGTTGGCAGGTCAGGATCGCCTCTCCGACCATCGAGTTCGATGCCACGTCTAGGGCGCACGCCAGCGATGCCTCAGACACCTCGCGCAGCGATAGTTGCACCCGTGGTCGTGGCTGTGCGCCAGCGGTTGCGACGACACACACTGACAGCAGCGCCGCCGGTAACGCGAGCCGCAACATCACTCGATGCATGGCCCCGTTCTCGCTACTTCTTCTCGTAGACGACCTTGCCGTCGAAGATCGTGGCGGCCACGGACACACCCGTGGGCGCGGCAATCGGCGCGGCCGTAATGTCACCCGATAGCACGACGAGATCCGCGAGCATGCCGGGCGCGATCGTGCCCTTGCGCTGCTCGTCGAACGACGCGTAGGCAGACCAGCGGGTGTAGCCGGCAATGGCGTCGTGGATCGAGAGGCGCTGATCGTCGGCCCGCTCGGCCTTCACGCGCGTGGAGGCGAGCCACAGCCCCTGCCCGGCTTCGAGCGTGGCCACGGGCCAGTCGCTGCCGAAGGCCAGACGTCCGCCAGCGGCCTGGATGCTCTTCCACACCCACGCCCGCGAGGCGCGCTCCGCGCCGATCGCATCCGGCCACGGGCCTTTCGGCACCGCCTGGTTTGCATCGCCCAGGGCCACGTGGATCGGCTGCTGCGACGCAATCACGCCGAGCGCGCCGAAGCGCGCGATGTCCTCGGCCGAGATGGCTTCGATGTGTTCGAGGCGATGGCGGCGTCCACGCGCCGGGGCGGGGTTGGCCTTGGCGGCGGCCTCGAACGCGTCGAGCGACATGCGGATCGCGCGGTCGCCGATGGCGTGGATCTGCACCTGCCAGCCGCGCTTGTCGAACATCGCCACGATGCGGTTCATCTCGGCCGCCGTCATGTTCGGCGTGCCGGCGCTCTTCGTGCCCACGTAGGGCGCGAGCATCGCCGCGGTTTTGCTCTCGATGACGCCGTCGGCGTACATCTTCACGATGCCGGTGCGCACGGTGGGGTCGTCGCCGTACTGCTTCCAGGCGGCGTCCATCGCGTCCACATCCGCTTCGGTGATGCCGCCTTCGGCCGACGTCGCGAGATACGCGCGCACCGTGAGATCCCCCGCCTTGCGCGCGGCGTCGTAGAGGGCCATCTCGGCCACCGAGCCGCCGGCGTTCTGGATGCTCGTGATGCCGAACTGATTGGCGTGCGCCACGGCGGCCTTGAGGGCGGCGCGGCGGTCGTCCTCGGTGACCTTCGGCAGCACGTCGGCCAGCAGGTCCATCGCCGCTTCCTTGAGGTGGCCGGTGGGTTCGCCGGTCTTCGGATCCTTCACGATGACGCCGTTTACCGGATCCTTCGTGGCCTTCGTGATGCCGGCCATCGCCAGCACCTTCGAGTTCACCCACACGCTGTGGCCGTCGTAGCAGGTCATCACCGCCGGGTGGTCACCGGTCACCGCGTCGAGCTGCGCTTTCGTGGGGCTCGCGTTCGTGAAGGGCGTGTAGAGCCAGCCGCGGCCCTTCAGCCACGCGTCCGCGGGCTTGTCGGCGGCGAACGCGCGGATCTTGTCCTGCACTTCCTGCAGCGTGTTCAGGCCCGAGAGATCGACGTCGCGCAGCGAGAGGCCGCCCGAGACGAAGTGCACGTGCGCGTCGTTGAAGCCGGGCGTCACGGTGGCGCCCTTCGCATCGATGATGCGTGTGGCCGGGCCGGTGAGCGCCTTGATCTCGTCCGTCGTGCCCACCTTCAGGATCGTGTGGCCCTTCACGGCCACGGCCTGCGCGATCGTGTGGGCCTCGTCGGCCACGTGCACGTTGCCGTTCAGGATGACGAGGTCCGCGGCATCGGCGTTGGGTGCGGGCGCGGGCGTGCTGCCGCCGCAGGCGGCAGTGGCCAGGGTGAGCAGCAGAGCGAGTGTGCGGCGGACGGACATGGCGGATCTACCTCACCTGGAACGTTGGAACACGATTCTGCCATCGAAGATGGTGGCGGCCACCGCAAGATCGTCGCGGGCCGAGGGCGGCGCGGCCACGATGTCGCGCGTGAGCACCACGAGGTCCGCCAGCATGCCGGGCGCGAGCGCACCCTTGCGCTGTTCCTCGAACGACGCATAGGCGGCATCGCGCGTGTAGGCGGCGAGCGCCTCGGGGATTGTGAGGCGCTGGTCGTCCGCGCCTTCGGCATGCACGCGGGTCGTGGCGAACCAGATGCCCTGACCGGGTGCGAGGTGCGCCACCGGCCAGTCACTGCCGAAGGTGATGCGCGCGCCGGCGCGCTGCAGCGTCTTCCACGCCCAGCCGCGCGACGCACGTTCCGGGCCGATGTTGTCGGGCCACGGCCCCGACGGACGCGCCTGGTTCACATCGCCGAGCAGCGCATGCAGTGGCTGGAACGAGGCGACGACGCCGAGCGCCGCGAAGCGCGGGATGTCCTCGGCGCTCACCGCTTCGACATGCTCGATGCGGTGGCGGCGCCCGCGGGCCGGCGCCGGGCTCGCTGCCGCGGCGCGTTCGATGGCGTCGAGCGACATGCGGATGGCGCGATCGCCGATGGCGTGGATGTGCACCTGCCAGCCGCGCCGGTCGAACATCGCCACGACGCGGTCGAGCTGCTCGGGCGTGTAGTTCGACGGGCCCGTGCTCGACGCACCGGTGTAAGGCGCGATCATCGCCGCCGTGCGCGCTTCGATCACGCCGTCGGCGTTCAGCTTCACGATGCCGCTCGTGAGCGTGGGGTTGTCGCCCAGGCGCTTCCACACCTCGTCCATGCGGTCGAGGTCGGCGTCGGTGGTGGTGGGGCGGCCCTGCGCGGCCAGGCGCGTCCGCAGCTGCAGATCGCCGGCGCGCAGTGCTTCTTCGTAGAGCGCCATCTCTTCGAGCGATCCGCCGGCATTCTGGATGCTCGTGATGCCGAGTTCGTGCGCGCGTGCCACGGCGGCGCGCAGGGCGCGGCGTTCGTCGTCGCGGGTGGGCTTCGGCACGACGGCATCGATGAGCGCGATGGCCGCCTGCTTCAGGTGTCCCGTGGGTTCGCCGGTGCGCGGATCGCGCACGATCTCGCCGCCCACCGGGTTCGGCGTGGCCTTCGTGATACCGGCCAGCGCCAGCGCTTTCGAGTTCACCCACACGCTCAGGCCGTCGTAACAGCGCATGATCGCCGGGCGATCGCTGACCACCGCATCCAGCTGCGCGGCCGTGGGGCTGCCGCCGGGGAACGGCGAGTAGACCCAGCCGCGGCCAATCACCCACGAGGGCGCCTTGTGCGACTCGGCGAACGTGCGGATGGCCTGCTGCACCTCGGCGAGTGTCGCGAGGCCCGAAAGATCCGCGTCGCCGAGGCCGAGCGCCCCTTCCAGGAAATGGAGGTGGCTGTCGTTGAAGCCAGGCGCCACCGTGCCGCCGGCCGCATCGAGCACGCGTGTGGCCGGGCCGGCCAGCGCCTTGATGGCGGCCGTGGTGCCCACCTGCATGATGGCGCCACCGCGCACGGCCACGGCCTCGGCCATCGTGCCCGCGGCGTCCATCGTGAGTACCCGGCCGTTCAGGATGACGAGATCTGGCGCGTCGGCGGTCTGCAGCGGCGCCTGCGCGGGACCACAGGCGGCGGTGACCGTGACGGCGAGGATGGCAAGCAGCGGACGAACGGACATCGCGCCCTACGATAGCAGCAGCGCCGTGCGGATATGCTGACGGGCATGCACCGCATCCTTGTCAGCGCCTGCCTGCTCGGGCATCCGGTGCGCTACAACGGCCTCGACAAGAAGACCGACGACGACCACCTGCGCCGCTGGGTGGCGGAGGGCCGCGTCGTGTCGGTATGTCCCGAAGTGGCGGGCGGACTGCCCGTGCCACGTCCGCCAGCGGAGATCACGGGCGGCGGCGCGGACGGTGGTGTGGCCGTGCTGGGCGGGGTGGCCCGCGTCATCGCCGTGACCGGCGCGGATGTCACCGCCGAGTTCGTGCAGGGCGCGGACCACGCGCTCGCGAAGGCGGCCGAACATGGCATCCGTGTGGCGGTGCTCAAGGAGGGCAGCCCGTCGTGCGGGTCGTCGTACTCCTGCGACGGCAGCTTCTCGGGCGCCCGCGTGCCGGCTCCGGGTGTGACCACGGCGCGGCTCCTGGCCGCCGGCATCCGCGTGTTCAGCGAACACGAGCTGGCCGCGGCGGATGCGTGGCTGCGCGCGCTCGACGAGGCCGCGACGGACTAAACTGCGGGCGTCGTCCTTCTTCGGAGTGCCAGCACATGATCGTTCCGTCCGCCCTTCGTTCCTCGCTCGCCCTGCTCGTCGTCTGCACGCTGATGCTGGCAGTGCCCGCGGCGGCGTTCGCGCAGAACGCGGCCACGCTCGCCGAGATCGACCGCGTGATGGAGCACTACCGGCTCGACGCGCACATCCCCGGCATGGTGTGGGGCGTCGTGAAAGACGGCAAGCTCGTGCACGTGAAAGGTGCCGGCGTGCAGGACATCGAGCAGAAACGTCCGGTCACGCCCGACACGCTCTTCCGCATCGCCTCGATGACCAAGGCGTTCACCGCACTCTCGGTGCTGAAGCTACGCGACGACGGCAAGCTGGCGCTCGATGCGCCGGCCGAGACGTACGTGCCCGAGCTCAAGTCGCTGAAGTACCCGACCGACGATTCGCCGAGGATCCGCGTCCGCGAGCTCATCACGCACACGGCGGGGTTCGTCACCGACGACCCGTGGGGAGACCGGCAGACGCCGCTACCCGAGGCGGACTTCACGAAGTACCTCACCGCCGGTGTGCCGTTTACGCGCGTGCCGGCCAGCCAGATGGAGTACTCGAACCTCGGCTACGCGCTGCTCGGCCGCATCATCAGCAACGTGTCGGGCACGGCCTACGACGAGTTCGTGCAGCGCACGATCCTGCGGCCGCTCGGCATGAGCGTGACGAGTCATCACGTCACGTCGCAGCCGGCCGAGAAGCGCGCGCTCGGCTATCGCTGGGAAGACAACCAGTGGAAGCTCGAGCCCACGATGGCGCACGGCGCCTTCGGCGCGATGGGCGGCATCCAGACGAGCGCGAACGACTACGCGAAGTGGGTGGCGTTCCTGCTGCAGGCGTGGCCGGCGCGCGACGGCGCGGATGCCGGGCCGGTGAAGCGCGCGAGCGTGCGTGAGCTGGCGCAGGGGGCGAACTACCCCGGGCTGCGGACGCGTCCGGGGGCCAGCGGTCGCGATGCCTGCCGCATGGCCGGCACCTACGCGATGGGGTTCAACGCGGCGATGGACTGCGAGCTGGGCCTCACGCTCAGCCACGGCGGCGGTTATCCCGGCTACGGCTCACACGTGCTCGTGCTGCCCGACCACGGCGTCGGGATCTTCGCGCTGGCGAACCGCACCTACGCGGGCCCGACCGCGGCGGTGTGGGACGCGGCGGTGGCCATGCTGCGCGCGGGCAACCTCCGCGGGCACCAGACGCCCGTGTCGCCGGCGCTCAGCACGGCCTATACGGGCGCCGTCCGCGCGTTTGTCTCCGGGTCTGTCACGGTCACGAATGACCTGCTGGCGATGAATTTCCTGATGGACAAGGACGCCGAGCACTGGGCGCGCGACATCGCGGCGCTGAAGGCCCAGGTAGGTGCGTGCGACACGTCAGCGCCGGTGCGCCCCACGGGCGCGCTGTCTGGCGCGTTCACGTGGACGTGCGCCACCGGTCGCGTGCGCGGCGACATCCTGCTCGCGCCCACGCCCACGCCGCAGATTCAGGCGCTCAGCTTCTCGCGCGTCACGCCCTGAGCGCGGAAGTCTGGCCCGGCCCGGAATGGGGACTGACCCCGGTATGCGCTAAGGCACGCGCAGGATGGCCGTGGCGTTGCGCTTGGGGACGTTGCCCACGGGCACGCGCGCCACTTCCTTCATGGTCGCCGCGTCCACGACGAAGACCGTATTGTCACCGGCAGCGGCGACGTAGACGAAGCGCCCGTCCGGCGTGAACGTCAGCCACTCGGGGTGCTGGCCCACGAACACGCGCCCCACTTCCTTCAGATCCGGCAGGCTGTGGATGTAGGCGTAGCCATAGACCTTGCTCGTGGACCACAGACGCGTGCCGTCGGGCGACACGGCCAGACCGTGCGCGGGCGCGCCCTGCAGGCCGTCTCGATGCGGATGTTCGCCCTCGATGGCTGGATGTTCGACGCGCGCCGTCTCCCTGCCGGACTCGAAGTCCACGGTGACGAATCCGTGGAAGTCCGAGAGCTGCACGATGATGCGGTCGGTCGAGCCGTCGGCCTTGGTCGTGAACGCCATCGGCCGGATGCCGGCTGACAGTGGAATGGTGCGGGTGAGTGTGTCCGTGGCCGTGTCCACGATGCTGATGGTCTTCTCCGGAATCGAGCCGGCCACTGCCCACCGCCCGTCGGGCGTGACGTAGACGTTGTGGATGGAGCCCTTGACGGGCACCGTCTTCACGTTCTTCAGCGTCTGCGTGTCGATGACGTCGAGCGCGCCAGGCGCCTGCGCGATGCCCACATAGACCTTGCGGCCGTCCTGCGCGATGGCGACGTTGTTCGGCCGTCCACTGAGCGGGATGCGTGTCCGCACGGCGAGCGATGGCACGTCCACGACATCGAGCGTGTGGCGCACCTCGTTCGTGAGATACAGACGCGCGCCGTCGGGCGACGAGGTCACACCGTGCGGGATCTCGACGCCCCTCAGGATCTGTGTGACGCGGTTGGTCGTGGGGTCAATCAGGTGCGCACCGTCACCCGCCGCGTTGGTCTGGATGATCCGGATCGCGGTGCCGGCTGGCAGCGGCCTCGGCGGCGCAGTCGGGAACGTGGCCGAGCCGCGTACCCAGGCCGCGAGTGCCTGCCATTCCGCGTCGGTCTGCGTGGCCCAGTGCTTGCCGCCACCGTGGAACGAGTCGCCGCCCGCGGCGCGATCGAGTGGATGCGTGAGCAGCCGGCTCTCCATCGGCGAGCCCGGCTTCACCAGGCCCCGCGCGTTGTCGAAGTTCTTGCGAGATGCCTCGGCGCTCCACGTCGTGGCGCCCTCAGGGAGGGGCTCGAGTCGCAGGCGCGTGCCCACTTTGCCGCCATGGCAGGTCAGACACGTCTGCAGGCCGTCGCGTGGGGCCGTGAAGATCGGCTGCACCCGTGTGCGAAAGGTCTCGAAGTCGAGTGCCGGGGCCGGCGTCTGACCGGCAGCGCCGGCGGCCCACAGCGAGATGACGATGGATGCCAGGTACGGAACCGAATGTCTCATCGCGCGCTCCGGAGTCTTGAGGGCCGAGTGTAACAGTCCGTCAGGCTGGATTGGCGCCGGAAGTCTGGCCCCCCCAGAATGGGGACAGTCCCCGAGTAGCGGCCGCTACACGTTGAACTTGAAGAGCAGCACGTCGCCGTCTTTCACGACGTATTCCTTGCCTTCCATCCGGTACAGGCCCTTTTCGCGCGCTGCCGCCACCGAGCCGCAGGCCACCAGATCGTCGTAGGCCACGGTTTCGGCCTTGATGAAGCCGCGCTCGAAGTCCGAGTGGATGACCCCGGCGGCCTTGGGCGCCGTGTCGCCCTTGTGGATCGTCCAGGCGCGCACTTCCTTCTCGCCCGCCGTGAAGTAGGTCTGCAGGCCCAGCAGGTGGTAGGTCGAGCGGATGAGCGAGCCCATGCCGCTTTCCTGCACGCCCATTTCCTTCAGGAACGCGTCGCCTTCTTCGGGCGAGAGGTCGATGAGCTCGCTCTCGATCTGCGCGCTGATGACCACGGCCTCGCACGAGAGGTGCGCCTTCACGTACTCCCGCACCTTCACCACGTAGGGGTTCTGGTCCGCGGTCGCGAGCTCCGAGTCCTTCACGTTGCAGGCGAAGATCGTGGGCTTGTCGCTCAGCAGGAAGAACTGCTTTGCCACGGCACGCTCTTCGGGCGAGAGGTCCACGGTGAGGGCGGGACGTCCGGCTTCGAGTGCCTCGATGAGCCTGGCGAGCACGGCGTCTTCGGCCATCGCGCCCTTGTCGCCGCGCTTCGCGTCCTTGGTCACGCGTTCGCGCTTCTTGCTGACCGACTCGAGGTCCGCGAGCATCAGCTCGGTGTTGATGACCTCGATATCGCGCACCGGATCGACACTGCCCGAGACGTGCAGCACGTCGTCGTCTTCGAAACAGCGCACCACCTGCACGATGGCATCCACTTCGCGGATGTGCGTGAGGAACTTGTTGCCGAGTCCTTCGCCCGTGCTCGCGCCCTTCACCAGGCCGGCGATGTCCACGAATTCGATCGCGGCCGGGATGACCACGTTCGTCTTCGCGATCTTCTGCAGCACGGCCAGCCGCGCATCGGGCACGGTCACGATGCCGACGTTCGGGTCGATCGTGCAGAAGGGGTAGTTGGCGGCCTGCGCCCCGCGCGTGCGCGTGACGGCGTTGAAGAGGGTGGACTTGCCCACGTTGGGGAGTCCGACGATTCCGGCTCTCAGCATGATAAGAACTTCCTATTGTACAGCGGGAATCCGCCGGACCGGACCCGCCGCACTGCCGCGTTCAGTATCCCAGGCGGATGACGCCGCTCGTCTGTTCGCCCACGGCGCCCTTCGACAGCCAGTCGAGCGAGGCCTTGAACATCAGCAGGTGGTGCCGCTCCCACATCGCGTTGTGCGACGAGCAAGCGAGATCCACGAGCACTTTGTCCGTGGCACCAAGGTCGTCGTAGGCCACCTTCACGCGATCGGGCGGCACCTGCTTGTCGAGCGCGCCGGCGATGATCATCGTCGGAATCTTCGTGCCGCCAATCGACGCCTGATTCCAGCCGAACGTGGTGGTGGAGGGCGCGCGGCGCACGCCCGTGCCCCACGTGGCGCCCACCGGGTCAGACGCCAGCATCTCGGCCCACACCACGTCGCGCACGGCCGGCTGGTACTGATCGGTGCAGCCCACCTGGCGGTCCCAGTTGGCGATGAACTCGCTGCGCGACTGCGTGTTGAAGACCACGCCGGGGTTCGGCAGCGCGGGCGGCGTGGCCGGCGCGGTGCGGTTGTAGGCGGGCGCGAAGAGCACCATGCGCTGCACCTTCTCGGGATGCTGGGCCGCGTAGCCGCCGGCGCGCGGACCGCCGAGCGACCACGCCACCAGGCTCACCTTGCTGACGCCGCGGATCTTCCGCACGTAGTCCACGGCCGCGTCGATGTCGTGCCAGTCGGAGGTAAGGCTCGTGAGCTGCCCGGGATAGATGGCCTTGCACGGCGCGGCGATGAGGCTCGGCACGAACTGCGCCTGCTGCGCTTCGGCCAGATTGCAGGGATCGTTCATCGGCGCCGGACGCGTCGAGCGGCCGTAGCCGGTCGTGTCCATCGAAAACACATCGAAGCCGGCCTCGGCCAGATACGCCATCCAGCTGTGCGTGCCGATCGGCGTGTCGAACGCCACTTCGGCCGGCGTGCCGGCGCCGTGCACGAAGAGCACGACCTTGTCGGCAGCCGGGGCGCCGCGCAGCGCCACGCCGGCGCTGACCCGTTCGCGCACGTAGATCTGGGCGAGCTGTCCGCTGATGGCCGGCACCTTCGAGGTGACGCGCACGTAGTGGTCGATCGTGAGCAGCCGCTGGCCGTCGTCACCCGCCGCCGGGGCGGCGACATCGAGCAGCACGACGAACGCGGCGAGCAACAGGGGGGAGAGGATGCGGGTCATAGGCGGCGATTCTCGCGTACGTGGGGACAGGTCCTTTACGAATTTCGTAAGGGACCTGTCCCCGTTTGGCAGGGCGGCGGCGCCCGCAGCGCGGCCGATCCTGCCGTAGACTGGCGCGCATGCGTGTGCCCACCCTTGCTGCTTCTGTCGTTGCCGGACTCGCCCTGATGGCCTCGCCGCTGGCGCAGACGCCACAGCCTCCACAGGCGCCGCAGACGCCCGTGCCCGCCGCGCCGATTCTCTCACCCGGGCCGTCGGCCGCACGCTACCCGGTGACGAACGCGGACTTCGACGCCTACTTCCACCAGGTGAAGAACTGGGGCCGCTGGGGTGCGAACGACGAACTGGGCACGCTCAACCTCATCACGCCCGCAAAGCGGAAGCAGGCGGCCGCGCTCGTGCGCGTGGGGCAGTCGGTGGGGCTTGCCCATTCGCCCATCACCGAGCGCGATCCCGACAACGCCAGCCCCTTCGAACACACGATGAACCGCGGCTTCACCACCGACACCTACCGCGTGTCGTATCACGGCTACGCGCACAGCCATCTCGACGCGCTCTGTCACATCCTCCACAAGGACCAGACCTACAACGGCTACAGCCGCGCCGAGGTCAACACCGAGAAGGGCTGCACGAAGCTCGGCATCCAGAGCTTCAGGAACGGTTACGTGACGCGCGGCATCCTGATGGACATCCCGCGTCTCAAGGGTGTGCCGTATCTCGAGCCCGGCACGCCGATCTTCGTCGAGGATCTGGAGGCGTGGGAAAAGCGCGCCGGCATGAAGGTAGGTCCGGGTGACGCGCTGCTTATCCGCACGGGCCGCTGGGCGCGTCGTGCCGAGAAGGGACCGTGGAACGTGGGGCAGAACGCGGCCGGTCTGCATGCGTCCGTGGGCGCGTGGCTGAAGGCGCGCGGCGTGGCGCTCATCGGCAGCGACGACGCGCTCGATGTCGTGCCGTCACTCGTCGAGGGCGTGGGCCTGCCCGTGCACACGCTGGCCATCACGGCCCTCGGCCTCAACATCCTCGACAACCAGGATCTCGAAGCCCTTGGCACGCTCGCCGCCGCGCAGAAGCGCTGGGAGTTCATGCTCACGGTGGCGCCGGTGCCGGTCACCGGCGGCACAGGGTTCCCCGTGAACGCTCTCGCCACCTTCTGACGCCGTACGAAAAAAGGGGCCGGGCGGCAGGGACATGCCACCCGACCTGAAACGAGGAAGTAATCCGCAGTAGAGCGAAGAGAACTTACTGACGCGCGCCCGTCGGGGGCGGCGTGCCGGCCGGCTTCACCGAGACCTTGAAGAGGCCCGTCGTCCAGCAGCAGCCGGACGCGCCACCGCCAGGACCGGAGAGGTCGTTGGCCGTCACGTGGATCTGATACTCACCGGGCTCGCTGAAGGTCACCGTCGTCGACCCCTTGGCCGCGAACGGCTCGCCGGGCTTGCCGCCCTTGAGCACGGTGAGCTTGTGATGACCCTTGCCCACGGTGACCTTGCCGGGGCCGCGGTACTTGTTGATCACCATCTCGACCATCGGCTCATGGCCGCTCGTGGGCGCGTTCGAACCGCTCGAGTGCAGCGCGTCGTCGTCCACCCAGAAGTTGATGGTCATCGGCTCGCCCGCGATCGCCACGCGCTGAATGGCGTTCTCCTGCGTGGCCAGCGCCATCTGGAACTTCGGACCGTTCTCGGTGAAGCGCAGCACCGCCGGGTAGTTGTACTTGCCGTCGGGGCCTTCTTCCGACGAGTGCTGCGGCGTGATGTTGTAGTCGGGCGTGTCTGACATCGGCACGCGCTGGGTTACGCCGTTCACCGTGAGCACCCACCACAGCTTCTCTTTGTTGCCCTTCGGCAGCGTGACCGAGAACATGCCGAAGTTGCGGTTCGGCATGAAGTGGGTGGGCTGCCCGCGATCGGGCGGCCCGGGTTCGACGTGGTTGTTCGGCCCGATCGGCACTTCGATCGGGTCTTCCCAGTTGCGGCTGTAGTAGCCCATCAGGAAGGTGCGGGTGCCGTCGGCATTGTCATACCAGCCGTCGTAGGCGGGCGAGATCGTGCCGCCGAAGGCCAGCTTCGGAGAGCTGGGAAGGACCTGCGACGACTGCGCGTGAGCCACCGCCGCGCCAATCGTGGCGAGGCCGAGGCCAAGGAAGAAGCCGGCGATGCGTGATGTCTGCATGACGGTGTCTCCTTACTGGCGCTCGCGCGCGTCGGTGGCCGCGGCCTTGGCGGCCTTGCGCTTGGCCACGAGTGCGTCGTACTCAGCGTCCGAGAGATACACGACGTTCATCCAGGCGTGCGCCATCTCGTCCACCGTGCGGTCGCCCCAGCCCACCCACTGATCCGGATCGGGGTTGCTCTTGTTGGCCTTCGTGTTGTCGTAGTACGCCGTCACGTGGATGATCGTGCCCTTCGGATACACGGGCGCCGCGTCGTCCTTGTAGATGTAGTTGGTCATCCAGTTGAAGTTGAAGTCCTTCACGTAGCTGACCACTTCGGAGCGGCCGTCGGGCAGGATGGCTTCGACCATCATGGCCTTGCCGCGCAGGTGGAAGTGCGGCTGGAAGTTGGTGATGAGGGTGTTTTCCTTCAGCAGGTTGTAGCCCTCGGTGTAGGCAATCGAGTTGGGCGGAATGTCGAGACCTTCGGTGCCGTTCTTGAGGCCCGTGAAGCCCACGAGGTAGCTGCGCTTCGTGGGTTCCTGGCCCTTCGGGTAGAACCACAGACCGATCTGCGAGGCGCTCGTGATCTCTTCACCGGCGGCGTGGATGTGCTGGTCCCACGAGATCTTCTCGCCCGGCATGATGAGCTTGCCGGTGCCGTCCATGAAGCGGTCGTAGCCCTTGCCGATGGCCCATTCCATCAGCTGCGGACGGCGGTTGACGAGGTCCGCCGGGTTCGACGCGTTGACCGACCGTCCGCCCACGGCGATGCCGGTGTTCACCGCGGCGACGTTGTCGGGGCTGAGCACGTGATAGGCGATCGAGTGGTGTAGGATCTTGCGGCCCTGCAGGTTGGCCGGACGAATCTCGACCATGCGCACCCAGCGGGGCTCGGTGATCGGGATCTCCTGCGAGGGGCGCCACCACACGTCCTGGTTCACGGCCGGCATCGTCTGCATCGGCGCCGTGATGACGAGGTCGGGGGGGCCGAAGCCGTCGCGCTCCGCCTGCCAGTACATCCCCTGCGTGACCGGCTTGGCCGTGAAGTCGGCCGGGTTGCCTTCCGGCGCGCCCTGATCGACCCAGGCGGAGATGGTGGCGATCTCGTCGTCCGAGAGCGAGCTGTCGTTCTTGAACTCCCGCACGCCGACGCTGCGGTCGATGTGCCAGGGCGGCATCTGCCTGGCTTCCACGCGGTTCTTGATCGACTTCGCCCACGGCCGCGCCTCGCGGAACGTCACGAGCGACATCGGGGCGATGGACCCCGGTTCGTGGCACGACTGGCACTTGGCCTGGAAGATCGGCGCGACGTCCTTCGAGAACGTCACCGATCTGGCCGGCGCCTTGGGCGCCTGCGCGAAGGCTGTCCCTGAGGCAGTGAGCAGGCCGGCAGCGGCGAGCGCCGCGCAGCCAAGTCGAAGTGTGGTTCCACCCATCGTGAACTCCCTCGTAAACCCCGGGAGCGACACGCTCCCGAAGGAAAATTCCACGGTCAAACCGGCCCGTGCCGGCAGTGGCACCACTGGGCTGCGAAATGTGTACCGAGGTCGGGTCCGTCGATTTGTCAGGATTTCCGGCAGGTGGTGGCACGGGCAGCCACAGGGCGGGGAAAAGGTCCCCAGGGGCACAAGGCGGGGTGCGGGAGACTTCCCGGACTGGCTGGGGCGGGCCGGGCTGGCCGCGAAGGCACAGCCCAGCCAGAACGGCGTACGCCGTGAGCACGCCGGCTCGGGGGACCACCGGCGGTAGTGCGCGGCGCGCTAGCGCTGCTTGCGCGAGCGCGCGGCCGAGACCGACGCGGCGGCCACGGCGGCGGCACCCACCACGGCACCCGCGGCCACGAGCGCACGCGCGACCTTCTTCTTGCGCGACGGCGTGGGGGCGAGTTTCACGGCGGCCTTGGCCGCGAGCTTCGACGCGCCCGCGCGCGCCTTGGTGACGGCGCGGGAGGTGTCGGCCTTCGCCTTGCTGACCGCCTTCGACGCCGTCTTCACGGCGGCCTTCACGGCCTTCTGGCCGGCTTTCGCGCGGGTGGCAACGGACTTCGTG
>JBIKUN010000019.1:0-44033 GCA_044347565.1 Vicinamibacterales bacterium | reverse complement strand
AGACGCCGCCGAAGAAGTGGATGTTCTGGTCGACCGTGAGCGCTTCGTAGAGCGAGAACTTCTGCGACATGTAGCCGATGGTGCGCTTCACGCCTTCAGGGTCGACGCCCACGTCGATGCCACCCACGAGCGCCGTGCCGCTCGTGGGCGTGAGCAGTCCGCACAACATGCGTATCGTGGTGCTCTTGCCGGCGCCGTTCGCGCCGAGGAAGCCGAACACTTCGCCCTTCTTCACCTGAAAGGAGACGCGATCGACGGCCGTGAACTCGCCGAACTTGCGCGAGAGCTCGCGGACGTCGATCGCGATGGCCGGGCTGGGGACGCTCACGTCTATCGCCCCACCACGCGCGTGAGGCGGGCTTCGTTCAGCCGCACGTCGGCGAGCACGCGGGCGCGGTCGAGGTCCGCCTGCATCTCGGCCAGTTGCGCGTCGAGCACGTCCAGGGTCGTAGCCACGCCGGCTTCGAAGCGGTCGTTCACGACGCGCCGGGTTTCCTGCGCGGCGGCAAGGGCCAGGCGCGCGGGCGCGAGGGCGGCTCGGCTGGTGGCCAGCTCCACGAGCTGGCGGCGCACATCCGCCTGAATCTGCGATGTCACTTCGTTCTGCCGCTCCTGCAGCACGAGCTGATTGGCGAGCGCCTCGGCGCGGTCGGCCTTCGCGCGGCCTGAATCCCAGAACTGCCAGCTCACGTTGAACGAGATGTCGAACGACGGCTGCCATTTGTCCTGCCGCGGGAAGATGCGCGGGTTCGGGTTGGCCACGTCGTAGCCCGAGAGGAAGTTCACCATCGGCTTGCGGGTACTGGCGATGGCGTCAAGACGCGCGTTCACGCCGTCTGCCCGTGTCTTGAGGGCGGCGAGTTCCGGGCGCGAGGCGAGCGCTTCGGTTTCGAGCGCGGCGGCATCGGCCGAGAGCGCCGTGCTGCCATCCAGCGCTTCCGCGGGTTCGATCGTGGCAGGCGCGGGCAGGCCCATGAGGCGCGAGAGGTCGATCGACACGATCTCCACGCGGCCGCGGGCTTCCACGAGCAGCAGTTCGCTGCGGGCCCGCTGCGCCTCGCTGCGCGACACGTCGTTCGGAGGCAGGATGCCCGCGTCCACGCGGCTGCGGACGTCTGCCAGCGAGCGGTCCGCGGTGGCGAGCGCCTGTTCGAGCACCTGCACCGTTTCGCGTGCGGTCACGAGCGCCCAGTAGGCGCGCGACACTTCGAGGCGAAGGTCCAGCCGCGCAGCGGCAAGATCCGACCCAGTGGCGGTGGCTTCGGCGCGGGCGGCACGTTCGAGCGCGTCGGTGCGGCCGGCGTTGTAGACGGGCCACACGAGCTCCACGCGCGTGCGGTAGTTGTCGGGGATGTCCGGGTAGATCACGCGCAGCTGCCCGTTGGGCTGCGGCACACCGAACGCGTCGATGTGATTCGTGCGCGTGTATCCCGCACTTGCCGTGAGCGTGGGGTCGTCAGAGCGGCGACGCACCTCGATTGTGGCTTCGGCGGCCTGCTGCCGCGCCCGCGCTTCGGCCAGGCGATGGCTGCTTTCCACCGCCTTGGCGACGGCTTCGTCGAGCGTCACGCGCAGGGCGACGGGCTGCGCGCTGGCCTGCGCGGCGGCAAGAAGAGCGGTAAGGACTACGGCGGTCTGGAATCTCATGAGGCTGTCCCGGCAGGTGCGGCGGTTTCGAGTTCCGCGAGCCTGGCGATGAACACGTCTTCGAGCGAAGGGGTGATGATGCGGCCGTCGAACGGCGCAAGGCCGGCGCGGGTGATGAGCGCGGCAAGGTGTTGATGGGCGTCGGGCTCGGTGGTGGCGGTGGTGAGCCACACATGCAGGCGTTCGCCGAACACTTCCACGTGCTGGTGCCCGGCCGCGCGCATGCGGTCGCGCACCTGGCGCACGTCCGGTGGGAAGGCTTCGATCCACAGTCCCGGCAAGGACGTTCTCAGGCGGCCAGGGGTATCGAGCGCGAGCAGCGAGCCGTTGTGCACGAGCGCCACGCGATTACAGCGTTCGGCTTCGTCCAGGTACGGCGTGGTCATCAGAATCGTGATGCCGCTCTCGAGGAAGTTCGAGAGCAGCTTCCAGAACTCGCGGCGGCTCACGGGGTCTACGCCGGTGGTGGGTTCGTCGAGCAGCACCACTTCCGGCTGATGGACGAGCGTGCAGGCCAGCGCCAGCTTCTGCTTCATGCCGCCCGAGAGTTTGTCGGCCAGGCGATCGCGGAAGGGCGTGAGCTGCGTCATGTCGAGCAGGTGGTTGCGCCGCTCGCGATAGTCCATGACGCCGTGGATCTCCGCGAAGAAGGCGATGTTCTCGTCGATGGTCAGATCGCCGTAGAGGCTGAAGCGCTGCGAGAGGTAGCCCACCTTGTGCGTGATGGCGCGGTGGTCGCGTATGGGGTCGAGGCCGAGCACGCGCACCTCGCCGCCGTCCGCGTGCATCAGGCCGCAGATGAGACGAATCGCCGTGGTCTTGCCGGCGCCGTCTGGCCCGATGAGGCCGAACATCTCGCCGCGCGCGGTCGCGAACGATAGCCCGTTCAAGGCCGGAGTCGTGCCGTAGCGCTTCGTGATGTTCGTGAGCTGGATCGCCGGTGTCATGGCGTGGGCGTGGCCGCGGCGGCGACGGGCGCGAGCGCCAGGTCCGCGTCCACTGGCATACCCTGCTTCAGCACGCCGGCCTTGTTGTCGACCGTGATGCGGATGCGGTAGACGAGCTTGGCCCGTTCTTCGGCCGTCTGAACGTTCCTCGGCGTGAACTCCGCCTTCGGCGAGATGTAGGTGACAGTGCCGGGAATGCCGCTGCCGCCCGCGTCTGTGAAGAGCGTGGCGGGCTGGCCCATGCGGATGCGCGGGATCGCCGGCTCGGGCACGTACACATCCGCCCATGCGTGGTCGAGGTCGGTGATGACCACGACGGGGTTTCGGGGCGCGATCACCTCGCCCACTTCCGCGAGCTTTTCGGTGACGATGCCGCTCACCGGGGCCGTGAGCGTCGCATCCTTCAGCTGATCTTCGAGTGTGGCAATGGCCGCTTCGCTGGTGGCGATGCGCGCCTGCGCGACGCTCACTTCTTCGGGCCGGGCGCTTACACGCACACGCGCCACGGTCGCTTCGGCGGCGGCCACGCGGCGTTCGGCGGCTTCGAGCCGCGCGACGGCCACGTCGCGCCGGGTGGCGGCGTCGTCGCGCTGTTTCTGCGAGCCCGACTTGCGCGTGAGCAGCATTTCGAAGCGCGCGAGGTCCGCGGTGGCGGCCTCGAGCTCCGCCTTCGCGGCCGGCACCTCCGCTCGTGCGGCTTCCACCTGCGCCTCCGCCTGGCGGATGTCTTCCGGACGCGCGGACACACGCACCAGCCGGAGCTGCGCTTCGGCAGACGCCTGCTCCGTCTTCGCGCGCGCGATGGCGAGCGAGAGGTCCGTGGCGTCGAGCGTGAGGATGCGGGCGCCGACTTCCACGCGGTCACCTTCCTTCACGTCGAGCGTGAGCACGCGGCCGCCCATCTCGGGCGCGAGGCGCACTTCGGTGGCCTCGACGTGGCCAGACACGCGAAGCTGATTCGGGTCGCCGGCCGGCGCGCAGGCAACGGCGAACGACAGAGCGGCAACAGGAGCGAGCGGACGGACGCGGATCATCGGGTGGTGTCCTTGGCGAGCATGCTGAGGGCGGTGTGCTGCATGTGGGCGATGAGGTCCTGGCGCGGAATCGCCACGAACATCGGCAGGTGCGCGCGGCCCGGTTCCGCCGCGGCGCGTTCGCGCACGGCGTTCATCATCATCGGGCCGAGGATGGTGACGTAAGCGAGCACCGGATGCACCGGGCGGAAGTGGCCGCTCTGCACGCCCTGCTCGAGGATGCGGCCGAAGGCGGTGAACACGCCGCGCATGAGCAGCAGCGTGTCGGGATCGAGATGCGGCGCGCCGGCGGACAGTTCGCGCATCATGAGCGGCGGAAACCACGGCCGGGCATGGCGCATGGTGGCGAGGGTCTCGATGAAGCGTTCGATCTTGACGGGCGGGACGACGTCGCTCTCAGCGAGTGCCGTAACGGCGGTGCGGACCGCCTGCAGCATGTCGCGCACGATCGAGCGGTAGAGCTCCAGCTTGCTCCTGAAGTGGTAGTAGAGCATCGCCTTGTTCACGCCGGCGGCGCGTGCGATGGCATCCACACCCACGCCGTCGAAGCCGTCGCGGGCAAAGGCGGTGGCGGCCGCCGTGAAGACGAGGTCGCGCGTCGCGGCCTGGTCGTCTTCGCGCGCGGTAGCGGGCGCGGGCCCCGGGCGGCGCGTTCGGGTGGTGATCGGCACGAGCTCGGCCGGAGAGCCATCCGCATTGGGGCGTTTGGCGCGGCGGGCGTTCCTGGCGGCGATGGATTCGGGCGAAAAGGGCATGGGCGCGCTTTAACTAACTGTTTGGTTAAACGAAAAGTTAGTTGGCGGCGCGGGTCACGTCAACCGGAATCTCAGAGTGTTTTTGTAACGGGGTCTGTCACGGTCACCCCGTGTCTTCTGGGTCTGTCACGAAGACATTCGCTGACCGTGACAGACCCCAGAGACATTCGCTGACCGTGACAGACCCCGTTACAAGTGGGGGACCAGCGGGCGAAGGTGGGGTCACAATAGGGCATGCGGATTGTGATCGCCGGCGGCAGCGGATTCCTGGGACGGGCACTGCGCCAGACGCTTGGCGATGCCGGTCACCAGGTGCAGATCCTCACCCGGCGTCCCCGGCCGGGCCGTGCGGATGAGCTGCCGTGGGTGGCCAATGGCGCCTCCGGCCCGTGGGCGCGGGCGCTCGAGGGCGCCGGTGCGGTCGTGAACCTCGCCGGCGAGGGCATCGCCGACAAGCGCTGGACGGGCGCCCGCAAGCAGGCGCTGCTCAGGAGCCGCCTTGACGCCACGAGCAGTCTCGTGAAGGCGATGGCGTCGCTCACCACCCCGCCGGGTGTCTTCGTGAGTGCATCGGGCGTGGGCTACTACGGCCCCACCGGCGACGAGCCCATCACGGAAGCCGCGCCCGCCGGCCACGACTTCCTGGGCGAGATGGCGCGCGACTGGGAAGCCGCCGCCGCGCCGGCCGCGGCCCACGCGCGCGTCGTGCTGCTGCGCACGGGCCTTGTGATGGGCGCGGAGGGCGCGCTCGGCAAGATGCTGCTGCCCTTCAAGCTCGGCGTGGGCGGACGCCTGGGCAGCGGCACGCAGTGGATGCCGTGGATTTCGGTGGACGACTGGGCCGGCCTGACGGCGCGCCTCGTCACGGACGACGCCGCCCGCGGCGCCTTCAACCTGAGCGGCCCGGCGCCGGTCACGAACACCGAGTTCACGCGCACGCTCGGCCGCGTGCTGCACCGCCCCACCATCTTCCCCGTGCCGGCCTTCGCGCTGAAGCTCGCCCTCGGCGAGCTCTCGGACGCGCTGCTCACGGGTCAGCGGGCCGTGCCCGAGAAGGCGCTGGCGCTCGGCTACCAGTTCCGCCACGCCACACTCGAGGCGGCGCTTCGCTCGGTGCTCGCGCCGGCCTGAGCGTCGCGGTAGGCGAGCCGGGCTGAGCCGCTTCAGCCGCTTTCTGCGCTTCCCGGGTATGGACCTCTCACGCACGTGGCAGCGCCGCGCCGGCGCGGCTTTCCTGATTCTGGGGCTGGGTGCTGCAGCGGCCACCGTCGTGCTGGCGCAGCGTCCGCTCGTGCCGCGCGTGAGCGAGGCGGAGAAGGTCTACGTGGCGGTCTCGGCCACGGAAAAGCGCGCCGAGGGTCCGCGCACGGCCACCATCGATGCAGGCTACGGCCGGAAGTTCGCGGCAGAGAACACCAGACCGCGCGTCACGATCTCGAATCCCTACCTCGACCTCGCCGTCGCGCTCTTCGACTCGAAGGTGAAGCTCCAGTGCACGGGGGATGGCGGCCTCGTGGTGGCCGGACGCGCCGGCTTCGACACAGACGGCCGCCCGCTGGGCACGGGGTTCTGGCGCGTGGCGCCCGACGGCGCGGTCACGCCGATGATGACGCGCAGCACCAACGCCTACGGGCTCACGTCGCTCACCACCTGCAACGCGCCGTTCGGCAAGTCGCGGTCGCGCGTCGGGCCGTTCACGCTCGCCGCCGACGGCCGCATCCTCGTGAGTGGCGCCGCCTCAGTGCAGGCCGTCACGGCAGAAGGCTTCGTCGCGCGCGTGGCTGGATCGCCGCGCGACTGCGAGAACGACAACACGAAAGGGATCTCAGGCTTCGGCGATGGTGACGGCGGCGGTGGACTTTTCAACGAGCCGGATCGTCCCGTCGAGGATCCCGACGGCAACCTCTGGGTGCCGGATCAGAAGGGCTGCGCGCTCAGGAAGGTCACGCCGAAGGGCGAAGTCTCAACCGTGCTCGGGCCCGATGTGCTCTGCAGCGACACGGTGCCGGGCGAAGACCGTCCGCTGCTCAACAACCTGCAGTGGGACGCCGCGAACGGCGGCCTCGTGGCGGGCGGCTCGCGCACCGTGGCCCTCCCGTTGCACGACCTCTACACGCTCGTCTGGCGCATCGCGCCCGACGGCACGTATCGCCGCGTGCTCTTCGGCAAGAAGGTCACGCGGGTGAGTCCGTCGAAACATCACCTCGACGGCGTGAGCGCGATGGCGGTGGACCCGAAGGGCCGCATCTTCATCATCAGCCGCCTGATGCTGTTCGAGCGCCGCGGCTGGGACGAGCTGCAACTGCTGCGCGTGGACGAAGCCGGCAACACGGTGGTGGAAGTGTCGGGCGCGAAGATCCCGCGCGGCACCTGGACCGCCGACCATCCGCTCGACGGGCCCGTCGAACAGGCCGTCTTCAACTACTCGCACGACATGTGTTTCTCGCCGGACGGCACGCTCTTCGTGAGCGACGACATCTTCGTGCGGCGGCTCGACACGAAGGGTCAGGTCACGACCTGGCTGTTCTAGGTCCGGGGGGAACAGCGCGGCGCGCGGTTCGTCTAAATTGCTGACGCCCCGAGGAGGGGACGCCATGACCGACACCACCTACCGCGAACCCGACGCTTCTCTCGTCACCATCTCCACCGTGACCTACGCGCTGCACGCGCTCGGTCTCGCCATCGGCGCCTTCGGCACGGCGTCGGTCGTGGGCGCGTTCCTGTTCGGCTGGCCGTCGATCATCGCCGTCATCATCAACTACGTGAAGCGCGACGAGGCGCGCGGCACGTGGCTCGAGTCGCACTTCAACTGGCAGATCCGCACGTTCTGGCTGGCGCTGCTCTGGGCCCTCGTCATCGGCGCCGCGGGCGCGCTGCTCGCGATCGTGCTCGTCGGCTTCGCGATCTGGATCGTGGGCTTCTTCGCGCTGGGGATCTGGGCCATCTACCGCATCATCCGCGGCTGGATGGCGCTGCGCGACCGCCGCGCGGTGGCGTGACCGATGACGGCCGGCTCGGCGCGCGCGCGGACGGCTGGGTCGTGGGGATGACTACGGCAGGCCGCCAGCGTGCTTCGCGAGCGCGGCGCGCCAGTCGGCGCTCGGCTCGGGCGAGCCGCCCAGGCGTTCGAGCACGATCGACTTCGTGCGGTAGGCGATGCCGTAGAAGCGTTCGTTGGCGTCGCGGTCCTGGCGGATCGTGCTGCCGTTCAGCGTGACGCCGGCAAAGAGGCCGCGCGTGCGCGAGTAGCTGAGGATCTGCGCGCGCAGCTGGATGTCGGTACTGGCCGAGGCGTCGCGGCCCACCGGGCCGGCCGCCACGGAGGCATCGGCGCCGACCTTGAACTGGTTCTGCAGCAGCTGGTCGAGACCGCGGCGGTTCTGCACGACGAGCACGAGGTCCACGGCCTGCGCGCCGATCTGCAGGCCGATGCTGCCGCCGGTGATCGTGAGGAAGGCCGGCGACGACCAGGCACCGCTCTTCGTATCTCTCACGCTGATGATGCCGCGCCCGCGCTGCCCGCCCACGACGAAGCCCGCCTTGACGAGCGACGGGAACACGGCGATGGCTTCGGCGCGTTCGAGGATGTTGCGCGGCACGGCCGAGTCACTCGCGCCCATCACCTCGTCGAGCACGGTGATCGACTCGCGCACGCGGTCAGACTCCTTCACCCCTTCCTGGGCGAACGGCTGCGCGGCGAGCGCGACAACAGCAACGAGCAGAGACGCGACGATGCGGAGCGTAGTCATGCTCCGAGCATAACAGCGGGACGCCCCGCCTAGAGAATGGCCGGTGCGCCGGTGCGGAAGTCGGCGCCGAGGATCGCGGTCGAGTTGGCGCCGAGCCACTCGTCGAGCACACGCGCGTAGACGGCGCGGAAGTCGGTTTCGTGGCGCACGTCGATGGCGTTGTTCTCGACGTCGGGATTGCCCGGGTCGTTGCGCAACTTGCCCGCCGTGCCGTAGAGCCCGCCGCGCACCCCGCCGCCGAGCGCCATCATGATGCCGGCCGCGCCGTGGTCGGTGCCCTGACTGCCGTTCTCGCTGATGCGCCGTCCAAACTCCGAGAAGATGAGGATGAGCGACGAGTCGAGCAGTCCCTGATTGCGCAGGTCGTTGTAGAACGACGACAGGCCGTTGTTCACCGTCATCATCAGCGTGTTGTAGGCGCCGTTGACCGGATTCTGGTTGGCGTGCGTGTCGTATCCGCCGGTCGACACCCAGAACACCTTGGTGCCGATCTGCCGGTTCATCGCCCCGGCCACCGCCTGCAGCGCCTGGCCGAAGCCGGTGTTCGGATACGTGACCGACGGACGGTAGGTGGCCACCGTGGCCACGCGATCGAGCGTGCCGAGGGCGGCCTGCGTGGTGGAGTTCACGAACGAGAGGTGCGGCCGGTCTGCCGGCAGGTGCGAGGAGATACGGGTGGCCGCGGTGCGTTCGAATCCGGCCTCGGCGCCCGCATTCGGGCTGGCAAAGCTGTAGGTGGCCGGGCTCGTGATGGCCGGCACGCCGACCGTGCGCGCGACGAGTGGACGCGGCGTCTCGCGTGTGGTGTTCCAGCCCACCAGCGGATCGATGGGCGAAGGCAGCGTGTCGAGGTAGCGGCCGAGCCAGCCGGTGCCCTGCGAGTTGTTCGGGTTGGCCGTACCGTAGATGTCGAAGCCCTGGAAGTGCGAGCGGCTCGAGTTCACGTAACCGGTGCGCTGGATGATGGCGAGCTTGCCGCCATCGAAGACCGACTTCATGCCGGTGAGCGCCGGATGCAGGCCGAGGATGTTACCGGCGCGGTCGGTGCCCACCTGCAGCACCTGCCCGGCCGGCACGGCGATGGTGGGCCGGCGCGCGTAGTAGTCGGGGTCACCGTAGGGCACGAGCGTGCTGAGCGCGTCGTTGCCGCCGTTCAGGTACACCACCACCAGATTGCGCGAACCGCCGCCCTGCGCGAGCGCCAGTTCACTCAGGAACTGCGGGGCGGCGAAGCCGAACGTGAAGGCGGTCACGCCGCCCTTGACGAACTGTCTGCGCGTGAAGCTCATGGCTCGACCCTCAGTTGAACTGGTATTCCGACGAGCCCACGATGAGGCGGCCGAGGCCGGACGCCTTGTTGGCAAGCTGCGCGTCGGTGACCGGCCAGGTGACCCCCTGCCGGAGGTAATCGAGCAGCGCGGCCCGCGTGTTGTCAGCGAGCGGCGACGGCGTGAAGCGCTTGAGATGGCTGTCGAGCAGCGCTTCGGGCGACTGCCGCGCCGAGGCCGACGCCTGCTGCAGGTTGAAGCGCTGGTTGGCCATGAGCGTGGCCGAGAAGTTCATGCGCGAGAGCATCGAGGCCGTCGAGATCCAGTCGGGCCCGAGCGCCCAGCCGTTCACATCCGGCGGCTCGTAGAGCTGCTGCCCCATGTTGACGAGCGGCGTCATCGCGGCATCCACCGACAGGCCCGTCCAGCCGGTTTCCTTGATCGCCTTGACCACGTACTCGACCGGCCAGATGTAGCGCGAATACTCGTTGGCCGGATCGAGGAACTCGTTCGACGTGAAGAGGCGCACGAGCATGGCGCGGATACTCGTGTCGTTGTTCAGGTACGCCTCGCGCATGTCGGCGATGAGCGCGTCGTCGGGGGCCGAGAACTCGCTCACGAAGAAGGCGTAGAGCTTACGCGCCAGCCGCTCGGCGGTCTCGGGGCGGCGGGCCAGGGCGCGGATGAGATCGATGCCGTCCTGCTCGCCCTCGGCGGCGGCGCGGGCCGGAATCGTCTTCGACCCGTCGGGCATCACCGCGAAAGTGAACGTCTTGGCCGTGGGGTCGTGCTGGTTCGCGGTATAGACGTATTCGTAGTAGCTCGTGAGCGCCGAGGCGCGATCCCCCGAGAGGCGCAGGTTCCAGCCGGTGAAGACGCGCGCCGCGGCGTAGACGTCTTCTTCGGTGTAGTGGCCGACGCCGGTCGTGAAGAGCTCCATCAGCTCGCGGCCGAAGTTCTCCTGCGGCCGGGCACGCACGTTCAGGCGGCCGTCGAGCCAGACGAGCATCGCCGGGTCTTTCGCCACTTCGATGAGCAGCTCGTCGAAGCGCCCGGTCGCCATGTCGCGGAAGATATCGATCTGTCCGCGGCGGTTGCCGGCGACTTCGTTCGCCCTGCCGTCCATCATCTTCGTGCCGTGTTCACCACCGAAGGTGCCGCCCACCTTGCTGTAGGCGGTGGCGAAGTGATGGTGCCAGAAGAGCGCGAGCTTCTCCTGCAGCGGACGCCCGGTGTGCACCATGCGGAAGAGCCAGCGCTGGCGCGCGTCGTTGATGACGGTGTTGGGCTGGAACTGACCGCGCGTCGTGACGCCGATGTACGCGGCGTTGTTGATCTTCGCGTCGACATCGTCGGGCACGCGCTCGTAGTTGAGCAGGTGGCCGATGACGCCGACAAGGGGCACTCTGGCGAACTTGTCCAGTTCGGCCTGGCTGGCCCCGAACCCCATCCGACGCAGCACATGGTCGAGCATGCGAACGCTCCCCGGGGGAATGCGCTGACCGGCCGACGCGGCCGGTCACGACGTCTTCTATTGTATCCACAACCGGTCGGCGCACGTGCGCACTACTGCAGAATTTACAGAGGTCTCTGGCGCCAGCCCAGCCGTTGCTGTCTCAGTCCCGACCCGGTTAGACCGGGCCGGGCGTGGAAGGTTACTTATCGCGCGCCGCGGGCCGTGGCCGCCGCCGGGCGGGCCTGCGCGGGGGCGGTGCCGAGGCTCAGGATGTTGGCCATCAGGCGGTATGCGCCGTCCGTGCCGGCCGGAAGCTGCCGCCAGAGCCCGATGCCCAGGTAGATCCAGCGGCCGGTGCCCACCTTCGCTTCGACGAGCCCACCCTGCTTGGGCCCCTTGTTGTAGGGGAACGGCTCCTCGAATTCGAGCAGGTCGGTGTAGGCCGGATCGCCCTTGTCGAAGAAGTAGGTGCCGCGTTCCTGGCGCCAGTCCTTCCAGTCCACGTCGGTCAGCCGGTTCGGCGTCGTGAAGATCGGGTGCTGCGGCACGAGCACCTTCACGGGCGAGTTCTCATCGGTGACGCGGCGGCTCGTCACCTTGCCGGGAAACGGCCCGTACTGCGCCTCGTTGAACTCGAACTTGTTGTAGTTGACCACCACCGTGCCTCCGGCCTTCGCGTAGTCGAGCAGGCGCTGGTTGTAGGCGCGCAGGTCCTGGCGGCGTTCGTAGGCGCGCACGCCGGTCATGATGACGTCGTAGCGGCCGAGGTCGCCCCACGCGAGCTGGTCTTCGCTCACGAGCTCCACGCGCGCGCCGATCTGTTCGAGGGCCTGCGGCACTTCGTCGCCGACGCCCATCACGTAGCCCACGGTGAGGTTCGGCTTGACCTTCACGTCGAGCACGCTCACCTGCACCTCGGGCGCGCGCAGCACGTGGCGGCGCGTCGTGTGCGGGTACTCGACCACCTGATAGCCCTGCGCGTAGGTGGCGCCGCCTTCGCGCACCGACGCCTTCACGGTGGCGCGCGTGCCGCTCTTCATCTGCGCGGCGAGCGCGGCCGGAGCCGGCGGGCTGAGCGTGAAGCGCACGGTCGTGGCTTCGTCTTCGCGCGAGAAGGCCACCTTCTGCGTGGCCGGCGCAACGCGCCAGCCCTGCGGCGCGTCGAGCACGACCTCGGCCGTGGCGGCGCCCTTCGAGTGGTTCACGACCGTGACGCGCACGTCGCGCGCGGCGCGCGCGCCGCCGGTGGCCGGCACGATCACGATCTCGGGCGTGGCGTTCACGGCGAACTTCGGCACCACGTGGAGCTCGGCGCGTTTCTCACCGCTGTAGAGATTGCCTTCCGAGCGCGAGGCGACGTTCACCGGCATCGTCACCGCTTCTCCGCCAATCGTGAGGTTCACGGTGGCGACAAACGGCGTCGGGCGGAAGGGCAGGCCGGCCGGCACGTCGGCGTCGAGCACGAACCGCGCGGCGTCGGTGGCGTACTTGAAGTGCGCCGCGGTGAGACGCGCGTCGGCCGGCACGGCGGCCGTCATGCGGCAGTTGCGGGCGCCGTTCGGCGCAAGCGGCGCCGCCGCGCAGTCGCCGGTCGTGCCGGTGAAGCCGGCGAGCGCGCCGGCAAGCGTGACGGGCGCGGTGCCGCGGTTGGCGGCGATGATCTGCACCTGCACGGGCTGGCCGGCCACGATCAGGCTGTCGTTGGCTACGGCATCGATCCGCACGTCGGCGGCGAGCACGAGCGCCTGCTGGAACTGTGTTTCCTTGAGCGCGAGCCGCGTGTCGATCTCGTAGAGGCCGGCGGCCGCGAGGTTCATGCCCTTGAGGTCGGCCCGCAGCGCGCGCACGGCCTTGAGGCCGGCGACGAGCGGCGCCACCGCGGCCGATGATCCGTTCGAGAGCACCGCCGTGCGGGCATCGGCCACACGCGTCGCAATCGTCGAGAGCGCGGAGCTGAGCGCGGCGGGCGCCGAGGTGCCCGCGTAGCCGGCCAGGCTCGCAAGCGACGTGTCCACACCGTCGAACATCTCGGGGTCGGCACGGTTCACGCCGCCCGAGAGCACCGTGTCGCGCAGGCGGTAACCGCGCGGACCGGCGGGCCCGAAGCCCTCCGAGACACCCGGCAGCGGCAGCAGCTGCGACATGCCCTGGCACTTGTGCATGCTGCGCGCTTCACCCGCGAGCTCGTTGCAGGTGCGGCCGAGGATCGGGTCGTAGGTGTCGCCGCCCGTGAACGCGAAGAGCTTCGACGCGCCCTCGCCCTGCAGTTCCTGGCCGCGGCCGCCGGGGCCGCCGAAACCGGCCGTGTAGTAGAACTTCTTCGGCTGCCACGGACGCAGGCCGGCGGCAATCTGGTCGGGGAAGGCGTTCGGATCGGCGGCGGCACGGAAGGCCTGCAGCGTGAGGCGCGACGAGCTCTGGTGGTGCTGACCGCCGCCTTCGCCGTCGAACACGAAGCCGACGATGACATCAGGACGGATCGTGCGGATCATCCGCACGTAATCGCCGAGGATGACCTGCCCGCCCCACTTCTCGAGCGTCTCTTCCACGCTGAACGAGAAGCCGAAGTCGACCGCGCGGGTGAAGTACTGCTCGGCGCCGTCGAACTTGTGCACCGCCAGCAGTTCTTCGGTGCGAAGCACGGCGAGCGCTTCGAAGATCTCGGGGCCGATTTCGTTCTGGCCGCCTTCGCCGCGCGTGGCCGTCACGAGCGACGTGCGGAAGCCCTTCGTGAGCCCGTAGTAGGCGAGCAGCGCGTTGTTCTCGTCGTCGGGATGGGCGGTGGTCATCATCACGTTGCCCACCGTGTCGAGCTTGCGGAGCATCAGCTCGAGGGCGGGGCGGCCGGTCATCGCCGCTACCGGCTGCAGCCGGTGCTGAGCGCGCGTGGGCGCGAACGACGACGTGAGAACGAGGGCAACGAGGGCGGGAACGAGCAGCAATCGGCGCATGGGGAGCAGGGACCTCAGCCTCCAAGCGTACAGGAGTCGCGGGGCCGGGAGAAGCGCCGCGCGGCCATGCGTGGGATTCGGGCGATGAATGGACGGCCCACCCCACGGATGGCGGTACGGCCGAGGCGGGGCCCGGCGGGCCGCCCTAGAAGCGCACGACGGCGGTGAGCGAGGCGGCCCGCCCGGGCGCGAACACGGCGCGCACGTCCTGGCTGGCAAAGTAATCCTGGTCGAGCAGGTTGCGGATGAGCGCGCGCACTTCGAGGTGGCGGCTCACCGTGGCGCCGCCGCTCAGATCCACCAGCGTGTAGCCGGGCACGACACGTTCGGTCGGGCCCGGACGATCGTCGTCGGCGAACCACGCGGCGCGCGCCTGCGCGAAGGCACGGACGCCGATGGTGCGGCGCAGCTGCAGCGATCCGGTTTCGGTCGTGATGCCGTCGAGCGCGGTGCGGGTCGAGCCGGCGCGGCCGCGGGCCATCTGCGCCGCCGCTTCGATCGACAGGCGCCAGGGCAGGTCGATCTGCGACTCGAACTCCAGGCCGCGCAGCGTCGCCCGGCCGCGGTTGCGGAAGAAGAAGTCGTCGGGGGTGCCCACGTTGAAGCGCTCGATGAGGTCCGAGATCCGGTAGTGGTAGGCGTACATGGCCGCCCGCACGCGGCGCGCCGTATAGCGCACTCCGGCGTCGAACTGCAGGCTCTGCTCGGGATCGAGATCGGGATTGCCGGTGATGAAGCCGCGGCCTGAGGGCCCGCGGAAGTAACGGTCCGACAGCACCGGATCGCGGAAGCCGCGCGCGGCCTGTGCGGTGAACGTGAAGCCGCGGTAGCTGCCGGCGGTGAGCGCGATGAAGCCCGACGCGGCGCCGTTACCGGTGTCGCGGTCGCCGAAGTAGCCGCCGCGGTTGGTGGTCGTGATGTAGTCCGCGCGCAGGCCGCCGGCGAGCGACACCGTGGGCAGCACGGTGGCGTCGAGGCTGGAATAGACGGCGGTGTCGACGCGCCGGGCCGCGTCGATGGCCACGTTCTCCGTCGTCGTGCGCGCACCGGCAAGCGTGTAGCGCTCGAAGATGTCGAGCGCGCGCAGGCCGGCCCGGCCGTTCACGTCCATCCCGAGCTCCCAGCGCGCCCCGCCGAGCGCCCGCCGGGCGTAGCCGCGGAACTGGAAGTCGTGGGCGCTGATCTCCGCGCGGTCCACGCTGCGGGCCGTGGTGGCGGTGGCGAAGCGGTCCTGGTCGGTGGTCTGGCTGTAGCGGCCGTAGAAGAGGTTCAGGCCGAGTTCTTCGAACGGGCCCACATCCGGCTTGTCGTACTCCGCCGTCACGCGGTGCGAGTTCTCTTCCGGATAGAAGAAGCGCACCGTGCGCGAGTTGTTGCGCGGGCGCTCGATGTCGCGGCCGAAGTCGCCCTGATACCCCACCGAGAGGAAGCCGTCGGCGACGGTGTGCGTGACCTTGGCGAGCAGGCCACCGTCGTTGTAGCCGGAATTGAAGGTGGGGCCCGACGGGCTCTCCCAGTCGTCCACGTCGCGGGCGTGCGCGGCGAGCAGCAGGCTGCCGGCGGCGAAGCCCTTCGACACATCGGCGCCTGCGCGCCGGTCGGGCACGCCGGTGCCGAGCGTCGCCGACACGCGGCCCGCCCACGGCGAGCTCGGCGCGACCTTGCGGGTGGTGACGGCGATGACGCCGCCGAAGGCGTCGGACCCGTAGGCGACCGAGCCCGGGCCACGCGCCACTTCCACCCCTTCCAGCACTTCCGGATCGAGGAACGTGGCGCTGGCGCCGGCGCGGCGTTCGGAGTTCACGCGCGCGCCGTCGATGAGGATGAGCGTGCGGCCGCCCGAGAGCCCGCGCACGGCCGGCACCGCCGCCTGCCCTTCGCTGACCTGGTTGACGCCGGCCACGTTCTCGAGCGCCTGTACGAGATTCGACGGCAGGCGCGTCTGGATCTCGGCCTGCGAGAGGCTGGCCGTGGCGGCGGCGGGCGTGGCCTCGATGTCGGGCGCGGCGCCCGAGACGATGACGCGCTCGCTCACGAGCGACTCCACGGTGAGCACGAGCACCTGCCCGGCCTCGAGCCGCTCGACGAGGATCGGCTTCATGAACATGCCGCCCGGCGCCACCACCAGCACCTCGAACGGCACCGGGGGATCGGGCGTCCAGGTGAAGCGGCCGTCGGCATCAGTGACGGCCGTGCCCGGCCGTCCGAGGATGCTGACTTCCGCGCCCGACACCGGCGCGCCCGCGCCGTTCACGACGCGGCCGGTCAGTGCGGCGGCGGGTGCGGCCCGAAACAGCAGAGCGAAAAGGAGGGAGACAACGAGCAGGCGGGGCATTTCGACGTGCGGACAAGCGTGACCGGAGGAGACCACGACCGTGGCCCCCTCCGGCAGGATGCTTAGAACTGGAAGCGGAACCCGAGCTGGAGCTGGCGCTGTTCGTAGCCGCCGGTCGGGATGAGCTGATCACCACTCGTCGGCACCGGGCCGGTCGGCAGCCCGGTGAGCGTGTTGACGGCAATCGCGTTGCCGGTGACGCTCGACCACTGGACGGTGTTGAAGAGGTTCTTCACCTCGGCAATCACTTCGATGCGGCGCGGTCCGCCGATCGCGACCTGGCGCGACAGGCGCAGGTCGACGTTGTAGCGCGCCGGCAGGTTCAGCGAGTTGCGCGGGATGCCCGACGGACGATCGCTGTTGATGCCGTCGTTGTTGATCTCGCCCGGGTTGGCGCGCAGGTTGATCGGGATGCCGCTCGCGAACTGCATCGCCACGCCGACCACCGTGCCGTTGACGAGCGTGCGGGTCAGCGCATTCCCACCGTCGATCATCGGCTGCGCGACGATGCTGCCGGTGAAGGTGTGGCGTTGGTCGAGCACGTTCGGGCCCTTGTCGAAGTCGAGGCTCTCGGGGTTGGTGCGGCCGGCATCACCCTGCACCGACAGCACGCCGGTGATGGGCGCGTTGTCCTCGGCCTTGCCGAGCGTGTAGGCGAAGTCGAACCGCACGCCCTTCAGGTTGCGGCCGGTGAGCTGCGCGGTGAAGTTGCGGTAGGTGGACTCGCCGAGCGACTCGATCTGGTTGATGACGTTGTAGCGCGGATCGAGGCGCGTGCCGGCGTTCACCGCCGTGCTGTAGATCGGACGGCCATCCGACAGGCGGCCCGTCGGGTTGATGGCGTTGATGTTGCTGATGAGCGGCAGGTTGTAGCCGCGCACGTAGGACGTGCCCACCGAGGCCGCGAAGTGATCGCTCAGCTGACGTTCGATCTGCAGGTTGTTCTGCCAGTTGTTGGCGACGCGGAAGTCACGCGACACGGTGGTGAGGGTGTTCGGCGTGGCGCCGGCGCCGGCCGAGAGCACCGCCGGGAAGGCCGGGGCGCCGGCGTTGGCGGGCACGAAGGTGGCGCCGGCGCGGGCGTTGGTGCCGTCGTTGATGAGCGCCTGCTCGTAGCTCGCAAGCAGCGCCTGGTCGTACATGATGCCGGTGTTGGCGCGCACGACGGTGCGGCGGTCGCTGCCCACCGTCCACACCACGCCGAGGCGCGGCGCGAAGTTGTTCTTGTCGACCACGAAGTCGCGAGAGGCATCGAACGGCGCGGCCCCGTTCGGCTCGGGCACGTCGTAGAGATCGTAGCGCACGCCGTAGAGCACCTTCAGCGAGTCGCTGACGCGCCAGTCGTCCTGCAGGAACAGGCCGTAGGTGTTCGACGAGAACTCGAGGTTCGGCTCGCCGAAGTACTGCGTGAAGGTGTTGTAGCCGAAGCGGTTGGTGCCGTTGGCCGCGGCCTGGTAGGCGGCGACCGTCGGGAAGGTGTAGAGCTGGAAGGGCGTGCTCGTGCGGGTATCGGCGATGTGCTGGATGTCGAAGCCGCCCTTGAACGAGTGGTCGCCGCGCAGCCAGGTGAGGCTGTTGTTCAGCTGGGCGACGTCCTGCGTGAAGCCGAAGCCGGCGTCAGTCAGGCTGGCCACCGGACCGCCGAAGTTGGCGACGTTGGCGATGTTGATGGCCGGGCCGGTGCCGGCCTGCGAACCAGGCTCGCGGCGCTGGGCGCGTGTGGCGTACTGCACGCGCAGCTCGTTGAGCAGCGTCGGGCGGATGGTGGAGATGAGCTGCGCCGCCGTGGAGTGCTGGCGGTCGAAGAAGTCGGTAGCGCGCTGCACCGAGCCGATGCCGCCGCCGACGTTGTTGTTGATGAAGTTGTCGAAGAAGATGTAGCGCACCGAGGCGCGGTTCGCGTCGTTGATCTGATGATCGATCTTGCCGATGCCGAACTCGGTGTTGAGGCCACGCGGCATGTAGCGCGGTTCGTTCAGGCCGAGCGCCGCGGCGTTGGCCGGCGTGATCGTGATGACGGCGCCGCCCGACAGGTCGCGCTCGGTGTGCTCGTAGCCGGCGAAGAAGTGCGTCTTGTCGCGCTTGATCGGGCCGCCGATGTCGACGGTATAGACGTTGACGTCGGTGGGCGGCTTGTTGGCGCTCGTGCGCTCGCCCTGGGTGAAGAACGGGAAGGCCACCATCGACTGGCGCTGCAGGCGGTAGCTGCCCTGGCCCTTGAAGGTGTTGGTGCCCGAGGGCGTGATGGCGTTGTAGATCATGCCCATCGTCTGGCCGAACTCGGGCGCCGCGCCGGTCGTGACGATCTTGACTTCGCGAATCATCACTTCCGACATCGGCATCTGGCGCAGGCCGGCGCGATCCTTCTGCGTGTTGTTGTTGCCGTCGATCTGGTAGTTGACCCGGAGCAGGGCGCCGTTCGAGGTGATGCGCGGCACGCCGAATTCCTGGTTCTCGAAACCAACGACACCCGGCTGCAGCAGCGCAAAGTTGTAGGGGTTGCGGGAGGTGAGCGGCAGCGTCTTGACCTCTGCCTCGCTCAACGTGCGGCCCTGTTCGATCTTGCCGAGGTCGACGAGCGGGGCATCGGCCGTGACCTGAACGGTTTCGGTGAGCGCGCCGACATCGAGCTTCATGCTGATGACGGCGGTCTGACCTGCGGAGATGTTGATCCCGGTCTGCTCGACCTTCTTGAAGCCCTGGAGTTCGACTTCGACCTTGTAACGGCCGAGCGACAGGAGCGGGGCGCGGTAGAGGCCGCTCTCGTTGGTGACGACGACGCGGACATCACCGGTGTCGAGGTTGGTGATCGTGACAGTGACGCCTGGAAGGACGGCACCGGAGTCATCGGAGATGACGCCTTCGATCGATCCGTTGATCGCGGTCGACTGGGAGGCCGCGGGGAGTGCGGCAGCGAGGCAGAGAAGACCGGCTAGGAGAAAACGACGCATGGGGTGAGTGCCTCCAACGCAAACACGGTGTAAAGACGCAGTATAGCGGCCTTGGGGTCACCCCGAGCCCAGCCCCCCTGCCCCCGGTCTCCAGCCCCTAGCGCACGGTCAGCACCACCTCTGCCGAGGCCGGGCCGGGCGTTGCGCCATTGAGCGCCACGATGCGCACGTAATACACCCCCGCCGGCACGCCGCCACCGGCCAGGCCCGTGTCGGCCACGGGAATCTGATACGTGGACGCGCCCGGGGTCTGACCGGCCAGCAGCACATACGAGGTGGGGGCCGCACCCGTCGACGGCGCGAGCCAGGCGATGCTGACGACCCCCGGCGACGGCGACACGGCCGAGAGGCTGCGCGGCGCACCGGGCGCGGCCGGGCCGACGGTGATCGTCACATCCGCCGTGGGCGCACTGGCGCCCGACGTGTTCGTGGCGACGACGCGCGCGTAGTAGACGCCGTTCGGCACGCCGGGTACGACGAGCGTCGTGCCGGTCACCGGAATGGCGCCGATGTTCGACGCGCCGGGCGCCGTGCCGGCGATGAGCTGATAGCCGCTGGCGGCGCTGCCCGAGGCCGGCGCGTTCCAGCGGATGGTGACGGTGGAACCCGACACCGACGACAACAGGCCCGTGGGCGTGCCGGGGGCGCCGCCGGACGGCGGCGGAGGCGGCGGGGGCGCGCCGGCGCCGGGATACAGCGCCGCCATGCCCGCAAGGTCGTCGGCGCCGAGACCCGACGACACCGGGCGGCTGTAGCAGGTGGACGAGATCGACGGAAACATGATCGCCGGGCGGGCCGCGGCGTGGCCGAAGCCGATCGCGTGGCCGAGCTCGTGCACGAGCACGTCCTCGTAGCAGCCGGTCGTGAAACCCGACCACTTCGACGGGGGATTGTCGGTGACGATCATCCCCTTCACGATCTTCCAGTAGGTCACGCCGTTCACGGTGCGCTGGTCGCCGGACGAGAAATACGCGCCGCCGATGGCGAGCGTCGAACTGGCGTCCGAGATCTCGCCGCACGGATCGCCGTAGGTCACCGACAGGCGATAGTCGCTCTCGCTGTTCGAGAAGCAGCGCGGACCGCGGGCGACGCCGTTCTGCAGGCGCAGCGAGCCGGCGGCGCTCCAGATGGCCACGGCGTTCGCGAGCTGCGTGAGGCCGCCGCCGCCGAACTGCGGGTGTCCGCCGCTCAGCGTGTCCACGTAGACGGGCGTCGCGGTGTCGGCTTCGTGCCAGCGCGCGGGCGTCGACGAAAGCAGCGTGTAGGCGGCGCCGGCGCGGCCCTCGAGACCGCCGCGCGCCGCCTGGGGCACGGGCGCCTGCAGCACGGCACCGGCGGCGCTCACGCGCGTGCCGGCAAGCGACGCCAGCGCATCGAGCGCGGTGGCCGAGGTGTAGTCGCGCGACACGACCGTGGCCTGATCGTGGCCGCGGATTTCCCGCGTGGCGGAGGTCGCGGCATCCGCCGAGCCGGTGAGCACCCACTTGCCCTGCTCGAGGCCAGCTACCGAGAGGGTGTTGTCGCGCGGCCGCACGTCGAGGAACACGAGCACGTCTTCGCCCACCGTGAACTGCGCCTGGCCGCCAACGACGAACGCCGTGTCGCCGACGATGCCGCCGAGCTGTTTGACCACGACGCGCGCGGGCTGGCCCGCCAGGCCCCACGACTTCACGACGTCGATGGTGACGAAGGTGTAGATGGTGCCGGCCGCGTCGTCCCAGTGTGCGCTCGAGGCGACGACCCGGCCCTGCACGGCCGCCGCGCTCGACCGGGCGAGCGTGTCATCCGAGACGGCGCGCAGCGACGCCGCGCCCGGCGCGGGGACGCTGGCAAGCGCCAGCGTCATCAGGGCCGTGACCAGGTTGAGCCGCGCGCGTTCCCACATGGCGCGACGAGGCTGCAAGGAGGGTGCCGGGACGCGCCGCCGCGGATTTCCGCGCGAAGCGTGCCGAACGTGCGCAGCCGGAGCACCCGATGCGCACGTGGCGTGTCCATGTCTGAGACACGCGTTGTCAGAACGACCGTGTCAGCGGCGGACGCGGCGATCTTCGTCGAGCCGGCGTTCGCCGAGGCGGCGTTCGACGCCCGTGGGCGATCCGATATCGGCCACGCGGCGGTCCCACCCGGTGCGGCGATCGCGGGCGCGGCCGCGGCGGTCGGTCTTCCTGGTCACGGCGGCGCCGTCAGCCGCCTTCGACATCTCGCGTTGCAGGCGCAACGCGCGGCGCTTCGGGTCCACCACTTCGAGCAGCGCGTCGTGCACGGCCTTGGCCTTCGGATCGCCCGGGGCCATGCCAAAACGCTCGCGCAGGAAGGCCGCCGCCGCGAGCACGGCCTGCCGCTGCCACACGTCGAGCGCGGTGCCCTTCGCACTAGTCATGGTTCCGCACCACGACGTGGGGGGGCGCCGGCGGGCTGGCGACGCCGCCCGGCGCTCCCGGGCCCGGCGAGAAGTAGTCGCGCATCAGGCTGATGCCGGCTGGCCGTTTCGAGGGATCACGGCGGTCAGCCTGGCGGTCGTCGTGTCCCGAGCGGCGGTCGGCACCGTACGGGGCGCCAAGGTCCCGGGTGCGGCGATCGGCCCGGCGGCGGTCGGCGCGTCCGCGCCGCCGCTCGCGTTGACCCGGCGGCAGGATGGTGATGCGGCGGTCGGGCACGGCGGCGTGAGCCGCCGCGGGCGCGGGCACGGGGATGGCCGCCACGTCCGGACGAACCGGCATCACGCCCGCCCCGGATCTGCGAAGCGGATTCGGAAGCGGACGTGGTGCCGGGGTGGGCGCTGGGGGAGGCCCAATCCTGCGTGGATATCCCAGCCACGAAACGGCCGCGTGGGCCGCTTTCTCGAGAATAGTCATTCGACGAACCGACACTAGTTCGCGAATCGGATCCCTTTGGGGGCTCAAACCTCGCGACGGGCCTGAACAACAGGCTCATCAGCAACAAACGTGCTCAGGAGCGGTCCTCCTGGACACGGCTGAAGCCGAACGCCTCATCGGCGGCGTCGGCCTCGTGCGCGACGGCGCGCGTCAGGATCCGGCTGGCCAACCAGGCCAGCGCGGGATCGCGGTCGGTGCCGAAGGAAAAAAGCTGGTGCGGATACTGGCGGTGCGGCCCGATGAGCGGAAACCGGTCGGGCGCGGCCACGACCGACGTGGACCAGCCGAACTCGGGTCTGAGCCCCATGATGACCGGGAACCGCTTGAGCACCTCGTACATCAGCTCGCCGGTGTGATGCACCTGCGCGGCCGTGCGCTGCTTGCCTGCGGGAATCGGGCCATCGCTGCCCGACACGAGCAGCCGGCCGTCGGCGGTGGCGGTGACGGCGAGTGGCACGGCCGCATCTGCGAGCACCGTCGAGCCCAGATGGACGGCCGTGCGCATCGCGGCCGGCATCGGCGCTGTTAGCACGTGATACCGCTCGAAGCCGCGCGTGTGGCGGTCGAGCGTGGGCGCAAGCGCCCCGGGCGCATCGGTGCAGATGACGACACGCGGCGTCACGATGGTGTGTTTGCCCACGTGCACGGTGGCGTCGACACGCGTGAAGGTGATGCGCGTGACTGCGCTCTTCTCGAACACCTTCACCCGGGCGCTGGCGAGCCGCGTGATGGCGCCGGTGACGATGCGCGAGGGTTCGGTGAGGCCCACGCCGGCCAGCCGCATCGCGGCCGCGGCATCCGCCGTCGTGGCGTTCGCGAATGCGGGGCCGCTGACAGTGGCGGCGGTGAGTCCGGCAGCGGTGCGGGCGGCCACGTCGCGGTCCCAGCCCTTCACGGGGTCGGCGAGTGCCAGAAGCGGACGCGTGTCGCCGGCGCCCGGGATCTTCGCCTTGGCGAGGCCGGTCGCGAGGGTGGCCGCGGCGCCCGTCACGGCCGACATGAGCGCGCGCGCGATTTTGCGGCCATGCGCGGCCTCGAGCGCGCGGTAGTCGGCGGCGACGAGCATGCCGGTGAGGCCCGAGGCGGCGCGGCTGTGGCCGGTGCCGACCCGTCCGGCTTCGAGCAGCACCACGGCATGGCCCGCGGCCTTGAGCGCGGTGGCGGTGAGCATGCCGGTGAGGCCGGCGCCCACGACCACGACGTCCGCCGTCTCGACATCCGGCTTCGTGGGGAAGGCCTTCACCGCCGGCGGCGCGAGCACCGCCCAGGGACCGACGCCGTGGCGGGTGCGGCTCATGCGGCGGCCACGTCGCGCACGGCGCGTTCGAACACGGTCAGATACCCGGTGACACCCTGCGCGTCACGCGGCGCCAGCAGGCGCAGCCAGCCGGCCGGTCCGGCCACGACGCGTCCGCGCAGCATGGTCTTCGCGAATTCGCGCCCGGCCGGGGCGAGGCGGACGTCGAAGGCCTCGCCGTCGAGGCGGATGGCGACGCGCCGGCCGGCGAACACGGCGGGGGCGCCGAAGAGCGAGCCCAGACGCAGCCCGCGCCGGCCTTCGACGAAGGCCTGCAGGAGCGCCACGAGCGAGCGGGACGGACGAGGCACGACGCGGGATTGTAATGGATCGCCACCCCGATTCGCCCGCGTCCCCGTCGTCCGGGGTCAGACCCGTTGAGGTTCTGTAAGGGGTCTGACCCCGAGGATCAGGATCGGCGCGATTCGCGGGCGAGGAGCGCGGCTTTGCGCTCCGCGCCCCAGCGGTAGCCGCCGGTGCCGCCCGCCGACGGCACGACGCGGTGGCAGGGCACGACGAGCGCGACGGGGTTGGTGGCGCAGGCGCGGGCCACGGCCCGCACGGCCGTCGGCCGGCCGATCGCCGCCGCCACCTCGGCGTACGACCGGGTCGCGCCGGCCGGGATCGCCTGCAGCGCCTTCCAGACGCGCCACTGGAAGGCCGTGCCGCGCACATCGAGCGGCACGTCGGGCGTGGTCGCCGGCCGGGTGCCGATGGCGGTGGCAATCGCCTTCGCCCACCCCGCGGGCAGCGTGCCGCGCGTGATGGTGGCGCCGGGGAACTCCGCCGTCAGGTCGGCGGCGAGCGTCTCGTCTGCCGTGCCGAGCTTCACCGCGCAGACCCCGGCCGCGGTCGCGGCCACGAGCAGCCGCCCGAGGGCGGAGGCCGCGACCGCGTAGGTGATGACGGCACCGGGCGCGCCCTTGCGGTAGGCCGAGGGCGTGAGACCCGCGCCTGTGGGTTTGTTCGCCGAGACGCGGCTCGGCGAGCCGTAACCGGCCTCGTAGGTGGCCGTGGTCACATCCTGGCCGCGGCGCAGCGCCGTGCGGAAGTGGTCGGCGCGGCAGGCCGCCTGGAACTCGCGCGGCGACACCCCCGTGTGCGCGGTGAAGGCACGCTGCAGATGCGACGCGCTCAGCCCCACGCGCGCCGCGAGATCCGCCAGCGCGACCGTGTCAGTCGCATGGGTGCGCAGATACGACGCCGCTTCGGCCACCGCCCGCGCGGCGGCCGACACGGGACGCGCGCCCGCCGGGGCGCAGCGCAGGCAGGCACGGTACCCGGCACATTCGGCCTCGGCCGGCGTGGCGAAAAAGGTGACGTGGTCGCGGCGCGGCCGCCGGCTGGGGCACGACGGCCGGCAGAAGATGCCGGTCGTGGTCACCGCGTAGACGAAGCGCCCGTCGGCCTCGCGATCGCGCGTGAGCACAGCAGACCAGCGGCGATCGGCGGAACGGGGCGCGGGCATCGGGTCGGGCGTGGTGTGAGCAAGCATCATGGCACGAGGGTAGCGGCGACCCCCACGCGCTTGCGATCCGGCCCATGCGCGCAAACTCGGGCCAGTCCCGGGGTCGGGGGCCCGGGGCCCAAGCCCGGTATCCTAGAATCCCTGCATGCGCCAGTTCCTCCGCTTCCTCCTGTGGATGACCGCGCTCGTCGTCGTGGGCGCGATCGTTGTCGCCATCGGCGCGCGAGTGATGGTGGGGCGCAGCCTTCCCGTGCTCGACGGGTCGCTGACCCTCGGCGGCCTGTCGGCGCCGGTGACGGTGACCCGCGACGCGCTCGGCATTCCCACGGTCACCGCCGGGTCGCGCGTGGATCTGGCGCGGGCGATCGGCTTCCTGCACGGGCAGGAGCGCTTCTTCCAGATGGACCTGCAGCGGCGACAGCCGGCCGGTGAACTTTCAGCGCTCGTCGGCGCCGCGGCACTGAACGCCGATCGCGCGCAGCGCGTGCATCGTTTCCGCGCCGTGGCGAAACGTGCGCTCGCACTCGCGCCTGCGGACTACCGAGCCGAACTCGACGCCTACGCCGCTGGCGTGAACGCGGGACTGACCGCGCTCGAGGCCGAGCCGTTCGAATATCTCGCGCTGCGGCTCACGCCGGAGCCGTGGACGCCGGAGGACTCGATGCTCGTGCTCATCGCGATGTCCGTGACGCTGCAGGGGTCGCAGTGGGAGTACGAACGCACGCTCGGCACGCTGGCCGAACTGCCGCCGCCGATGTTCGAGTTCCTGGCCGGACGCGCGAGCGACTGGGAGAGTCCGATCGTCGGCGCGCCGCATCCGGTGCCACCAGTGCCCCCGGCGGACGTGTTCGAAATCCGCAGTGGCACGATCTACCTCGGACCGCTGGGTCCGGGCCTGCCGTCGGCCGCGAAGAAGGCCGCGCGGGTCGCGCCGTCGGAGGTGCCGGATCCGTCCGCGTCCCTCCCCTGGTGGGCACGTCTGCCGCGCGAGGAAGAAGCCACCCTCGGCAGCAACAACTGGGCGGTGTCGGGCGCGCGCTCGAAAACCGGCAGTTCCATCGTCGCCAACGACATGCATCTGCGTCTGGCCGTGCCGAATATCTGGTATCGCGCCACCTACCTGCTGCCTGATGATCGGCGACCGGGCCAGACGCGCACGCTCTCGGGCGTGACGCTGCCGGGCGGCCCGCAGATGGCGGTGGGCACGAATGGCGACATCGCGTGGGGCTTCACGAACTCCGCCGGCGACTGGTCGGATCTGGTAATCATCGAGCCGGTGCCCGGCAATCCCACGACATACCAGACGCCCGAAGGCCCGCGCGCGTTCGAGATCGCCACCGAGTCGCTCGCCGTGCAAGGCGCGGCGCCCGTGGCCTTCGAAGTGCGCTCGACGATCTGGGGTCCGATCGTGGCGCGCGACCACCGCGGCCGCGAACTGGCCAGCCGCTGGGTGGCGCACGATGCCGCGGTCATCGCCACCGATCCGGCGCGCATCGCGCACGCGCGCTCGGTGGATGAAGCGATGCAGGCGGCCGTGGGTGCGTCGCTCGCCGCGCAGAACCTCGTCGTGGGCGACAGGAGCGGCCGCATCGCGTGGTCGATCTACGGCGCCATTCCGCGGCGCGTGGGCTTCACGGGCGACGTGCCCACGTCGTGGGCCGATGGCACCCGTCGCTGGGACGGCTACCTCGGCTACGACGAACATCCGCGCGTGGTCGATCCGCCGGATGGGCGGCTGTGGACGGCCAACGCGCGCGCCGTCGATGGCGCGATGCTCGACGCGATCGGTGACGGAGGCTATACGGACGGCATCCGCGCCTGGATGATCCGCGATCGCCTGGCGGCGCTCGACACAGCGGATGAGCGCGCGCTCTTCGACATGCAGCTCGACGATCGCTCGCTCTTCCTCGATCGCTGGCGCGACGTGTTCCTGACGACGCTCGATGCCGGCGCCGTGGCCGGCTCACCGCTGCGCGCCGAGGCCGCCCGTCTCGTGCGCGACACGTGGACGGGCCGTGCCGCCGCGGATTCCGCCGCCTACCGGCTCGTGCGCACGTTCCGCCTCATGGTGTCGCGCCTGGCGATGGAGGCGCTGACGGCGCAGGTGCGGACGTCGGCGCCCGACTTCGACTACACCACGATCCGCCGCCTTGAAGGGCCGCTCTGGCGGCTCGTGCACGAACGCCCCGCGCACCTGCTCGATCCGGCGTACAAGTCGTGGGACGCGTTCCTGCTCGCCGCCATCGATCGCACGCTGCAGCCGCTGGCGTCCACGGGTGCGCTGGCCGAGCGCACGTGGGGCGAAGTGAACACGGCCGACGTCGCACATCCGCTTGCCGCCGCCGTACCGCAGCTCGCGCGCTGGCTCAACATGCCGCGCGAGCCGCTCACCGGCGATGTCTACACGCCGCGCGTGGTGTCGCCGCGGTCGGGCGCGTCGGAACGCTTCGTGGCGTCACCGGGCCACGAGGCCAGCGCCATTCTGCACATGCCGGGCGGCCAGAGCGGGCATCCGCTGTCGCCGCACTACGGCGATCAGCAGCGCGCGTGGGTGAGCGGCACGCCGCTGCCACTGCTGCCCGGCGCGACGCTGCACACGCTGACACTCACACCGTAACGCCCGGGCCGGCAGCAGCCCGCGCCTCGCCATCCCGCGTGGTAGTCTGCGGCACTCCCGCGTCGCGGACTCCGCATGTACCCGATCCAGTTAGGCCTGCTCGGTGCCGAGGCGATCGTGATGGCCATGCTCGTGCTCGGGCTCTTCCGGAGCCGCACGGTGCTCGGCCTGTCGCCGCTGTACATCGTGGTCGGCGGGTTCCAGTACCTCGAGGCGTCGCTCAGCCTGCGCGTGGAAGTGGCGCCGGGCTGGGAGGTGTATCCGGCCTCGATGGTGATGTTCACGGCGACCCTGCTCGCCGTGCTGCTCGTCTACATCAAGGAAGACATGCGCGAGGCGCGCAAGCTGGTCTTCGGGCTCGTGCTGGCCAACGCCGGTCTGTCGCTCGTCTCGATGCTCATCAGCCAGCACGTGCTGATCCCCGGCAGCGAGGTGCCGGCAGGCCTGACCACCGACGGCCTGCAGAACAGCGCGTGGGTGGCGCTCGTGGGCACGGTGCTGCTGCCGCTCGACGTCATCGGCATCATCCTCGTCTACGAGTTCGTGAGCCGCTACATCTGGTTCACGTTCGGCCGCGCGGCCCTGGCGCTGCTCGCGATCGTCGCGGTGGACAACTTCCTGTTCACGCTCTCGGTGCAGTGGGGCAACCCCGATCTGCCGCGGCTGATGCTCTCCGGCCTGGTCGGCAAGTCGGCCGCCGCCCTGCTCTACGCGGCGGCGCTCGCGTGTTACCTGCGCTACTTCGAGCCGGCCACTGCCACGGTGGGCACCGGCGACGTCGCCGACGTCTTCCAGAAGCTCACCTACCGGCAGCTCTACGAACAGGCGCGCACGCGGATGACGCGCGATGCGCTCACCGGCCTCTACAACCGCGGCTACTTCGACGAAGCGCTGCCGCGCGCGGTGGCGCAGGCCGAGCGCTACCAGCACCCGCTGAGCGTGCTGCTCGTCGACACCGACCACTTCAAGGAAATCAACGACATGCACAGCCACATGGTGGGCGACCGCGTGCTGAAGCTGGTGGCCGAGCTGCTGGCCGAACACGCGCGCGCCGCCGACACGGTGTGCCGCTACGGCGGCGACGAGTTCGTCGTGATCCTCTCGAGCGCGGATGCGGCAAGTGCCGCGGCGTTCGCCGAACGCTTCCGCCGCCGGCTGCGCGACCGCGCGCAGGTGGCGCTGTCGAGCGGCACGGTGCACATCACGGCCACGGTCGGCATCGCGACGTTTCTGGAGGACGCCGACGCGTACACCGCCGAGGACCTGCTGCGCCTGGCCGACAACCGGCTGTATGTCGGAAAACGCGGCGGCCGCGATCAGGTGGTGTGGCGCGACCAGCCGGTCACGCCGTGACCCCGTCATTTGTAACGGGGTCTGTCACGGTCATCGTCTGTAAACGGTGACAGACCCCGTTACAAATGGTGGTGGTGACAGACCCCGTTACAATGCCCGGGAAGGAGCGCTCCATGTGCCGAACCGTTCTTGCGTCCTTGGCCGTGGCCCTGTGGCTCGTGCCCTCGCTGGCTGGCGCGCAGGCGCCTGACGAACCGCGTTACCTGCTGCCGCCGAAGGCGATTGTCGATGCGCTCGACGCGCCGCCGCCGCCCGATGTCTACCTGAGTCCGGCGCGTGACGTGGTGGCCGTGCTCGATCGCGCGCCGATGCCGTCGATTGCGGATCTCGCGCGGCCGATGCTGCGGCTCGCTGGCCTGCGCATCGACCCGAAGAACAACGGCCGCCACCGCGCCCGCACGGCTCGGGGACTCACGCTGAAGACCGTCGCCGACGGCGCCGCGCGCACGGTGACACTGCCCGCGTCGCCAGCGCTCACCTGGATCGGCTTCTCCGCGGATGGCCAGCGTTTCGCCTTCACGCACAGCGGCGACACGGCCATCCAGCTGTGGCTCGGCACGACGGCCACTGGCCGCGCGCAGGCCGTGGACGCCCTCGCCGTGAACGGGGTGTTCGGCGCCGGCTGCACGTGGGTGGGTACGGGCGCGCAGCTCCTCTGCAGCACGATTCCCACCGGGCGCGGCCCGGCGCCGATGGCGCCGGTGGCGCCGACCGGTCCCAACGTGCAGGAACATCGCGGCGGGGTCGCCCCCGTGCGCACGTACCAGGACCTGCTGACCTCGGCACACGACGAGCGCCTGTTCACGCATCACGGCATGAGTCAGCTCGTGCTCGTGCACGCCGCGACGCTCGCGCGCACGCCGCTCGGGCATCCCGGCCTCTACACGCAGGCGCAGCCTTCGCCCGACGGCCAGCACGTGCTCGTCACGACACTCACGCCGCCCTTCTCGCGGCTCGTGCCGTACGACGACTTTGCGAAGACTGTTGGGGTGTGGGACCGCACGGGCGCCGTGACGAAGACGATCGCCACGCTGCCCGTGGCCGACAACATCCCGAACAGCGGTGTGCCCACTGGTCCGCGCGTGGTGCGCTGGCAGCCCACCGCGCCGGCCACGCTCACCTGGGCCGAGGCGCTCGACGGCGGCAATCCGAAAACCGCAGCGCGCGAGCGCGACAGGGTGGTCACACTGGCCGCGCCCTTCAGCGGCACGCCGGCCGAGCTCGCGCGCACGGAACACCGCTTCGGTAACCTGCAGTGGACGGACAAAGGCATCGGCCTGCTCACCGAGAACGATCGCGCGACGCGCCGCACGCGCACGTGGGTGCTCGATGGCGCTGGAGCGGTCCCGCGCAAGCTCTGGGACCGCAGCGCCGAAGACAGCTACAGCCATCCCGGCACGCCGGTCCGTCGCGAAGGTGCCTCGGGGCTCGACGTCATCCCGCAGACGGGCTCGACGATTTATCTTGCCGGCACCGGCGCCTCGCCGCAGGGCGACAAGCCGTTCCTCGACGCGCTCGACCTCTCGACACTCAAGGCGGCGCGCAAGTATCAGATGGCCGAGGGCTACGAGCCCATCGTGGGGCTGCTCGCGGACGACGGCTCGCGCGTGCTCACGCGGTTCGAGACGAAGAACACGCCGCCGGCCACGCTCGTGCGCTCGACCACCGACGGCCGACGCGTGACGCTCACGACGTCGGTCGATCCGGCACCGGGCATCTCCGGCGCGCAGAAGCAGCTCATCACCTACGCGCGCGCCGACGGCGTGCAGCTCTCGGCCACGCTCTACACGCCGGCCGGCTGGACGCCCGAGAAGGGCCGCCTGCCGATGATCTTCTGGGCGTATCCGCGCGAGTTCGTCGATCCGAACGCCGCCGGTCAGGTGAGCGGCTCGGCGCAGCGCTTCACCGGCGTGAGCGGCGCCTCGCACCTGCTGCTGCTCACGCAGGGCTACGCGATTCTCGACGACCCGTCGATGCCGATCGTCGGCCCCGGTGAAACCGCCAACAACACCTACGTCGAGCAGCTCGTGGCGAGCGCGAAGGCGGCGGTGGACAAGGTCGTGGCGATGGGTGTCGCCGATCCGAAGCGCCTCGTGGCCGGCGGCCACAGCTACGGTGGCTTCATGACGGCGAACCTGCTCGCGCACTCGGATCTCTTCCGCGCCGGCATCGCGCGCAGCGGCGCCTACAACCGCACGCTCACGCCCTTCGGCTTCCAGAACGAACAGCGCACGTTCTGGGAGGTGCCGGAGATCTACAGCCGTATGTCGCCGTTCAACCACGCGCACCTCATCAAGGAACCGGTATTGCTGATTCACGGCGAAGCCGATGACAACAGCGGCACGTTCCCGATCCAGTCGGAGCGCTTCTACGTGGCGCTCAAGGGCCACGGTGCCACGGTGCGGTACGTGACGCTGCCGCACGAAGCACACGGCTACGCCGCGCGCGAGTCCGTGCTGCATACCGTGGTCGAGATGCTGAACTGGGCGAACGAGTGGACGAAGCCGGCCGCGCCCGTCACCGCGCAGCCGCGACAGTAACGATGGCCGAGGAGTTGCCCGAGAACGCCATCCAGCCGGCGACACGCGTGGTCTGGCGGCGCTGGCTCGAACGGAGTCACGCGCGCGACAACGGCGTGTGGTTCGTGTACTTCGGCTGGCTCGACGGCCAGGCGCGCGCACATTTCGAGGCCTTTCCGGCGTCGGCGAGGAAGGCCGTGCTCAAGTGGGTGCGGCAGGCGAAACGTCCGGAGACACGGGCCCGGCGCATCGCCGAGGCCGCACGCATGGCGGGCGCCAATGCACGCATGACCGGCACATCACTAAAGGCGGCGCGGCATGACTGAGCGCGTCACCATCCGCTGCGCGACGCTCGACGACGCCGCAGCGGTCGCGGCGCTCGCCGCGAAGACCTTTGCCGACACCTTCGCCGCCGACAACCGGCCGGAGGACATGGCCGTGCATCTTGCGACCGCCTACGGCGTGGCGCAGCAATCGGCGGAGATCGCCGATCCGGGCTACGTGACGCTGCTCGCGTTCGTCGAGGGCACGCTGGCCGCATTCGCGCAGGTGCGGCGCAAGACGCCACCGCCGTGTGTGACCGGCGAGGAGCCGATCGAGATCCACCGCTTCTACGTGGACCAGCGCTGGCATGGCCAGGGCATCGCGCGTCCGCTCATGGACGCGTGCATCGAGGCGGTGCGCGGCTTCGGCGGCCGCACGGCGTGGCTGAGCGTGTGGGAGAAGAACCCGCGCGCGCAGGCCTTCTACGCAAAGGTGGGCTTCACGCGCGTGGGCGAGGCCGACTTCCGGGTCGGCCCGGATCGCCAGACCGACCACATTCTCGCGCTGACGATCGCCTGACGCTCGGCCGTGGTCGCCGGCGCCGGCCAGCCCTTGTCGAGCGGCTTGGCGGGATCGGCCGTGATGGCGATGTCGGCGCAGTGATGGTACGATTAGCCGCCCGGCTGGTTATCGCGTGGTCGGCCATGAACTGGATCATCTGCAGCGTGCACTTCTCGCAGGTGATGTTCGGCAGCTGGATGTCGGCCTCGAACGTGGCCGGGCTGGCCGGCCGCGTGTAGTGCGGGAACAGACCGTCCGCCAGCACGGGCAGCTGCGGCGGACTCTGAATCACGCCCCACACCGAGCGCCGGCCCTTCTCGGGGGCGTTCGAACGTCTGCGGATCCGGCGGCAGCTCGTCGCGCGAGTTCACGGCGAGAGCTACGCGGTCGTGCCCCGGGCAAGCGCGCGTGACACAATCGCCGGCATGCCCGGTCCCTTCCGCATGTATGCCGACCTCGCCGAATGGTGGCCGCTGCTCTCGCCGGCCGACGAGTATGCGGAGGAAGCCGCGGACCTGCTGCCCGATTTGCTCGTGGCCCCGGATGCGCCGCCGAAGACGCTGCTCGAACTGGGCGCCGGCGGCGGCAGCCTCGCCTGGCACCTCAAGCAGCACTTCACGCTGACACTCTCGGACCTGTCGCCCGAGATGGTGACCGTGAGCCGCACGGTGAATCCGGAGTGCGAACACGTCGTGGGCGACATGCGCACCCTCGACCTGGGCCGCACGTTCGACCTCGTGCTCATCCACGACGCCATCATGTACTGCACGGCACCGGCGGACGTGCAGGCAGCGCTCGCCAATGCGGCGCGCCACTGCCGCCCCGGCGGCGGCGTGATGGTGATTCCCGACAGCGTCGCCGAGACGCTCGAGCCAGACACGCACACCGGTGGCCATGATGCCGAAGACGGCCGCGGTCTGCGCTACATCGAGTGGTCGTGGGATCCCGACCCGTCCGACGACACGTTCGAGACCGTCTATGCGTTCGTGCTGCGCCGCGCCGATGGCACCATCGACGCCACCCACGAGGTGCACACGAACGGGATCTTCCCGCGCGCTTCGTGGCTCAGATGGCTCGATGACGCCGGCATCAACGCCACGGGCCGCATCGACGAGTGGGGCCGCGACGTGTTCGTGGGGCGGAAGCGGATCGGCTAGTCGCCGACGACCCAGAAGACGGGACCGATGAGGTCGGCCCGATCGACCGTGCCGAACGTGTGCTGCGCCATCGGCATGCCGCGGTTGTCGCCGACGACGAAGAACTGATCGGGCGTGAGGGTCGTGGCCCGCATGTTCCAGCGCGCGCGATGCTGCACGTAGGGCTCGGCCAGGGCGACGTCATTCACGGTCACCACGCCCTCCGCAATCGCGATCGTGTCGCCGGGTCCGGCGATGATGCGCTTGATGAGCACGGCGCGATCGTCTTCCCACCGCACGGCGGCCAGTTCACCGCGGCGCGGCGTCCTCATGCGGTAGGACACGGCGTCCACGATCATGAGCTGGCCATCCTTCAAGGTAGGCAGCATGCTCGGGCCCTGGCCGCGCACCGACAGGATGCCGTAGGTGATGAGGAGCCAGGCGGCCACGACGAGCACGCCGATGCGCACCAGTGTGCGCCGCGGATCGGCGCCGACGACGAGCCGCGCGAGGCCGGTCGCCATGCGCTACTTCGCCGGCACGTTCAGCACGGCCGGCGTGCCAGCCACGGGCGCGGCCAGTACGAGCGCGAAGAGCCATGACGAACGTCCACGCATGATGCGTAGCGTTACAGCACGCGGGTCGGCGCGGCCAGGATGCGGCGCAGCGTGTGAATCACGTCCTCCGGCGCTTCTTCGTGCGGCCAGTGCCCGGCGTCGTCGATGCGTGTGACGCATGCATGCGGCACGGCCTGCTGCCACCGCGCGAGCATCGCCGGCGGGAACGCCGAATCGCGCGTGCCCCACACGATGTGCGCGTCCACGCCGGCGAGACGCTCGCGCCGCCGCCACAACCCATCGAAGAAGGCACTCGACCCGAGCAGCGACTGCGCCAGCGCGAAGAGCACGCGCTCGCGGGAATCAGCATCGGGAAAGAGCTCCAGGTACTGGCAGTGAATCGCCGGCGTCAGGCGCCGTTTGTCCGCATAGGCCGACGGCATGATGAGACGCTGCGAGGCGTTCAGCCGGCGGTACATCCAGCGGAAGAGGGGCGTGCCCGCCAGGCGCGCCTTGCGGCGCATCGATGGATCGTCGTCGAAGGCCCACATCCATGAGTTCACGACGACAAGGTGTGCGAGCCGTTCCGGATGGTCGAGCGCCCAGTCGAGCGCGATCGGCCCGCCGAAGTCATGCACGACAAGTGTGAGCGGCCCCTGCGGGCACACCGCGTCCATGAAGGCGCGGAACCGCGCGGCGTGATCCTCGGGCCGGTAGCCGGCGCCGGCCGGACGGTCTGACAGCCCGAAGCCCAGATGATCCGGCGCGATGAGGCGGGCCTCGCCGCGCAACCCGGCAATCACGTGGCGCCACTCGAAGCTCCACGTCGGCGTGCCGTGCACGAGCACCACCGGGGCGCCAGCGCCTTCGTCCACGTAGTGAAGCCGGGCACCACCGAGGTCGTGCACGTGCGGCGCATAGGGCCAGGCGGCGCGGTCGAGCCAGGAAGGCGGCGTCATGTCTATAGTCAATCAGACTTGACGATATCTGGTCAAGCACGCTTGACGACAGCGCGGCCGTAAGCGACCATGCCGCACCGATGCCCACACGCAGACCGCCATCCCCGGGCCTCGGCCCGCTGCTCTTCGAGTGTGCGCGCCTGCTCGACGAGGTGGCGCAGGCCGAGGTCAACCGCGAGGCCGGGGCGCGTGTGCTCACGCCGGCGCTCGTGCGCCTGCTGCCACACCTGAGCACGGAAGGCATCCGGCCCACCGTGCTCGCCCGCCGTGTGGAGGTCAGCAAGCAGGCCGTGGGACAGGCGCTCGGCGATCTCGAGTCGCGCGGCTTCGTCGAGATGGTGCCGGATCCGGACGACGGCCGGGCCCGCCTCGTGCGCCTCACGCCCGCCGGACTCGCCGCGTTCGACCACGGCCGCGGCGTGCTCGCGTTCTACGAGGCGGCGCTCGCGGCGCGGGTGGGCCAGACGCGCATCGACACGCTGCGCGACACCCTCAGCCGGGTGCTGCCGGTGCTGGCCGAGTGGGTGGCCGGTGAGGCGCCCCAGCGCGCCCCGGCACGCGCGTCCGGCCGGGGCGGCGCGGGGACTGACGGCGCCGGGGCGCTATCGCGCCTAGAATGAGCCCGTGTCCATAACCACGGCCGCTCGTTCGCTCGTGCTCGTGGTCGCCGGTGTCGCCACCTGCTCGCTGCTCGTGTTCGCGCAGCCGCGGCCTCCGGCCCCCGACGCGCCGCGGTTTCCGCTGCCCACCGAACCGCGTGTGTACGAGTGGTTCCGGCAGAAGGTGCGCGTCAGTGTGGTGGCCCACGGCATCGAGCGGCCGTGGAGTCTGCTGCCGCTGCCGAACGGCGACTTCCTCGTGAGCGTGCGCGCGAGCGGCCAGGTGCGGGCCATCCGCAAGGGCGTGCTCGACCCGGCGCCGCTCACCGGACTGCCGGCGATGCGGTTGAGCCGCACGACCGGCATGCTCGACATGGCGCTGCATCCGCGCTTCGCCGACAACCGCTGGATCTACTTCACGTATCACAAGGCGCTCGATGCGACGACGTTCACGCTGGCGCTTGCGCGTGGACGCTACGACGGCGGCGGATTCTCGAACGTCGAGGAGCTCTACGCCGGCAACGCGGTGCAGACCGGCGGCTCGCGCATGACCTTCGGCCCCGACGGCCTGCTCTACATCACGGTCGGCGGCGCCGCGCGGCTGCCCGACGCGCAGGCCACGCACACGATCTTCGGCAAGGTGCTGCGCCTCAAGGACGACGGCACCGTGCCACCAGGCAATCCGTTCGCGGGCAAAGCCGGCAGCCGGCCCGAGATCTTCACGATCGGCCATCGCGACCACCACGGCATCGCGGTGTATCCGCCCACCGGGCAGATCGTCGAAGCGGAGCTCGGCCCGCTCGGCGGCGACAAGATCAACTTCCTCGAACCGGGCGGCAACTACGGCTGGCCCACGCACGGCTACGGCCGCGACAACGACGGCTCGCCCATGCCGCTCCCCACCGCGGCCATGGCGGCATCGTGGATCACGTGGAATCCGGGCATCACGCCGTCGGGCCTGCTCTTCTACACCGGCGACCGCTTCCCCGAGTGGAAGGGCAACCTGTTCGTGGGCAGCATCCAGCGCGGACGCATCCCCGGCACCGGCGGGCTCGAGCGGGTGGTCTTCAACGAGAAGTTGTGGGAGCTGCGCCGCGAATCGCTGCTGCAGGACTTCCACCAGCGCGTACGTGACGTGCGGCAGGGCCCCGACGGCCTCATCTATCTGCTCACCGAGGAAGACGACGGCGCGGTGTTCCGGCTCGAACCTCTGCCGTAGGCGTCCGGCGACGCGGGAGGCCCGGGGCGGCTCAAGTCCCGAGCCGCGCGGCCGATTGGTCTCTGGTCTCCCTCTCAATCGCCGTGCCGAACATCACCGCGCTCTCTCTGTCGCACTCGCCGGTGCGCCATCGCGCCGACGCCCTGCAGACGCTCGCCGAGCGTCTGCTCGACCTGCTCGTCGAACACGTGCCCGACGACGTCACGGTGAACACCGAGGCGTTCCGGTCGCAGTTGACGGCGAAGCGGGATGAGCTGCGTCACGAGGAGGACGCCGGCCGCGTCACGGTGCTCACCTGCGCCATCGCCGACGACTGCGCCGACTTCCTCGACCGCACCCGCACCTATCACAGCGACCGCGAGGGCGAACTCGCCGAGCTCGTGCTGATGCTGCGCGAAGCGGTGGACGCCGTGCGCGGCAACTCGCTCAAGTTCGAGAAGGACCTGCTGCGGTCGACCGTCGAGATGGGCCGCATGGTGCAGCTCGACGACATCCGCGAGCTGAAACGTGCGCTGTCACAGGAGGTGCAGACCATCCGCACCGCCGTGGCCGAACGCCAGAAGAGCGACGCGAAACACTTCGAGACGCTGACAACGCGCGTGCAGACGCTCGAGCAGTCGCTCGTGAAGGCCCGCGCGGAAGCCGCCACCGACGCCCTCACGCAGTTGCCGAATCGCGGCGCCTTCGATGTCGCCGTGAAGGAATGGGTGAGCCGCGCGGCGCACCATGGCCAGGTGTTCACCGTGGCGATGGTGGACCTCGACGGTTTCAAGCGGATCAATGACACCTATGGGCACCCCGTGGGCGACCGCGTGATTACGACGATGGCGCAGCTGCTGCGCGGCGCCGTCGGCGAGGGCGAGTTCGTGGCCCGTTTCGGCGGCGAGGAGTTCGCGCTGCTGCTCACGGCCCGTTCGGCGAGCAAGGCACGCGACCGCATGACGGCGCTGCTCGACGGACTGCCGCCGTCGTTCGAATACCAGCAGGACGGCCACCGCCGCTTCGTCTCGTTCAGCTTCAGCGGCGGCGTCACCGCCTGGGTTGCGGGCGACACCCCGGAATCGATCGTGAAGCGCGCCGACGAGGCGCTCTACGACGCCAAACGCCGCGGCAAGAAGCGCGTCGAGACACGTCCGCGCTCGATGCTGCGCGGCCTCATGGGCTGATGGCGCCCGCGAGCGCGTCGGAACGGCGCTAGACGGCGCCGGGGTCGAAGCCCCACGAGCGCAGGATCACGGCCTGGTCCACATCGCTCGTGGCCTTCTTGAACCGCGCGCCGGATCGGCCTTTCACACGCTGTTCGCAATCGGCCCACGTGGTATGCCGCATCGGCGTGCCGTCCACGACACTCAGGTACGAGTAGGCCGGGCCCTTCGAACGTCCGCTGCTGCTGCCCCCAGCGCCACCAGCCGGCTTGCTGCGCGCCGGCACGCTCGTGTCAGCGGGGATGTCGAGAATGGGGATGCCGTAGCCAGCGAGCGGCCCCTCGTACAGGTCCGTGCGGCCTTTCACGGCATAAGCGTCGGCAATCGCATCCACGCGCTCGTTGCCGGGAATGCCGACATGCCCGCGCACGTAGTGCCACGACATCGACCGCGGCGGTCGCGCCGCGGTGAGCGCCGAGAGGTCTTCCCACAGCTCCCGGTTCAGCACCTCGCCGCCGGTGGCCGTCTTCCAGCCGCGCCGTTTCCAGTTGTGCACCCAGCTCTCGATGCCCTGAATCACGTAGGTGGAATCGGTGTAGACCGCCACCTTCCCGGGTACATCGCGCAGGCAGGTCAGCGCCTCGATGGCGCCGGTCAGCTCCATCTTGTTGTTGGTGGTGAGCGGGGCGCCGCCGCCGAGTTCGGTCACGTGGCCGTCGGGCGTGACGATGACAACGCCCCAGCCGCCCGGGCCGGGGTTGCGCTTCGACGCGCCGTCAGTGAAGACGATGATCGGATGTGTGGTGGTCACGCGGAGTGTCGGCGTCGCACCCTAGACGAGCACGTCGCGCGCCGCCAGCACGTGCTGGATGGCCTGCGCGGTGGTGTCGGCCATGGCGGTGAGATGGCCCATCTTGCGACCCGGGCGCGGGTCGGACTTGCCGTAGAGGTGCAGTTTCACGTCGGGCACGGCGAGCGCGGCGTCCCACTTCGGTTCGCCCTTCGCCCATACGTCACCGAGCAGATTGGCCATGGCCGCGGGACGCAGCAGCGTGGTCGCGCCGAGCGGCAGGCCGCAGATCGCCCGCACCTGCTGCTCGAACTGACTCGTGATCGAGGCATCGACGGTGAGGTGCCCGGAGTTGTGCGGCCGGGGCGCGATCTCGTTGACGAGGATACGGCCATCCGCCGTGAGGAAGAACTCCACGCAGAGCACGCCCACGTAGGCGAGTTCGTCCATGATGGCCCGCGTCACGGCCACCGCCTCGGTCACCGCCGCCTCGGGCATGCGCGCCGGCGCGACCGAGACGTCGAGGATGTGGTTCCGGTGCGCGTTCTCGATCGCGCCGTAATGCGCGAAGCCGCCATCGAGGCCGCGTGCCGCCACGACCGAGAACTCGAGCGAGAAATCGACGACCTTTTCGAGGATCGCCGGCTGGTGGCCCACGAGCGCCCACACCGGTTCGATGTCGAGCGGCGAGGTGAGACGGTGCTGGCCTTTGCCGTCGTAGCCGAAACTCGCCGTCTTCAGAATGGCCGGCAGGCCGATGCGTTCGACGGCGGCGGCCAGCTCGTCGAGCGAGGCCACCGCGGCGTGCGGCGTCACCGGGAACCCCTTGAGCGCGAGAAACGCCTTCTCGCGCGCCCGCTGCTGGGTCACGTGCAGCGCATGGCCGCTCGGCCGCACGGGCACGACTTCGGCAGCGGCATCCGCCGCGGCGGTCGACACGTTCTCGAACTCGAAGGTGATGACGTCCACCCCGCGCGCGAAGGCGCGGATGGCATCGAGGTCGTCGTAGTCGGCCTCGATTTCCGCATCCGCCACCTGGCCAGTGGGGGTATCGACGCCGGGAGACAGCGTGTGCACGCGGTAGCCCATACGCCTGGCGGCAATGGCGAACATGCGGCCGAGCTGGCCGCTGCCGAGCACGCCGAGCGTGGCGCCCGGCTGAATGATGCGGTTCACGGCAGCGAGTCTTCGCGCACGGCCTGGGTCTGCGCGTCGCGGAAGGCGTGCAGCGTCGCGCGCAGCTCGGGACGCGACGTGGCGAGAATGGCGGCGGCGAGCAGCCCGGCGTTGCGCGCGCCGGCCTTGCCGATGGCGAGCGTTCCCACGGGCACGCCGCCCGGCATCTGCACAATCGAGAGCAGCGAATCGAGGCCGTTCAGGGCCGCGCTCTGCACCGGCACGCCGAGCACCGGCAGGATGGTGTGGGCGGCAACCATCCCGGGCAGGTGGGCCGCGCCGCCGGCGCCGGCGATGATGACTTCGAGGCCGCGCGCTTCGGCGCCCTGGGCGAACTCCGCCATCCACGTGGGCGTGCGGTGCGCCGAGACGATGTGCTTCTCGTAGGGCACGCCCAGCTCGTCCAGGGCGGCGGTGGCGTGCGCCATCGTCTCCCAGTCGGACTTCGAACCCATGATGACGGCAACGAGGGGCGAGGGCATGGTGGCGGGCAAAGCTTATCAAAACAGCCGGGACCGGGAACCGGGGACCAGGGACACGACGGCCTGGCGAGGGCTACACTGGCCGTCATGAGACCGTCGATTCGCCTGCTGCTCGCGGCCGGGCTGCTCGCCGCGCTGTGGATACCGGCGCCGGCCGGGGCCCAGGGCGCGCCCCGCCTCACGGTGCCGTACACCGAGTTCACGCTCGCCAACGGCCTGCACGTCATCCTGCACCGCGACCCGAGCGTGCCGATCGTCACCGTGAACGTCTGGTATCACGTGGGGTCGGGCAGCGAGAAACCGGGCCGCACCGGCTTCGCGCACCTCTTCGAGCACCTGATGTTCGAGGGCTCGAAGCACGTGCCGGAAGGGGCGTTCGACACGCTGCTCGAAGGCGCCGGCGCGAACAACAACGGCTCGACCACGGTGGACCGCACGAACTACTACATCGACGGCCCATCGAACGCGCTCGAGCTGATGCTCTTCCTCGAGTCGGACCGCATGGCCTACCTGCTCGACACGATGAGCCCTGAGCGTGTGAACGGGCAGCGCGACGTGGTGAAGAACGAACGCCGCCAGAGCATCGAGAACCGGCCCTACGGCATCCCCGAACTCGAACTCGACAGCCTGCTCTTCCCGAAGGGCCATCCCTACAGCTGGTCCACGATCGGCTCGATGGAGGATCTCTCGGCCGCCAGCCACGAAGACGTGCAGGAGTTCTTCCGCCTCTACTACGCGCCGAACAACGCCAGCCTGGTGATTGGCGGCGACATCGAGATAGAGAAGACGAAGGCGCTCGTCGAGAAGTGGTTCGGCGAAGTGCCGCGCGGCCGCCCGGTGCCGCCGGTGGCACCACCCGCCGCAATGCTCACGGGTGTGACGAAGAAGACCATGACCGACAAGGTGCAGCTGCCGCGACTGTATCTGGCCTGGCTCACGCCGGCCACCTACAAGCCGGGGGATGCGGCGCTCGACGTCGTGGCCTCGGTACTTGCCGGTGGCAAGAACTCGCGCCTCTACAAGCGCCTCGTCTACGACCTGCAGATCGCGCAGGAGGTGTACGCCTACCAGCAGTCGCAGGCGCTCGGCAGCGTGTTCATGCTCGTGGCCACGGCGCGCCCCGGCAAGAGCCTCGACGAGATTCAGAAGGTGATCGACGAAGAAATCGACCGCCTGGCGGCCACACCCGCCGAGCCGCGAGAGATCGAACGCGTGCGCAACCAGATCGAAGCCACGTTCCTGCGCCGCGCCGAACGCGTGGGCGGGATGTACGGCAAGGCCGACCAGCTGAACGCCTACTACACGCTCACCGGCACGCCCGACTTCTTCGAGGAAGACCTGGCGCGGTACCGCGCGCTCGATGCGACGGATCTGTCGTCCGCGGTGCGCACCTTCCTGCCGCGCGACCGCCGCGTGGAACTCACCGTGATGCCGGAGGAGAAGAAGTGAGCGCCCGCCTGACTCTCGCGCTGCTGCTCATCGCCGCCACGCTGCCGCTCGACGCGCAGCAGCGGCCCGACCGCACGACGCCGCCCGCGCCAGGGCCGACGCCCGCGCTGACGCTGCCGGTGCCGCAGAAGTTCACGCTCGCGAACGGCCTGCGCGTGTGGCTGCTCGAACAACACGAAGTGCCGCTCGTACAGGCGAACCTCGTCGTGCTCTCGGGCGCGAGCGCCGACGTGCCCGGGCAGTTCGGCGCTGCCGCGATGACCGCGGCGATGCTCGACGAAGGCGCCGCCGGCAAGGCCGCGCTCACCATCGCCGACGAGGTGGAGTTCCTCGGCGCGACACTCTCGACCTCAGCCTCGTTCGACGCCTCGGCCGTGCGCCTGTCGACGCCGGCCGCGAAGCTCGGCGACGCGCTCGGCCTCATGGCCGCCGTGGCCCTCACGCCCGACTTCCCCGCCGACGAACTCGAGCGCCTGCGCACCGAGCGGCTCACGGGGTTGCTGCAGGCCCGCGACGATCCGGCCTCGCTCGTGGGCCTCGCCTTTCCTCGCCTGCTCTTCGGGCCCGAACACCGTTACGGCACGAGCGCAGGCGGCACGGAGACATCGCTCAAGGCGCTGGGCGTGGCGGAGCTGAAGACGTTCCACCGCAGCCACTACCGTCCCGACAACGCCGTCCTCATCGTGGTGGGCGACACGACGCCGGCGGCCCTGCGTCCGCTGGTCGAGGCCCGCTTCGGCGCGTGGAACGCCGGGGGGCCGGCGGCAACGCCCTTCCCCGTGCGCGCCTCGCCGCAGCCCGGCACGCGCCAGATCTTCCTCGTGGACAAACCCGGCGCCGCGCAGTCGCAGATCCGCATCGGGCTCGTGGGCGTGCCGCGATCGACACCCGAGTACATCGCGCTCGACGTGCTCAACACCGTGCTCGGCGGGTCGTTCACCTCGCGCCTCAACACCAATCTGCGCGAGAAGAACGGCTACTCGTACGGCGCCGCCTCGCGCTTCGACATGCGGCGCGCCGCCGGGCCGTTCTTCGCGACCGCCGGTGTGCAGACCGACAAGACCGCCGAGGCCTTGAAGGAGTTCTTCAACGAGCTGAACGCGATCCTCCGGCCCGTGCCGGCCGACGAACTGGCGCGTTTCAAGAACTACGCGGCGCTCGGCTTCGCCGGCGAGTTCGAAACGAGCAGCCAGCTCGCGGGCAAGCTCGAGGAAGTGGCCGTCTACGGGCTGCCCGACGACGTGTTCTCGAAGTACGTCGGCGCCGTGCAGGCAGTGACGAGCGCCGATCTCACGCGCGTGGCCAAGCAGTACCTGCTGCTCGACCGGATGGCCGTGGTCATCGTGGGCGATCGCGCCACGATCGAAGCGCCGATCCGCGCGGCCGGACTGGGCCCGGTGACCCTCGTGCCGGTCGCGGACGTGATGAGGTAGGAATCGGGTCCGCTTCGGCGCGCCGCCGTGGGCGATGCGCTCCGAAACGCCGTCGGTCAGGCGACCCGCAGCCGCTGCGCGAATCGCCGCCGATAGGCCATGGGCGAGGTGCCCACACGCTGGCGGAAGTGATGCCGCAGCGTTTCGGCGGTGACGAATCCCGAGAGCTCCGCCACGCGGTCGATCGAGGCGTCGGAGGTCTCGAGCAGCCGCTGCGCCGCGAGCACGCGCTGGTGGGTGAGCCACTGGTGCGGCGTGGTGCCTGCCTGCGCCTCGAAGCGCCGCGCCAGCGTGCGCAGTGACATCCGGCCCTTCTTCGCGAGCGACTCGGCGGTGAGCGGCTGGTCGAGCCGCGCGCTCGCCCATTCCATGAGCGGCGCAAGCGACCCGTCTACCGGCGACATCGCGGAGGCGACGAACTGCGCCTGGCCCCCGTCGCGGTGCGGCGCCACCACCATGCGGCGCGCCACCTGATTGGCGATGTCGGAGCCGTAGTCCTGCCGCACGATGTGCAGTCCCAGGTCGATGCCGGCGGCCGACCCCGCCGCCGTGAAGATGCGGCCCGACTCGACGTAGAGCACCGACGGCTCCACCTGCACCTTCGGAAACCGCGCCGCCAGTTTTCCGGCGTGCATCCAGTGTGTGGTGGCACGCCGGCCGTCGAGCAGGCCCGCGGCGGCGAGCACGAAGGCGCCCGAGCAGATCGAGAGCAGGCGCGCGCCGCGCTTGTGCGCCGCGCGCAGCGCGTCGAGCATCGCCGCCGGCGGGCGCTCGTCGAGACGCGGCCAGTTGGGAATCACGATCGTGCCGGCTTTCGCGAGCATCCGCACCGAGTGTGACGGCAGCACACGCACGCCGCCGGTGGCGGTGAGCGGCGGCGTGTCGAAGCTCACGGTGACCATGTCGTACCACGGCACACCGAGTTCGGGACGCCGCAGACCGAAGACCTCGGCCACGATGCCGAGTTCGAAGAGCGCCACGCCGTCGCAGAGAAGCACGGCCACGAGGCGATTGGCGGGGCCCGGCAGGCGTTTCGGCGT
>JBIKUN010000123.1:0-13973 GCA_044347565.1 Vicinamibacterales bacterium | reverse complement strand
ACCTTCGCCGCCGAAGACAACGTCATCATCGGCAACGTCGCCCTCTACGGCGCGACGAGCGGCGACGCCTTCTGCCGCGGCGTCGCCGGCGAGCGTTTCGCCGTGCGCAACAGCGGCGCCCACGCGGTGGTGGAAGGCGTGGGCGACCACGCGTGCGAGTACATGACGGGCGGCCGCGTGGTCGTGCTCGGCGCGACCGGCCGCAACTTCGGCGCCGGCATGAGCGGCGGTCTGGCCTTCGTGTTCGACCCGGCCGGCACGTTCCCGCGGCGCTGCAACACCGGCATGGTCGATCTCGATCCCTTGGTGGACGAGGCGGAGATCACGCTCGTACACGAGCTCCTCGCCCGCCACGTCGTGCTCACGGGCAGCGCGCTCGGGGCGCGCGTGCTCGAGCGCTGGGATGAGGCCGTGCGGCAGTTCGTGGTGGTGGCGCCGCGCGACTTCAAGCGCGTGCGCGACACCGAGGCGGCGCGCCTTTCGGCGCGTCTGGCCACCGGCAACCTGGTGGGGGCGTGAGATGGGCAAGGCCACGGGATTCATCGAGTTCGCACGCCTCAAGTCCCCGTCGCGGCCGGTGACCGAACGGGTCGGCGACTTCCAGCACGTGCAGTTGCCGTTCGCGGCCGAAGAGCTGACGCGGCAGAGCGCGCGCTGCATGGACTGCGGCGTGCCCTTCTGCCACCAGGGCTGCCCCCTCGGCAACCAGATTCCCGAGTGGAACGATCTGGTCTATCGCGGCGCCTGGCGTGCCGCCATCGATCGCCTTCATGCGACGAACAACTTCCCCGAGTTCACGGGACTGCTGTGCCCGGCGCCGTGTGAAGGCGCCTGCGTGCTCGCGCTGAACCGCGACGCCGTCACGATCAAGTCGATCGAACTGGCCATCGTCGATCGGGCTTTCGAGGAAGGCTGGATCGTGCCCGAGCCGCCGGTCATCCGCACGTGGAAGAAAGTGGCGGTGATCGGGTCTGGCCCGGCCGGTCTCGCCGCGGCGGCCGAGCTCAACCGCGCCGGACATACGGTGACGGTCTTCGAGAAGGCCGATCGCATCGGCGGCCTGCTGCGCTATGGCATCCCCGAATTCAAGCTCGAGAAGCGCGTGCTCGATCGGCGGCTGGAGCTGCTCGAGGCCGAGGGCGTGGTGTTCCGCCCCGGTGTGCACGTGGGCATGGACGTGGCGGCGGCGGACCTCCGGCGCGACTTCGACGCCGTGCTGCTGGCCGGCGGCGCCGGCCAGCCGCGCGATCTCCCCGTGCCGGGGCGCGATCTGCAGGGCGTGCACTTCGCGATGGAGTACCTTACGGAGCAGAATCGCGCCTGTGAAGACGGCCTCGGCGCGGCGCCAATCAGCGCCAGGGACAAACACGTCGTCATCATCGGCGGCGGTGACACCGGCGCCGACTGCCTCGGCACGGCCCACCGCCAGGGCGCGCGCACGGTGACGCAGCTCGAGCTGCTGCCACAGCCGCCGTCCGACCGGGCGGCCGACAACCCGTGGCCGCTCTGGCCGCACATCTTCCGCACGTCCTCGGCCCACGAGGAGGGAGGCGAACGCCAGTACGCGGTGGCGACCACCCACTTCTCCGGCGATCCCGCCGGCCGCGTCCACCGGCTGCACGGCCACCGCGTCACGACCGGCACGCATGGCGGGCGTCCGGCCTTCACCGCCGTGCCCGGCTCGGAGTTCGACATGCCGGCGGATCTCGTGCTGCTCGCGATGGGCTTCACCGGGCCCGAGAAGAGCCGGCTCATCGATGAGCTGGGCGTGACGATGACCGACCGTGGCACCGTCTGGCGCGACGAGGCCTGGCAGACGAGCGTGCCGGGGGTGTTCGCCGCCGGCGACCTCCAGCGCGGCCAGTCGCTCATCGTCTGGGCGATTGCCGATGGCCGGCAAGCCGCGGCCGCGATCGACCGATACGTGTCTCAGGGGTAGGGCCCCGCCGCCGGATTCACGACGGCGTCACATCCCCGATCTACCCTCGGTGGCGGGTGCCACCACGACCGTTGGCCCGATGAAGGACGAAGACGCAGTCATGGCAACACGAAAGACGACGCGCACGCACACGACGCCCGCCCCCGAAATGCCCGCCGCACCGCCGGCGCCGAAGACCCGCCGCCCGGGCGCCCCACGCCGCGCGAAGCGCGTCGGCGCCGAGGTGCCCGCCGGCTTCACGATCGCGCCGCCCACCGAAGAGGAAATCCGCGTGCGCGCCTACTATCTGTCGCTCGAACGCGGCGGGCCGTCGCCCGATCCCGCCGCCGACTGGCTGCGCGCCGAGCAGGAGCTCGTGGCGGGCCGAACGGCTGGCACGGCGGACGCCCGCTCGTAGCCGCTAGCGCGCCTCGCGCCTGAAGCGCACCCGCAGCGCCTCGCGATCAACCCGGAGCCCGTCGAGATACACGTCGGCGATTCGCCGCGTGTAGAGGATGTTCTCGAGCGGGTTGGCCTCGAGGACGATGAAACTCGCGCGTTTGCCGGCGGCGAGCATGCCCAGGTCCTGTTGCCTCATGAGCGCGGCCGGGCGGCTCGTGGCCGCCACGATCGCCTCGGCCGGCGACATCCCGAGCTGCACCCAGCGCGCCAGTTCCACGTGTTCACCGGATCCGAAGGTGTGGCCGGGGTGGATGCCCGTGTCGGTCGCGAGTACCACGCGGGCCCCCGCCTGCAACATCTGCGGGAAGTTGATCGCCATCTGCTTCTCGCGCTGCTCGACGGCCAGATCGGGCTGCGGCAGGCAGTGGGCCTGCAGCGACGCGCGCTCCCGGGTCGTGCGGATCTTCGTGATGACGGCGTCTGGCATCGCCTGCTCGAAGAACGGATCCTGATTGCAGACCCCGACGGGATCCCCCAGTCCGATCACCGTCGCCCAATAGGGCTTCTTCTCGCGGACGAGCGCCAGGAACTCGTCGTCGAGCGGCTGGCGCTGCACCATGTGCACCAGGACGTCGGTGCCGGCCTTCACGGCGACCTTCTGATCGGCGATGTCGATGGCATGCGTGTGCAGCGTGATCTTCCGCCGGTGTGCCTCGTCGACGATCGCCAGGTAGGTGTCGGTCGAGAGCTTTGGATACGAACCGCGCCGGTCGTCGAACCAGGCCTTGACGTGACCGATCCCGAGAGCCGCCACCCGCCGGACGGCCGCGCGCGCCTCGTCAGGGGTGGTGACTTCGTTGACCACCTTCAGCGCGTCGGTGGCCTCCCGGAGGATGTGGTCGGGCCCGCCGTGCGGGGGGGCAAAACCGGGCATGAACAGCAGCCGCGACGCCCCGCGATAGGCGCCCGCCCGCTGGTCGCGCTGGAACGCGAGCATCTGCGCCGTGGGACTCGAGCCCACCGTGGTGGTCGCGGCCACGCCGTAGAAGGCTTCACGCAGCAGATGGTCTTCCACGTTGGCCGGGGTGTGATTGGCGGCGCCCCAGGACGTGTAGCCCTCGTAGCCGATGTGCACGTGCACGTTGACCATGGCGGGCATCACCGTGCGGCCGCTGAGGTCCACGCGGCGCGTGCCGGGCGGCGCCGTCACGGTGCCGGCGGCGCCAACCGCCCGGATCCGCCCGCCCTCGACGAGGATGGCGCCACGCTCGATGGGCGGGCTGGCATCCCCCAGGAGCAGGCGCGCCCCTTCGAAGAGCACGGTGGAACCGGCTCCCTGAGCCAGGGGCCACGCGGCCAGCGCCAGCCAGACACCCCCGCCGAACAACCATCGATGCATCGGTTTCCTCCGCTCAGGCCCGCTACCCGGCGAGCCGGGATGTTACCCGAGGCGGCCGGGCCGTAGGTGCCAAATCCTTGCACGCCAAGACATCTCGTGATACACAGGCACGGCTCAATCGGCTCGTTCGGGACCCTGGGGTTCGCGCCACCCGTGGTGTCGATGGCGGAAGGCACGTACGCGTCTCAGGGTGGAGCTCGCTCGTCTGCGGCTCCCCACGTTCGACTGTCTCAAGGGAGTGTGGAATGGCAAGACGTCTGAAGGCGTTCTTCGCATGTGTCGCGTTCGCGGTGGCCCTGCCGGCCGTCGCGTTTGCGCAGAGTTCGTTCACGGGCACGGTCAAGGACACGAGTGGCGCGGTGCTGCCGGGTGTGACGGTGGAAGCGGCCAGTCCCGCCCTCATCGAAGGCAGCAAGACCGACATCACGGACACGAATGGGCAGTACCGCCTGGTGGATCTGCGCCCCGGCGTCTACACGGTGACCTTCACGCTGCCGGGCTTCAAGACCACGCGGCAGGAGAAGGTGGAACTCCGCGCCGACTTCACGGGCACGCTCAACGCGACCCTCGAAGTGGGCGCCCTCGAAGAAGCCATCACGGTCACCGGCGCCTCGCCCACGGTCGACATCTCGAGCAACGCCAAGGTCGAGGTCATGACCTCCGAGATTCTCGAGCAGGTGCCGACGGGACGGTCCATTCAGGCGCTGGCCCAGCTCGTGAGCGGCGTCTCGCTCAACGTGCCGGACGTCGGTGGTTCGCGCGGCATGCAGCAGACCTACATGTCGACGCGCGGTCTGACGTCGGCCAACAACATCGTGACGGTCGACGGCCTGATGGTGAACGGCCTCGACGGCGACGGCGCGGTGCAGCAGTACTTCAACCAGGCGATGATGGAAGAAATGTCGTATCAGACCAGCGGCGCTGGTGCTGATGTGTCGCCCGGCGGCGTGCGCATGAACATCGTGCCGAAGGACGGCGGTAACCGCTTCGCCGGCAGCTTCTTCGGCTCGTGGAACGACAAGTCGCTGCAGAGCAAGAACCTCACCGACGACATCATCGCGCGCGGCCTGAGAACCGGCGGCGGCGTCGACCGCATCTACGACTTCAACCTGGCCATCGGCGGGCCCATCAAGAAGGACAAGCTGTGGTTCTTCACCTCGGGCCGCATGTGGGCGGTGGACGCCCCCGTGCAGGACGTGTTCGTCGTGCCCGACGGCATTCCCTACCGCACCGGCATCGCCCAGTGCCGCAGCGGCGCGATTCAGTGCGAAACGGGCATCGATGACCAGAGCATCGAGAGCGTGTTGCTGCGCCTGACCTGGCAGATTACGCCGAAGCACAAGTTCGCTGTCTACTACGACGAAATCAACAAGTTCCGCGGCCACGGGATGAACTCCGGCGACGACTACAAGACGTCGTCGCAGATCTGGACCTCGCCCATCTACAACTCGGCGGCGGCGAAGTACACGGGCACGCTCAGCAACTCGCTGCTTGCGGAAGCCGGCTACTCGTTCAACTACGAGCAGTACGTCATCACCAACCAGCCGGGTGTGAACAAGACGCCGTTCTCGCCCGAGTGGTACGCCAATGCCAGCCGCCGCGACCAGAACGTCGCGGCCCTCACCAACGGTCTGGCCAACTGGGGCGGCCGCTATCCCGACCGCTTCAACATGCTGGGCTCCCTGAGCTACGTCACCGGCTCCCACAACATCAAGGCCGGCGTGCAGTACAACTGGGGCCCCTACGAGAACACGCGCGAGACCAACGCCGACCTGCAGCAGGTGTATGCCGGCACGGCCGCCGCCCCCTTCACCAATCCGGTGACGGTGACCATCTACAACACGCCGCTCCGCTTCAAGGAACGGCTGGTCGCGGATGTGGGCGTGTTCGTGCAGGATTCGTGGTCGTTGAAGCGCCTGACCGTCAACACGGGCCTGCGCTGGGAGTACCTGGCGCACGAAGTGGCCGAACAGGCCTCGGGCAACGGGCGATTCGTCGACGCGCGGGAAGTCGCGGCGATCCCGATGCCCACGTGGAAGGACTTCGCGCCGCGCCTGGGCCTCATCTACGACGTGTTCGGCAACTCGAAGACGGCGCTCAAGGCCGGCTTCAACCGCTACAACGAGTCGCGCACGACGCAGTTCGCCACCAAGTACAACCCGCTGGCACTGACGACGGCGAGTGTGACGTGGAACGACCTCAACGGCGACGACATCGCCCAGGGTGAGCGCGGCTGCACGTTCCTGACGCCGGGCTGCGAGATCAATCTGGCGCAGCTGCCGCGAAACTTCGGCACCCGCTCGCTGGCCACGGTCGACCCGGACTTCCAGCGCACCTACAATCTGGAATTCACGACCGGTATCCAGCACGAGATCCTGCCGCGTGTGTCGGTGGCCGCCACCTACTACCGCCGCCAGTTCTACGATCTGCCGCTGTCGGACAACCTGCTGCGGACGCAGGCCGACTACCGCGGCGTGGACGTGGTGAGCCCGCTCGACGGCTCCGTGTTCAAGGCCTACACCGTAGCCGCCGACAAGCTGACGGCGGTGAGCGACTTCGACACCAACGCCGGTTCCGACCGCAAGCAGATCTACAACGGCGGTGACATCACCTTCAACGCGCGCCTGCCGCGCGGCGGCACGCTCTTCGGCGGCTTCACCATGGAGCGCACGCTGCGTGTCACCTGCGACGAGCCGGACGACCCGAACTTCCTGCGCTTCTGCGACGACCGCGAGAACGACATTCCGTGGCTGAAGCAGTTCAAGTTCGCCGGCACGTATCCCCTCATCTGGGGCATTCAGGCCAGCGCCTCGTTCCAGAGCATGAACGGCCGGCCGATCGGCGGCTTCAGCGGCACCGCCGCGGCTGACCGCAACCGCATCATCGGGCCGGGCTACGGCGACGTCGGCAGCCCGATCGGCACGCGGTGGCTCATCAACCGCGGCCAGACCTACCCGGCCAACTGCCAGGCTCCCTGCACGCCGGGCGCGGTGATCATCCCGGGCATGACCGAAGCGCAGCTGATTCTGCCGCTGCGCCCCGGTGGCCAGGAGCTGCTGGACCGCATCAACCAGCTCGACTTCTCGCTGGCGAAGTGGTTCGAATTCGGCGCCAACCGTCGTCTGCAGCTGCAGCTCGACGCCTTCAACATCACCAACGCCAACCCCGTGCTCGGCATTCGCTCGGTGAACTTCGGCACCGCGGCCTACAACCAGGTCAACAGCATCCTGAACCCGCGCATCGTGCGTCTCGGCGTGCAGTTCAAGTTCTAGGGCCTCGTTCCATCTGAGCCATCACGGGCGCCGTGTGGGGAAGCCCCCACCCGGCGCCCGAATCACGTACGGCGGAGCCCGAGGCGCGGGCTCACTTGCGGTCGCTGAAGATCGAGGCAACCACGGCGCCGGCCAGCAGCGCGACGAGCAGCGGCGTGACGGCGGCCCTCGAGCGTGACGACGAAGCGTGAAGCCGGCGTAGAGCCACCAGTACTCGGCCAACGGGAAGCTGAGATCCACGGGGTGCCTCTCCGGCCAGCGTCGAAGGCGCCGCACGCATAGACTAATAGAAACTTCGCCATGACCTGGTCCGTAAAACCTATAATTCCCCCCATGGAATGGCTGAATTACCACCACCTCCTCTACTTCTGGACCGTCGTCCGTGAAGGCAGCATCTCGAAGGCGGCGGCCCACCTGCGGCTGGCCCAGCCCACGGTAAGCGCGCAGGTGCGCCAGTTCGAACACGCGCTCGGCGAGACGCTGCTCGAGCGGCGCGGCCGCCAGGTGGCGGTGACCGAGGTGGGACGCCTCGTCTTCCGCTATGCCGACGAAATCTTCGGACTCGGCCGCGAGCTGCAGGAGACGCTCAAGGGCCGCCCGACCGGGCGGGCGCCGCGCCTGCGGGTGGGGGTGGCCAACGCGGTGCCGAAACTCATCGTCTACCGCCTGCTGCGGCCGGCCATCGAGGGCGAGACGCCCATCCACGTGATGTGTCACGAAGGCCAGCCCGAGGTCCTGGTGGCGCAGCTGGCGACACACACGCTCGATGTCGTCATCAGCGACATGCCGGCGCCGGCCAACGCCAACGTGAAGGTCTTTTCGCACCTGCTCGGCGAATCCGACACCTCGTTCTTCGCAACACCAGACCTGGCCGGGCGTCTCAAGCGCAGCTTCCCGCAGTCGCTGCACCAGACACCGATGCTGCTGCCGATGCCGGCCACCGAGCTGCGGCGCGCGCTCGATCAGTGGTTCCAGTCGCTGCGCATCGCCCCGGCCATCGCCGGCGAGTTCGAGGATTCGGCGCTGCTCAAGGCCTTCGGCGAGTCGGGTCGCGCGGTGTTTCCGGCGCCCACGGCGATTGCGCCCGAGGTCTGCCGGCACTACGGCGTCACAGTGGTCGGCGACACGCCGGCGGTGCGCGAGCGCTACTACGCGATCTCCGCGGAGCGGCGCGTGACCCACCCGGGCGTCGTGGCGCTCTCGGCCACGGCGCGTGTGGACCTGTTCGCCGCGCACCACGCCAGCGGCCGGCGGGCTCAGCGGCCGCGTTCGCGCACGAAGGCGTCGTAGTCGGCGGGCGTGTCGATGTCGGCGAGCACGCCGGCGTCGTCGGTGGGCACGTTGGCGATGGCGGCGCTCCAGCGCGCGATGACGGCCTTGGCACCCACCTCGAGCGGTGCGTTGCGCAGATCGGCGAACGTCACGCGGTCGAAGATCACCGGATGTCCGTGACGGTCGCCGATGGCCGGGCGCACGATCGGCGCCCGCGTGTGCTCCCAGGTCTCGATGAGCCGGCGCACCGTGGCCGGCCGCACGAGCGGGCAATCGACGAGCGTGACGAGAAGCGCCTCGAGGCCGGGCGCATCCACCGCGGCCAGACCGGCACGCAGCGACGAGAGCTGACCGGCGGCCCAGCCGTCGTGCACGACCACCCGCACGTCCTCCAGCCCCGCCACAGCCGCTGTGACGGCCTCGGGATGCGCCCCCGCCACCACGACCAGCCCGGTGACTCCGGCCGCTCTCAGCGCCTCCACGGCAGCCGCGGCGAACGTCTGGCCCGACGCCGGTACCCGCAGTCCGGCCTTGGGCTGGCCCATCCGGGTGGAGGCTCCGGCGGCGAGGACGATGGCACGCATCATGTGGCGTATCCTCCCACGTCTGCCGTGTGCTGCCGGCCTTGACTTGCCCAGTGCCCGTGCCTACACTGCCCGAATCTTCCGGGTCGGCACTACGGCCCGTCAGGAGGCCGATCGCGCACGATGATCCGGCTGGTACCGCCGGGCCCCGCGTTGGACAATCACGGGTAACGCGAGCCCGCGTTCAATTCGGAGGGCACCGACATGCAGCAGGGAACAATCGCTCGGCTCTTGATCGACAAGGGCTTTGGATTCATCCGCGACGAAGCTGGACTGGAACATTTCTTCCACCGCAGCGCCGTACGTGGCGCGGTGTTCGAACTGCTGCGCGAAGGTCAGCGCGTGGAGTTCGTGACCGAAGAATCGCAGAAGGGTCCGCGGGCCGCTGACGTGCGGCTCATCGAGAACTGATCGTCGTCCACACGCCTTGCCCGGCCTCCGTCTCCGCGAGGCCGGGGTACTTCCCCTTCAGCATCATCGCCTTCAGGCCGCCACGCTCAGGTGCTGGCGATGGCGAGTCGTGCCCGGCGAAGTGAGCCCGCAGGGCGAAGCCGCTGTGCCTGACGACCAGGCGCCTCGACGCCAACCGCGCAGTTGGCGGAAGCGCCTGGGAGTCGAACCCAGCCTGCCCTCAAAGAGCGCAGCGACCGGTTTTGAAGACCGGGAGGGCCACCGGGCCCCGTTCGCTTCCATCTGCGATCATACCGTGACGCCGCCGCGCGGCGTGGCCGCGGGCTACGCGCGGTCGATGAACGCGAGCAGGGTGTCGAGGTCGCGCAGATCGTCGAGCGCGAGATCGGGGTCGTGCGCGCGCAGCTCGTCGAAGCCATGGTGGCCGGTGGCCACCGCCACGACACGCGCACCGGCCGCGCGGGCGCAGGCAATGTCGAAGGGCGTGTCGCCGATCACGATGGCATGCGCCGGGTCGGCCAGGCGGATGCCGCGCGCCGCGGCCGCCGCCACCGCCGCACGGGCGAGCGCATCGCGCTCGGCGTGGTCGTCGCCGAACGCGCCCCACGCAAAGTGCTCCCACAGGCCGAAGTGCTCGAGCTTGATGCGCGCGCCGCCGGCGTAGTTGCCGGTGAGCAGCGCGAGATGCGCGTCGTCACGCGCCCGCAGCGCCGTGAGCGCCTCGGCCACGCCGGGCATCACGCCCCGGCGTCCGCTGCCCGGTTCGCCGATCGCCGCGTCGAGCAATGCCAGGTACCGCGCGCGGAACGCGTCGAGCCGCTCGGGCGTGGCGGTCACGCCGTGGCGGTCGAGCGCGGTCTCGACGAGCCAGCGGTCGGTGCGGCCGGCCATCGACACCTCGGCGAACGCCTCCGGCACGCCGAACACCTCTTCGAACGCGCGGTCCATCGACCGCTTGCCGGCGCCGCCCGTGAGCACGAGCGTGCCGTCGATGTCGAAGAGGAGCAGCCGCCGGGTCACTCCGTGGACTCGTGGTGGACGTCGGTCGCCCGTGGACCGTTCGGCGTGCGTTCGTGCGCGAAGCCGACCCGCGCGCCGATCCAGAGGCTCGCGATGCCGCCGTCACGGACGCCCGCGTCGACGAAGTACCAGTCGCCATGCCGATCGTCGCGCAGGAAACCGAATCCGCGCGACGGCTCGAGTCGCACGATCTCGCCGTGAATGATCATGGCTGCCATTATCCCAGTCCGAAGCGCGCCAGCAGCCCCGGCTTCGAGAGCGCACCGCTCTTCGGATCGTGCGTCAGCGCCAGGCCGCCGAGCGCCCGGATGAAGTCGCGGTCGGCGCTCACGGCGAGCAGGGCGGCCTGCCGCGCGGTGACCACGCGGGCGAGGTCGCGCGCGAACGCTTCGACACCAGGCCGCGGCAGCGAGGCGGAGGGATGTTCGGCCACGATGAGGCGCGGGTCGAGCGCGATGGCCCGGCCAAGCCGCACCCGCTGCACGACGTCCGGCCCGGCCGCCCGCACCTGGGTATCGAGCGCCTCGCGCGGGATGCCGACCTCGTCGGCGAGTGTGTGCACGCGCGGCACGACGGCCGGGTCGATCGGGTCGATGGCGAGCGTGAGCGGCAGCGCCAGGTTCTGCGCCACGGTGCACTGCTCGAGCAGCACGGCCCGCTCGCTCAGCAGACCGAGCCCGTCGAGCATCGCCAGCCACGCATCGTAGTCGGCGATGTCGGCGGTGGGCTTGCCGAAGAGCCGCACCTCGCCTTCATCGGGCCGCATCGCCGCCGTCATCAGGTTGACGAGCACTTCGGCGGCGAGCGCGTCGAGGCCCTGCACCGACACGATGGCCCCGGGCGCAATCGACAGGTGCGCGAGGCGCAGCGGGCGCAGCGCCTGGTACTGCTTCACCACGCCGGTGAATTCCACGAGAGCGGTCGTGCTCATGCCCGCCGCTCCGCCTGCGCGGCCGTGAGCTGCGCGAAGTGCGCCTGCGGCAGCGTGACGCCGCCGAGGGCCCGGCGCGTGGACCGCGACGAGGCCGGATCGTCGCCGTGGAAGTCCGATCCGCCGCTCACCGCGAGGCCGAGCTGCGACGCCGCCTCGAGGTAGCGGGCCTGGTCGTCGGGGCCCTGGTCGGAGTGGAACACTTCGAGCGCGTCGGCGCCGCCGTCCGCCCAGCGGGCGAGCCGATCGTCGCGGCGCGTCACGCCCGGGTGCGCCAGCGACGCCAGTCCACCGGCGCGATGCACGAGGGCGAAGACCTCCTCCGGCGCGACGCCGCGGCGCTGCACGTAGGCCGGACGGCCTTCCGCCAGCAGGCGGTCGAACGCATCCTGCACCGAGGCGGCGTGTCCGGCCTGCACGAGCGCCCGGGCCAGGCCGGGCCGCCCCACGGCGGCCCCGGGCCGCGCGGCCGCGTCGTCGAGGAGCGGCGCGATATCGATGGGCGCCCCGGCATGCGCCAGCGCGCGGGCGATCCGCTCGACCCGCGCCACGCGCCGGGCCCGCTGCTCCACGAGGAACGCCAGCAGATCGCTGTCGGTCTCGTCGCACCAGTAGCCGAGCACATGCACGTCGCGGGCGTCGCACACCGCCGTGATCTCGATGCCGGGCACGAGCGTCAGCCCGCGATCGGCGGCGAACCGGCGGGCGTCGGGCAGCGCGGCCACCGTGTCGTGGTCGGTGACGGCGAACGTCGTGAGGCCGGCGGCCGCCACGCGGGCGACCAGATCGTCGGGCGCGCACCGACCGTCGGACGCGGTCGTGTGCATGTGCAGGTCGATCACGTCGCCGGACGCAGCTTCCGCGCCGGCTTCGGGCGCGTGCGCGCCGCCGCGGCGGTCGCGCGGGCCGACTTGCGGCCACCGTGCGTCCGCGTGATGAGCGCGCGGTACTCGCGGATGAGCAGCTCGAGGTGCTGCCGCTCTTCCTCGGCGAATTCGAGGAACACCTGCTTGCCTTCCGAGTCTTCGAACTTCTCGCCGTAGCGCTTGAAGAAGCGGTGCGAGCCACGCTCGCAGCGGATGCCGATGCGCAGGGCCTCGGCTTCGTCCACGCCGGGCTTGCTCAGCTGTTCGGTGCCTTCGGCGAAGAGGCCGTTGGCGGCGCCCTTGAAGAACAGGAAGGTGGGCCGCGACTCGAGCTGCGGGTCGCGCTCGAGCAGCGTGCGGTAGCGCCCTTCGAGACGCTCGAGGTGATCGACTTCCTCCGCCGCGAGCTTCTCGAACACATGGCGGCCGCGCGAGTTCTTCACGAGGCGGGCCGCCCGCGTGTAGAACTCCCGGCCGCTGCGTTCGGTGGCGATGGCGATGCGCAGCGCGTCGCGCGCGAAGAGCAGTTCCGAGTTGCCGTTGTCGGGCTGCGCGGTCCGTCCGGCCTGGCAGGCCTCGCAGGTGCCGTAGATCTGCACCACGCTCTGCCGGGCCATGAAGTTGCGCGCCGCCGCCACTTCCTCGACCAGCGACTCGATATCCGAGCTCAGGAACTCGAACGAGCGGTTGCAGGTCTTGCAGATGAGGTGATAGTGGCGCGGATGCCGGTAGGAATGTTCGAAGCGGAAGCGGCCTTCGCCGAAGTCGACCTTGCGGGCGATGCCGGCCGTGACCATCCACTGCAGCGTGCGGTAGACGGTGGCGCGGCTGATGCGCTGGTCTTCGCGCTTGATGATGTCGACGAGGTCGTCGGCGCTCAGGTGCCCTTCCTGGCGCAGGAACGTGTTGACGATCTGATCACGCTTGCCCGACCGCTTGGTGCCGGCCGGCCGCAGGTGCTCGAGATCGGGCAGGGCGCTCATCGTCATGGGAACGGGCAGGACGGGGACGATGGACGACGGCCGCGGCGCCGCAGGGCGCCGCGGCCGCGACACGAAGTCGGAACTACGCGCTGAACGACGACCCGCAGCCGCAGGTCGAGGACGCGTTCGGGTTCTTGATGGTGAAGCCGCCGCCCGTGATGGTATCGACGAAGTCGACCTCGGCGCCCTTGAGGTAGCTCAGGCTGACCGGATCGACGAGCAGCTTCACGCCGTTCGATTCGAAGAGCTGGTCGCCGACGCCGGCGCCCGTTTCCTCGATCATCAGGCCGTACTGGAAACCCGAGCAGCCGCCGCCCTGCACGAACACGCGCAGGCCGCTGTCGGTCTTGCCTTCTTCGGCGAGCAGTTCCTGGATCTTGCCGGCCGCGGCCTCGGTGACGTGAATGACGCTCGGCGTCACGACGGGCACGGGCGAATCGAGAGCGGTAGCGGTATCGGTGTGCATGATGTCCTCAGTGTAGCACCGGATCGAGGCGCTGCAAACAGCACCTAAATCATTGACTACAAAGAACTTACTGAGCCAATTGGACCAAACGGGTCGGATTTACCGCCCGGACGTCGCAAGCTGGGCCAGTTCCTGGGCCGACGCCTGCTCCACGTCCTTGTGCAGGCTGTTGCCGTGCGAGTCCATCGTGACCACCGCCGGGAAGTCCTTGAGCTGCAGATGCCACATCGCTTCGGGTGTGCCGAACTCCTGCAGCGACACGCCGTCCACACGTTCGATGCAGCGCGCGTAGAACTGCGCCGCGCCGCCGACGGCGTTCAAATACACGGCGCCGTGCTGCGTGAGACCAGCGAGTGTCTTCGGGCCCATGCCGCCCTTCCCCATCACGGCGCGGATGCCGTAGCGGCCGATGATGTCGGCCTGATACGGTTCCTCGCGGATGCTCGTGG
>JBIKUN010000122.1:0-13975 GCA_044347565.1 Vicinamibacterales bacterium | reverse complement strand
GGGCGATGATCTGCTGGACGCTCGGCATCACCGAACATCACAACGCCGTCGACAACGTGCTCGCGCTCATCAACCTCGCGCTCGTCACCGGCCACGTCGGGCGCTGGGGCTCAGGCATCAATCCGCTGCGCGGCCAGAACAACGTGCAGGGTGGCGGCGACATGGGCGCGCTGCCGGACCGGCTGCCCGGCTTCCAGCACGTCGAGAACGACGACGTCCGCGCGCGCTTCGATCGCGCCTGGGGCGTCACCGTGCCGCCGAAGAAGGGCTGGCACCTGAGCGGCATGTTCGAGGCCATGGAGCGCGGCGATCTCACGGCGCTCTACGTCATCGGCGAGAACCCGGCGCAATCGGAAGCCGATCAGCATCACGCCGAGGCGCGGCTCGCCGGCCTGGACATCCTGGTCGTGCAGGACGTCATGCGCACGGCCACGGCGGAACTGGCCGACGTCGTGCTGCCGGCCGCTGCCGGGGCCTTCGAGTCCGAGGGCACGGTGACCTCGAGCGAGCGCCGCGTGCAGCGCGTGCGCCGCACCAAGGCGCCACTCGGCGAGAGCCGCGAAGACCTCGCCATCATCGTGGACCTGGCGCGCCGCATGGGCGCCGCGTGGCCGGCCACCGATGCCGAAGGCATCTGGAACGAACTGCGCGCGCTGTCACCGGTGCACGGCGGCATGAGCTACGCGCGACTCGCCGCCGGCGGCCTCCAGTGGCCCTGCTACGACGAGTCGCATCCCGGCGAAGCCTTCCTGCACGGCCGTCTGTGGGAGCGGCCCGTCGGTGGGCGGCGTGCGCCGTTCTCGGTCGTTGAGCACGCGCTGCCTGTTGAAGGGCTCGACGCCGAGTATCCCTTCCGCCTCACCACGGGCCGCCGGCTCGAGGAGTACAACACCGGCGTGCAGACGGGGCCGTATGCCTCGCCCGTGCGCCGCGGCGAGACGATCGACGTGTCGCCGGAAGATGCCCTCCGTCTCGGTGTGGTGGAAGGCCAACGTGTGCGCGTCCGCTCGCGGCGGGGAAGTGTCGTGGCGCCGGTGCACATCGACGCCGCGCTCCGGCCCGGCCTGACCTTCATGACGTTCCATTTCCCCGACGAGGTGGCGACCAACCACCTCACCATCGACGCCATCGATCCGAAATCCGGCACCGCCGAGTTCAAGGCGGCGGCCGTGCGGATCGACGCGCTCGACGCCTAGCGAGGAGCCGCGGTGGACATTCACGTCGTCGGACCGGAGGCGAATGCCGAGGAGCGGGCCGCCGTGGATGCCCTGCTCGGCGCGCCCGCCAGCGGCTGGGACGGCGGCGCTCGCGACATCGCGCGCGATGGCCGCAGCTCGCGCGGCGGCCGGCCGGCGGCGATCGCGCAGCGCCACCTGCTGCTGCCGGCGTTCCACGCCGTGCAGGACCGCGTGGGCTGGGTGAGCCGCGGCGCGATGAACTACATCTGCGAACGGCTCATCGTGCCGCCGGCCGAGGCGTGGGGCGTGCTGACGTTCTACCACCTGTTCGCGACCGAGCCGCGGGCCGCCGCCGTCGTGCACGTCTGCGACGACATCGCCTGCCGGGCGCGTGGCGCCGAGTCCCTCTGTGCGTCGCTCGCTGAGGCGCTCGGGCCTGAAGGCACGGCCCCCGATGGCCGCGGCACGGCATGGATGCGCAGTCCGTGCCTCGGGCAGTGCGAACGCGCCCCGGCGGCGCTCGTCGTGCGGGCGGGCGCGCCGCCCACCCGCGTGGTCGTCGCGCCGGCGTCCTCTGTCGACGCGCTGACCCGCGCCCTCGCGCCGGGCGGGACCGGGCATCTCACCGAGTCGCTCGCCGACCTGCGCGCGGTCGTGCCGCAGGCGGGGCAGCCGGGGCGCCCGCTGCTCAGGCGCGTCGGAGTCGTCGACCCCACGAGCCTCGACGCCTACCGTGCCGCCGGCGGCTACGCGGCGCTGGCGCGCGCCATCGAACTCGGGCCGGCCGGGGTCATCGCGGAGGTCACGGCCGCGAAACTCATGGGCCGCGGCGGCGCCGCGTTTCCGACCGGTGTGAAGTGGGCGGCGGTGGCCGCCGAACCCGCCGAGCCGCACTACGTCGTCTGCAACGCCGATGAGTCCGAGCCCGGCACCTTCAAGGATCGCGTGCTGATGGCCGGCGACCCCTTCGCCATCATCGAATCGATGACCATCTGCGGTATCGCCACGCGCAGCACGCATGGGTTCCTCTACGTGCGCGGCGAGTATCCCGATGCCGAAGCCCGCATCGAGCAGGCGGCCGCATCCGCCCGGGCGGCGGGGCTGCTCGGCGGCGATGTGTGCGGCTCCGGGTATGCGTTCGACCTCGAGATCCGGCGCGGCGCCGGTGCCTATATCTGCGGTGAAGAGACGGCGCTCTTCAACTCGCTCGAAGGGAAACGCGGCGAGCCGCGGTCGAAACCGCCGTTCCCGAGCCAGGCGGGCGTGTTCGGCAAACCCACCGTGGTCAACAACGTCGAGACACTTGCCAACGTGCTGCCCATCCTCACCCAGGGCGCGGCGGCGTGGGCCGCGACCGGCACGGCGTCGTCCACCGGCACGCGGCTCTTCTGCGTGTCGGGCCACGTGGCGCGGCCCGGGCTCTACGAGTTGCCATTCGGTGTGACGCTTGGCGAGGTGCTGCGACTCGCGGGCGGTGTGGCTGGCGGGCGCGACCTGCAGGCGATCCTGCTCGGCGGGGCCGCCGGCATGTTCGTGGGACCGGAGTCGCTCGACCTGCGCCTCACCTTCGAAGACACGCGCGCGGCCGGGCTTACCCTCGGCTCGGGCGTCGTGTTGGTCTTCGACGACACGACGGACCTTGCCGACATGCTCGGACGCATCGCCGCGTTCTTCGAAGAGGAAAGCTGCGGCCAGTGCGTGCCGTGCCGCGTCGGCACCGTGCGGCAGCGCGAACTCATCGCGCAGCTCCGCGCCGATGTCGGGGTGACGGCGCGGGCCGAGCGCCTGGCGATCCTCGCCGAGCTTGGCCAGGCGATGCGCGATGCGTCGATCTGCGGCCTCGGGCAGACGGCGTCGTCGGCCGTGGAATCCGCCGTGGCCCGGCTCCAGGTCTTCAGAAGCGGGAGTGCGCTGTGAGTCAGCACGATGCGATCTGGTTCTCGCTGCCGCCGCGCGCCGCCGCGTTGCCGGAGGCCCCGCCCGCGCCGCCACGCGCCACGCTGACCGTATCGGTGGACGGCGCCGCGGTGGACGTGCCCGAGGGCGCGACGCTGCTCGACGCCTGCCGCGCCGCCGGGAAGGACGTGCCCACGCTCTGCTACCTCGAGACGCTCACGCCGGTGAACGCCTGTCGCCTGTGCGTCGTGGAGGTGGAAGGCGCGCGCGTACTGGCGCCGGCCTGCTCACGCAGAGCCGAAGCCGGGATGAAGGTGCACACCAACTCCGCGCGCGTGCGCACCTCGCGCAAGGTGGTGCTCGAACTGCTGGCGTCGTCGGTGGATCTCTCGACCGCGGACGAGCTGACGCCGCTGCTGGCGGAATACGGCGCCGACCCGGCACGCTTCGGCCCGTCTGCCGCCACCGTTGCGCAGCCGGTGAAGGACGACAACGACCTCTATGTGCGCGACTATGCGAAGTGTGTGCTCTGCTACAAATGCGTCGAGGCGTGCGGCACCGACGCGCAGAACACCTTCGCGATCGCCGTCGCGGGGCGCGGGTTCCACGCGCACATCTCGACCGAACTCGACGTGCCGCTGCCGGAATCGGCCTGTGTCTACTGCGGCAACTGCATCGCCGTGTGCCCGACGGGCGCGCTCATGGCGAAGCCCGAATTCTCGTTGCGCCAGGCGGGGCAGTGGGCGCCCGAGCGCCAGACGGCGGTGGATACGATCTGCCCGTACTGCGGTGTGGGCTGCACGCTCACCGCGCACGTGCAGGACGAGCGCATCGTGAAGGTCACGTCACCGTTCGAGAACGGGGTGACACGCGGCAACCTCTGCGTGAAGGGACGCTTCGGCTTCGAATACGTGAACGAACCGCAGGCCGAGGACTGAGGGCAGGTCGCGCCTGAACGCTTCGCCCGATCACCTACTTGCCGGCGGCGCCACCGTCGGGCGCGCGGCCATCCACGCCGCCCTCGAGGATGCCGTCCTTGCCGACGACGATGACTTCCGCCACGCCCTGGCCGCCGGCTTCAGCCACCGTGTGGCCCATCGCCTTCAGCTTCGCGATCGTATCGGCCGAGAAGCCGTAGCGTTCCATGCTCAGCCGATCCGGCAGCCACTGGTGGTGCATGCGGCCGGCGTCCACGGCTTCCTGCGCGTTCATGCCGTAGTCCACCACGTTCAGGATCGTCGTGAGCACGGTGTTGATGATGGTGCGGCCGCCGGGTGAGCCGGTGACCATGAACAGCTTGCCGTCCTTGGCGAGGATGGTCGGCGCCATGCTCGACAGCATGCGCTTGCCGGGCAGCGCGAGATTCGGCCTGGTGCCGATGTTGCCACGGTCGTCGGTCATCTCGGGCGCGGAGTTGAAGTCGCCCATCTCGTTGTTGAGCAGGAAGCCGGCGCCCGGCACGACGATGCGCGAGCCGTAGCCGTACTCGAGCGTGTAGGTGAGCGACACGGCGTTCTGCCTGCCGTCCACGACCGAAAGGTGCGTGGTTTCCTGCGACTCCGTCGGCCACGTGAAGGTCGTGGGGGTCGAGACCGACGCCTTGTTCGGGTTGATCGTCTTGCGCAGCTGCGTCGCGTAGTCCTTCGAGATGAGCTGCGCGATCGGGATGCCGCTGTTGAAGTCCGGATCGCCGAGATGCTGCGCGCGATCGGCGAAGGCGCGCCGCATGGCTTCGGTCACGAGGTGGATGTTCTGGGCCGAGCCGTAACCGTTGGCCTTGAGGTCGAAGCCCTCGAGCACGTTCAGCATCTGGATGATGCCCATGCCGCCGGAACTCGGCGGCGGCATGCCGATGACCTCGTAGCCGCGGTAGGCGCCCTTGAGCGGCGCGCGCTCCTTCGCCACGTACTTCTTCAGGTCGTCGCGCGTGATGAGGCCGCCGTTCGCCTTCATCTCCTTCTCGATGAGCTCGGCGGTCTCGCCCTCGTAGAAGCCGGCCGGGCCCTTGTCCGCAATCCGCTGCAGCGACCGTGCCAGATCGGGCTGCTTCAGGATCTCGCCGGCCTTGTAGGCCACGCCGTTCTTCGAGAACTGGGCGAGCGAGGCCGGGTACTTCTTGAACTCCGGAATCATGCGCTCGAGCGAGGCGGCAAGGCCTTCGCTCACCTCGAAGCCATCGCGCGCCAGCGCCACGGCCGGCAGCACCAGGTCCTTCCACGGCTTGCTGCCAAGCTTCTGATGGGCCAGGTAGAGACCGGCTACCGTGCCGGGCACACCGACGGAGCGGTGTGAGTTATGGTGAATGTCGAAGTCGTACTTGCCGTCCTTCATCCACATCGTGGGATTCGCACCGGCCGGCGCCATCTCGCGGAAGTCGAAGGTCGTCGTCGTGCCGTCGCCGCCGCGGTAGACGATGAAGCCGCCGCCGCCGATGTTGCCGGCCGTGGGGTGCGTCACCGCGAGCGCGAGCGCCGTCGCGACGGCGCCGTCGATGGCGTTGCCGCCCTCGCGCATGACCTTCCAGCCCACGCCGGACGCGATGTCGCTCTGCGACACCACCATGCCCTGACGGGCGCGGTAGGGTGTGTTGCCGGCACTGAGCGAGATCGTCAGGGTGGCGACGGCGAGCGCCACGACCGGCGCGGTGAATCGACGCGTATGCATGTCATGTCTCCGGAGCATCCGACGACGATAGGGGACCGGCCGTGCGTCGTCAAGGTGACAGTGCGGCTTCCGTCCGGCCCGCCTTGTCGTCGGTGCGGCCGATGAAACCGCCACCGTGTTCGTGCCCTTCCAGCTGCCGCACGCCCGCGGTTGTCAGAGCCCCGGCTTCCGCCGCGCGAAGATGAGCGTGAGGATGGCGAGCAGGATCTCGTCGACGAACGGCACGAAATCGGGAATCAGCAGATCGAGCCCGAGCAGCGCCGCCGCGACCAGGAAGAGGCGGGGCGTCGCAAGCCTCGCAAGGAATCTGGCGATGACACTCTGTGGCATATCCCTGGTCCCTGGTCCCTGTGTCCCTAGTCCCTGTTCTTGATCGGCGTGTCGTCCCGGTTGCCCCACTCTTCCCACGCGCCGTAGTAGTTGCGCAGCTTCGAGAGGTCGTGGCCGAGGAGCGCGAGCGTCCACAGGTCGTAGCTGGCCCGCATGCCGATCTGGCAGTAGACGATGACCGCATCGTTCTTCGCGACGCCCTTGCCGCGCCAGAGGCGCTCGAGTTCGGCGGCCGGCTTCACGGTGCGGGCCGTCGTGTCGAGCAGGTCTTCCCAGTAGACCGGAATCGACGACTCGATGAAGCCGCCGCGCTTGATGCCGCGCAGGTCCTTGCCGTCGATTTCGTTCTGTGTGCGGGCGTCGATGAGCCTGACGGCGCGGTTGTTGATCGCCGATTTCACGTCATCGGCCGTCGCCACGCCGATGGTACCGGTTCGTACCGTGAAGGTGGCCGCCGTGGGGCGTGACGCCGCGGTGGTGGTCACGCGCTTGTCGGCCGTCCACTTCGCCCAGCCGCCGTCGAGCAGGGCCACGTTGCTGTGGCCGTAGTGGTTGAGAATCCACCACAGGCGCGCCGCATAGAGGCCGCCGCGTTCGTCGTAGGCGATGACGCGTGTGGTGTTCGAGATGCCGAGGCGGCCCATGAGCGCCGCGAACTCCTGCGGCGTCGGCAGGAAGGTGGGCGGCGCCTTCGGGTTGCGGATGGCGTTGTTGTCGAGCCACACGGCATTCGGGATGTGTCCCTCGTCGAACCCGCGCGGCCGCAGGTCCACCACGCGGGTGTCCGGGGCGAAGAGGTTGACGGCCAGCCAAACCGGATCGACCAGCAGTTCCGGCCGGGCGTAGGACGAGGATGTCTGAGCCGACGCGGGCAGCGCCGCGAGGAGGAGCACCGGGAGCCAGCGGAAGACACGCATGCGCGTATTGTAGCGGCTGAGGCGCGGGCGCTCACCCGTGACGGATGACGGTGGCGCTCTCGCCCCAGCCGGCCACCGGCGGCGCCGGCAGGATCGGCCGCAGGTAGTCGTCGACCGCCTTCGACTGCCGCCACTGCGCGGGATACCCGAGCGAGACTTCCTCGAAGCGCACGCCGTCGCGCCAGCGCGTACTGCGCAGGTGCAGGTGCCCCGACACCACGACATCGGCGCGATAGCGGGTGTGCCAGTCGGCCGTGCGTGTCGTGCCGCACCAGATGGTGAAGCGCGGAATGCGCGGCAGCACCGCCAGATCCGGCCGCAGCGGGAAGTGGTTCACGAGCACGAGGCGGGTCGCGGTATCGAGGGCGTCGAGTCGTGCTTCGGTCAGCGCCACACGCGCCGCGCACCAGTCGCCGCGCGAGGCGTAGGGCGCCGGCGCGAGCAGCAGCTCGTCGGCGCACTGCACCTTCGTCTCGGCCGCCCACGCTACCGCCTCGTCGGCCGAGAGCCCGGACGGGCCGAACGAATAGTCGTAGAGGGTGAAGCACGGGGCGATCACGTGGCCGGTCGCGGGCCAGACCTCGAAGGGATCCTCCGGCGTCACCACACCACGGGCGCGGCAGGCGTCGACGAGGCGTGCGTAATGCGCGTCTCCGCGGCGGTTGTCGGGCCACTGGCGCGGCGTCCACAGGTCGTGATTGCCCGGCGTCCAGATGACCCTCGCGAAGCGGCGCGTGACCACGTCGAGCACGAGCGTGAGCTGCGCGAGCGTGTCGCCGGTGTCGCCGGCGAGGATCAGCCAGTCGTCGCCGTGATCGGCCATCGCCTCGACGGCCGCGCGGTTCACCTCGAAGCCGACGTGCAGGTCGCTCAGCGCCCAGAGCCTCACGCGCCCAGGGCCTCCGGCGACGTCTCCGTGAGGCTGACGGGGACGGCGTGGTCTGTCGCCTCGCGGGTGACGGCCAGAGCGAGGCGGTGCTCGGCGGTGGGCCAGGCCTGCCAGAACTGCCAGCGCTCGGGCCGATCGTCGAAGCCCTCGACGAACCGGATCGTCGGCGCGGCCGGTGGTGCGAGGGTAAAGGCGAAGTCGGCGAGCGGAATGGCGAGGCCCATGCCGCGGGCCTTGATGTAAGCCTCCTTGAGCGTCCAGTACTCGAAGAAGGCGCGTGCCTGTGCGTCGGGCGGCAGGGCGCGCAGGTCGCGCACCTCCTCGGGCGCGAAGTGCCGGCCGGCGATGTCCTCGCGCACGACACGGTCCACACGTTCCACGTCCACGCCCACCAGGCGGCCGCGCGTTACCGCGAGCGCGACGAGGCCGGTCGTGTGCGAGAGGTTGAAGGTGAGGCGGGGCGTGCCGGCCTGCGGGGCGATGACGAAGGGGCACCCGTGCGCGTTGGTCTCGAACTGCCAGGCCCGCGGCGCCGTCGGCCCGTAGGCCGAGAGCCTCGTGCGCACGAGCGCGCGGGCGATGACGAAGGTGTCGCGGTCGGTGGCGCGGACGAAGCGCGCCGCGCGCGCCAGTTCCTCGCCGCTCAGCAGCGTCGCGAGCGTCGCGACGACGTTTGCGCCCACACCGGCGGTACGCACGGTGAAGACATCGACGGAGAGGGGCGCAGGAAGGGCCATCGGGGCGGAGCCTGCCGGCATTATCCCAGAGCGGGGGTGCGGCTCACGCCGCCGTCCGTCGGGTGTGCCACACGCTGAGGCCCACGGCGAGCGCGGTCATCGCGCCCAGCACGCCGAGCGCCAGCGCCGGCCCGTACTGCTCGAATGCCCGCACCGCCTCGTCGCGATAGGCGGCGGCGAGGCCGGCCTCGATGGCGTGGCGCGAGCCGCGGCCGACGACGAGCGCCGTCACGAGGCGCCACGGCGCGTAGGCCGTCGCCCCGGCCAGCAGCACGAAGATCTTGAGCGGCATCGGCGGTGGCACGAACGCCGGGCCGGCAATGGCGGCAAAGGCGCTGCGTTTGTACCAGGCGACGGCGCCCGCCGCGCGAGGAGCGGAGAGACGCCTGGCGAGGAAGGCCTGCCCGCCGCGCCGGGCCACGAGATAGAGCGGCCACGAGCCGACGACCACGCCGGCCGCGCCCATCGCCGCGTAGTACCACCACCACGCGGGGTGCTGGATGGCGAGATACATGACGAGGGCATCGGTGGCGTTCGGCAGCGCCATCACGCTCGAATCGAGCACCGCCACGACGAACACCCCGAGTCCACCGGCGCTGTCGGCCCACACGCGCACGGCCTGCACGATCTCCGCGACCATCCGGCGGCATTGTACCGCCCGTCGCCGCCCGGGCCCGCCCAGGTCTTCCCGTGGCGCACCGTCGCTGCCATAATGCGCGCCTATGTCGCGTGGACTCATCCGGGAAGCGGCTGCGGAATTCCTCGGCACGTTCGTGCTCATCGCCTTCGGCGTCGGCGTCGTCGCGCAGGGCGTGCTGAGCGCCAATGCCAACGGCAGCTATCTCGCCATCAACCTCGGCTGGGGCATCGCCGTCATGCTCGGCGTGCTCGTCGCCGGCGGCGTCTCCGGCGCGCACCTGAATCCGGCCGTCACGCTCGCGCTCGCCGTGCATCGCGGCCTGCCGTGGGGCAAGGTCGCGCCGTATGTCGTCGCGCAGACCGTCGGGGCCTTCGCCGGCGCGGCGCTGGTCTACCTCACCTACCGCGAGGCCTTCACCGCGTTCGATGCCGGCGTGCGGCAGATTGCCGGCGCGCAGGGCACGGCCGGAATCTTCGCCACGTATCCGCAGCCGTTCCTGTCGCTCGCCGGCGGCCTCGTCGATCAGATCGTCGGCACGGCGCTGCTCGTCATCGGCGTCTTCGCCATCGGCGACGGGAAGAACATGGCGGCGCCGTCGTGGACGGGCCCGCTGTTCGTCGGCCTGCTCGTCATCGGCATCGGGGTGGCGTTCGGCTTCAACGCCGGCTACGCCATCAACCCGGCGCGCGACTTCGGCCCGCGGCTCTTCACGGCGATGGCGGGCTGGGGCGGCGGCGTGTTCTCCGCCAACGGCGGCTGGTGGTGGGTGCCGATCGTCGGTCCGATCATCGGTGCGATTGCCGGCGGCGCCATCTACGACCTCTGCATCACGCGGCTCCATCCCGCGGGGAGCGCCCGATGAGCCGCTATGTGCTCGCCCTCGATCAGGGGACGACCTCGAGCCGCGCGATCGTGTTCGACCGCGGCGGCCGTGCCGTGGCCACCGCGCAGCAGGAGTTCCCCCAGATCTTCCCGCAGCCGGGGCATGTGGAGCACGACCCGGAAGACATCTGGCGCACGCAGTTCCAGACGGCGAAGGACGCGATGGCCCGCGCCGGCGTGGCGGCCGGCGACATCGCCGCCATCGGCGTGACCAACCAGCGGGAGACCACGATCCTCTGGGATCGCGCCACCGGCGTGCCGGTGGCGAACGCGATCGTCTGGCAGAGCCGCGTCACCGCCGGACTGTGCGATCGCCTGAAGGCCGCCGGCCACGAGCCCACCGTGCGCGCCCGCACGGGACTCGTGCTCGACGCCTACTTCTCGGCGTCGAAGATCAAGCATCTGCTCGACACGACCGACGGGCTGCGGGCCCGCGCCGCCCGCGGCGAGGTGCTCTTCGGCACCATCGACAGCTTCCTCATCTGGCGGCTCACCGGCGGCCGCGTGCATGTGACCGACGAGAGCAACGCCAGCCGCACGCTGCTCTACAACATCCACCAGCGCCGCTGGGACGACGACCTGCTGGCGCTCTTCGACGTGCCGCGCCAGATGCTGCCCGAGGTGCGGGCGAGCAGCGAGGTCTACGGCGAGACGGCGGCGGATCTGTTCGGAGCGCCGATTCCGATTGCCGGCGCCGCCGGTGACCAGCAGGCGGCGCTCTTCGGGCAGGCATGTTTCGGCCCCGGCGAAGCGAAGAACACCTACGGCACCGGCTGCTTCATGCTGCTGAATACCGGCGACCGGCTGGTGGCGTCGCAGAAGGGCCTGCTCACCACCGTGGCGTGGCGGCTCGGCGACCACACGACCTACGCGCTCGAGGGCTCGGTGTTCATCGCCGGCGCGGCCGTGCAGTGGCTGCGTGACGGGCTGCGCGCCATCAGCACGTCGGCCGACGTCGAGCGTCTGATGCGCGACGTCCCCGACAGCGGCGGGGTGTATCTCGTGCCGGCGTTCGTGGGCCTGGGTGCGCCGTACTGGGACCCGCATGCGCGCGGCACCATTGTCGGGCTGACGCGTGACTCGCGCATCGAGCACATCGCGCGCGCCGCGGTGGACGCGATGGCCTACCAGACGCGCGACGTCCTCGAGGTGATGCAGGAGGAAGCCGGACTCACGCTGCCGCACCTCAAGGTGGACGGCGGCGCGTCGGCCAACGCGATGCTGCTGCAGTTCCAGGCGGATCAGCTCGGCGTGCCGGTGCGCCGGCCTGTCGTGGCCGAGACGACCGCACTCGGCGCGGCGTATCTGGCCGGGCTGGCCGTGGGTTACTGGGACGGTCTCGACGACGTGCGCCGCAACTGGGCGCTCGACCGTGAGTTCTCACCGCTGATGGGCGCCGAGGCACGGGCCCGCGGCTACGACGGCTGGAAGCGCGCCGTGCAGCGCTCGCTCGGCTGGGCGCAGGGCTGAGGTCCGGCGGCGCCTAGCGCCCGGGCGTGCCGTCACGGCCGGCCAGCGCGCTCAGCACCACCGCGGCCGCCGTGGCCACGTTGAGCGAGTCCATGTCGCCAAACATCGGGACGCGCACGGCGAGATCCGCGCGGGCGCGCGCGGCGGCCGTGAGGCCGTCACCTTCGGCGCCGACGAGCACGGCAGCGCGCGTCGGCAGCGACGCCTCGTAGAGCGACACGGCCTCGGCGTCGGGCGTGCAGGCCACCACGGTGAGTCCGGCGGCGCGCAGCACGTCGAGCGCGTCTGGCCAGGCGGATGTGACGACCCACGGCAGGCTCAGCGTGGCGGCCATCGACGTGCGGATGGCCTTGCGATACAGCGGGTCGGCGCACCCGGGGCCGAGCACGAGGGCGTCGGTCCCGAGCGCGGCGGCATTGCGGAAGAGACTGCCGATGTTGTCGGGGTTGTTCACGCCCTCGGCCACGACCACCCGGGAATACGTCTCCCACGGGTGGGCGTCGAAGGGCCGCGGCACCGGCCGCGCCGCCAGGCCCAGGCAGCCGCGATGGATGTTGAAGCCGACCACATCGTTCATCACCGCCTGCGGCACGACGAACACGGGCGTGACCGGATCGAGCGCCGCGAGTGTGGGCGCCATGGCCGCCGCGGCCGTCTCGGTGAGCAGCAGCGAATGCACGAGGTGCCGGCCGCCTCGCACGAGCCGGTCCACCACGAGCCGGCCTTCGGCCACGAACAGATCGCGCGCGTGCAGCGCGTCGGGATGCGCGATGTCCCGGTACGCCTCGAGCCGCGGATCGTCGAGGCCGGTCGTGATGACGCGCGGGGCCGCCACGGTGAACCGGGCTCAGCGGATGATGGCGAAGCCGGCCGTGCTCTCGGCCGACGTCGCGCCGCGCGTCGCCGTGAAGCGGAGCACGTACTCGCCGAGGGCGAGCGAGCGGAGGGGCAGATCCACCTGGAACCGGCCGCCGGTCAGGGTGGCGGGAAGGGTCGCCAGCGACTTGCCCTCACGGGTCAGCACCTCGGCGGTCACCGCGGCGGGCGTCGCGTCGCTGTCGGCGATGGTCGTGCGCACGACGATGAGGTCGGTGGGGCGGAACTCGCGGTCGGGGCTCGGCGTGCCGGCCTCGCCACGCCGCAGGGCCTGGAAGGCGGCGGTGGTGCGGGCGCGCACGAAGACCGGCGTCGCCACGGCGAGGGTGGCGCCGCTCAGGTCCGGCACCGTGATCGGCACTTCCCAGCGGTCGACCACGTCGCCGCTGGCGCTCGCGGCGCTGAAGCGCACGAGCACGGCGCCGGGCGGCACGTCGACGTGCACCACACCGGTGCCATCGGCCGACAGGGTGTTCTCGGCGTCGGCGATTGGTCCGCCGCGCTCGTCGCGGACGTCGACCTTCAGCGTCTCGGGCCGCTCCTTGAAGCCGGGCACCGGCCGCCACGTGGCCGAGAGGCGCACGGCGCCGTTGCCGCCGGGCGCGAAGCCCGTTTCGACGAGCGCCACGCGGTTCTCGCGCCGCGTCTGCAGGCTGGTGAGGGCCGACGACACGGCCGGCTCGACCGCCGCCGGCGCCACGGGGTTCATCTCCGCGGCCGACGGCGCCCAGTAGCCGCGCCGGGCCACCGTGCGGGCGCCCTTGCGCTTGACCTTCACGGCGATCTTGTGGAACTTGCCGTCGTTCAGCTCGCGCGTCGGCGCATAGCCGATGAGGTAGTGGTGGCTCGCGTCGCGCACGACCTTCTCGAGCCCCTTCGAGAGATCGTTCGTGTTGACGATGGCCTGGCCGCCGGTTTCGCTGGCCAGCCGGAAGAGCGTGTTGTGCACGAGCATGCCCTGGCCGAGGCCGCGGGGATCGAGCGTGTGGATGATGACGTTGCCGCGGTTGGCTTCACGCAGCAGCGCCTGGAAGTCGGGCTCGAGCGAGACGTCGAACATCAACGGAATGCCCTGCGAGACGACGAGCAGCGTCTTGCGGCCCTCGCGCAGGCCCGACAGATGCATCACGAGCGCCTGCAGCGCCGTGATCACCACCTGCGAGCGCACGCGGAAGATGTTGCGCGAGAGGCTCTGGGATTCTTCGAGCGCGCTGCGGCCGATGAAGTTGTCGTTGCGGCCCTCGTAGGTGCGCATGGCGCGCACGAGCTTCTGCTTGTCGCGCGTCCATTCGAGCGCGCTCAGCGGCGTGATCGGATTCATCACCGTGACGAGATCGAGCGGTCCCATCATGGTGCCGAGGAAGTCGGTGAGCCCCTTGCGCAGCGGCAGCATCTCCTGGGGAAAGCGGCCGAGGTGATAGTCGTCCATGAAGACGGCGAAGAGCCGCACGTCATCGCGTCCGGCCTCGGCGATGGCGTGCTGCTGCGAGCGGATC